>NZ_JBJGYW010000007.1:0-180539 GCF_054050215.1 Geodermatophilus sp. SYSU D01186 | reverse complement strand
CCCCCCCCCCCCCCCCCCCCCCCCCCCCCCCCCCCCCCCCCCCCCCCCCCCCCCCCCCCCCCCCCCCCCCCCCCCCCCCCCCCCCCCCCCCCCCCCCGGTGGATCAGATCGCGTGGATGTGCTGGCGGACGGCCGCGACCAGCTCCGGGGGGACATCGGTGACGCCGTGGTCCGCGGCCGCGTGGCCGGCGACCGCGGAGAGGATGCCGCCCTCGTCGGCAGCGGAGAAGCGGGCGCTGCACCCGGGGATGACGTCGCCGCAGGCGAAGGTCTTCATGGGGACTCCTCGTCGTGGGTGGTGCCGCCCGGGACGCCAGGGCGGGCGGACGGGGGATCGGGGGTCAGCGCGCCGAGGCGGCGGAGGCGAGGTCCTCGACGCGCAGCAGGCCGACGACGGCGCCGGTCGGGTCGGTGCAGACGACGGGGTCGAAGCGCTGCGCCGGGGGCCGGGTCAGGGCCCGCTGCAGGGTCTCGGTGACGCCCGCGGACGGGTGCACCCGCAGTGACACGGGCGCGGTGAACGTCGCGCCGGTCCGGGCGTCGGCCAGGAGCAGCCCCACCGGGTTCCCGAGGTCGCCCACCAGCACGGCGGGCGGGACGCCGGCTGCGGGCTCGTCCGCGCCGCACTGGCGCACCGGACGCAGCAGGCTGGCCACGCTCTCGGTGAGCCGCGCGCGGGCGGCCTGCGCCTGCACGAGCCGCACGACCTCCGGGGCGAGGGGGGCGAAGTCGGGAGCCGGGCGGCCCAGCACCCACCCCTGACCCAGCGGGACGCCGAGGCGGATGAAGGCGGCCAGCTCACCGGGGGTCTCGATCCCCTCGGCCAGCAGCCAGGCGTCGATCCGGCCGGCGAACTCGCCGACCATCTCGGTCAGCGCCGAGCGGACCGGGTCGGTGTCGATGCCGGTCACCAGCGCGCGGTCGAGCTTGACCAGCTGCGGCCGGACGGTCGCCATCTGCTGCAGCCCCGAGTACCCGGAGCCGGCGTCGTCCAGGGCGATGAGCGCGCCGCGGGCGCGCAGCTCGTCGGCCTGGTGGCGCAGTGCCCCCAGGTCGTCGACGGGGGTGTGCTCGGTGAGCTCGACGACCACCCGGTGCAGGTCCGGACGGCCGGCCAGCGCGTCCTGCACCGGCTCGCTGCCCAGCAGGTGCGGGCTGACGTTGACGGTCAGGAACGTGTCGCCGGGCAGGTACGGGACGGCGGCCAGCGACTTGACGATGGCCAGGGCCTCCAGCTCGGCGGCCCGGCCGCACTCGGCCGCGGCGGCGAACCACACGTCCGGCCCCGCGGTGCCCGGGAAGCGGGACAGCGCCTCGTAGCCGGCGACGCGCGCGGCGGCGAGGTCGACGATCGGCTGGAACACCATGGTCAGGTCGTCGGGGTCGGCGAGCAGCGGACGGCAGTCCGGGAGGTGGCTCGTCCGCATCACCGACATGCCGTCCCATCGGCCCGCCACCAGGGCCGCTTGACCGGCGTCCCGGTGGGCTCACCCCGGCGGGGGAGCGACACCGGTGACGGGCGTCTCGGGCGGTCCGGTCCCTGATCGCGCGCGCGTGACAGCATGGGGCTGTCGCGGTCAGCAGCCGGAGTCCGCTGCAGCAGCGGAAGGGGGGAGCATGGCGTCGCCACTGGCGTCCTCGTCGCCGGGTGCCCCCGACGTCCTCCGCGACCCCCAGCGCATCGCCGCCGCCCGCCGGCTGCTGGTCGAGGTCCCGGGCGCGGCGGCGTTCGACCGGCTCTCCGAGCTCGCCGCCCGCCTGGTGGGCGCCGGCCACGCCAAGGTCACCATCCTCACCGACCAGGACACGGTGGTCGGCGGCCACGGCCTGCCCCCGGGCGTCATCGGCGGCCCGGCGCTGCTGACCGGCGCCATCTCCGCGATCACCGTGCGGCGCGGGGCGCCCCTCGTCCTCCCCGACGCCCGGGCGCTGGTCTCGGTGGCCGGGCTGCCGGCGGTCACCTCCGGCCAGGTCGCGGCCTACCTGGGCGTGCCGCTGGTCGCGGGATCCGGGCACGTCGTCGGCGTCCTGGCCGTCTACGACGCCGTGCCGCGCGCGTGGTCGGACGACGACGCCGCCCTGCTGGAGCAGCTGGCGGACTCGGTCATCGCCGAGCTGGAGCTCTCCGCCGCGCGGACGGCGATCGGCACCTCGCTGGCCCGGCTGGACATCGCCCTCGAGGCCAGCTCCATCGGCATCTGGGAGCGCGACCTGCACACCGGCACGATGCTCTGGGACGAGCGCTGCGCGGCGCTGTTCGGCCTGGACGGCTCCGTCGAGCACACCTCCCTGCAGGACGTGCTGGCCGACCACGTCCACCCCGACGACCGCCCCGCCGTCGTCGAGGCCATGCGCACGGCGATCGAGCAGCGCGCGGAGTTCATGACCGAGGCCCGGATGCGCCGGGTCGACGGCACCTACCTGTGGACCGTGTCGCGCGGCCGCGTGATCAGCGACCCGCGCGGCGAGCCGGTGCGGCTGCTCGGAACGGTCATCGACGTCACCGCCGCCCGCGAGGAGGCCGAGCGGCGGATGTCGGCGGTGCAGCGGGCCGCGGCCATCGCCGAGGTCGCCGCGCAGCTGGCCAACGCCACCCGCATCCCGCAGCTGGCCGAGATCGCCCTGCGCGGCGCGCGGGCACTCGGTGCCGACGCCATCGGCCTGGCCGTGCAGGACCCGCAGGACCAGCACCTCTACCTGCACCTCACGCGCCGCATCCTCGACGTGGTGTCCCGCGAGGTCGGCGTCGAGCTGCCGCTGGACGGCGTCCCGATGGACGACGTCGACGATCTCCCGATCCAGCACGTCGCCCGCTACGGCGAGCGGCTGATGTTCACCGACGCGGCCGAGGCCGAGGCCCGCTTCCCGCGGATGGCCGAGATCAACGCGGTGCTGCAGACCCGGGCACTGGCCACCCTGCCGCTGCGGGTTGAGGGCCGGCTGATCGGCAGCTTCACCGTCGTCTGGACCACCGAGCACACCTTCACCGAGCCCGACGTCGAGCTCCTCGAGGGGCTCACCGCGCAGATCGCGCTCACGACGTCGCGGCTGCAGGCCGACCGGGTGCGCGCCGAGGCCGTCGCCGCGATGGTGGAGGCCAACTCCCGGCTGCAGCTGCTCGCCGACGCCGGCCGGGTGCTGTCGGGCAGCCTGGACATCGCCCAGCAGGTCGGCCAGCTCGCCGACCTCGTCGTCCCCACGCTCGGCGACTGGTGCTGGCTGGTCGTCACCGACGAGCAGGGGCGGCTGCACGAGATGGCCTCGGCGCACCGCGACCCGGAGCTGCGGGCGGAGCTCGAGCTGTACGTGCACTCGATGGTCGCGGTGATGACCGACGAGGCGGCGGCCAACGTCGTCACCCGCACCGGCCGGCCGCTGGTGCTGCCGCAGATCGACGCGGCGCGGATCGAGCGGGCCATCCCGGAGGCGGCGACCCGGCAGCTGCTGGACCGGCTGGACGTCGCCGCCGGCGTGGTCGTGCCCCTCGTGGCCCGCGGGCAGGTCCTCGGCGCGCTCGGGCTGTTCAGCGGCGCCGCCCGCGGACCGCACTCGCAGGCCGAGATCGACACCGCGGTGGAGGTCGGGCGCCGGGCGGGGCTGGCGCTGCACCACGCGCGGCTCTACGGCCAGCAGCGGGTGCTGGCCGACGCGCTGCAGCACAGCATGCTCACCGCCCCGCCCGAGCCCGACCACTGCCAGATCGTCGTCCGGTACGTGCCGGCCGCGGCGGGCGCGGAGATCGGCGGCGACTGGTACGACGCCTTCCTCGAGGCCGGGGGTGCCACGGTGCTGGCCATCGGCGACGTCGTCGGCCACGACAGCCGGGCGGCGGCGGCCATGGGCCAGCTGCGCGGCCTGCTGCGGGGCATCAGCTACTCCAGCGGCGCCACCCCGGCCCAGGTGCTCGGCGAACTCGACCGCGCCATCCGCGGGCTGGCCCTGGACACCCTGGCCACCGCGCTGGTCGCCCGGCTGGAGCAGGACGAGACCGACCTGCGGCTGGACCAGACCCGGCTGCGCTGGTCGAGTGCCGGGCACCCGCCGCCGGTGGTCGTCTCGCCCGACGGCACGGTCGAGGTCCTCGACGGGCGGCCGGCCGACCTGCTGCTGGGCGTGGACCCCTCGCGGTCGCGGGGCGACCGGGTGGCGGTCCTCCCGGCGGGCACCACCGTGTTCCTCTACACCGACGGACTCGTCGAGCGCCGCGACCGCGACCTGGACGCCGGCACCGAGGCGCTGGTCGCGGTGCTGCGCGAGAACGCCGGGCTGCCGCTGGAGAGCCTGTGCGACCGGGTGCTCGAGCGGCTGTTCCTGCCCGACGCGGAGGACGACGTCGCGCTGCTCGCCGTCCGGCTGCACACCCAGGCCGAGCCCCGCCCGGCCGAGGCGGGCCCGCAGATCGTCCCGCCGGGCATCGCCCCGGCCCCCGACGTGAACCCCGAGGCCGGCGTCGAGAGATGAGCAGTACAGCTAGCGGTTGCGGCGCCGCAGCTTGACCCGCCGGCCGCGGCGCACGCGGACCAGCCGGCTGCGGGCCCGCCCGGGGAGGTCGAGGGCCACCGGCGCCTCCCACCCCCGCCACACCGACAGCACGCGCAGCGCGGCCACCAGGGTGATGACCACCGCCGCCACCGGGATCGGGTCCATGTCCAGCGGGCCGGCCAGGACCGTGAGGACCGTGGCACCCAGCAGCGCGGCGACCGCGTTGTACGGGCCGGGCTGGACGATCTCGGCCCGCTGCGCGAGCAGCACGTCCCGGATGAGCGCGCCACCCACCGCGGTCACGGTGCCGACGAAGACGACCGACGCGCTGGGCAGCGCGGCCAGCTGCGCCTTCTGCGCGCCGATGACGGTGAAGAAGCCGAGGGTGACCGCGTCGAGCACGACCAGCAGCCCGGTCAGCCGGGACAGCCAGCCGGAGAAGTAGAAGGTCACCATCGCGGTGATCGCCACGGTGGGCAGGTAGGCCGGGTTGGTCAGCGCGACCGGCGGGCCCTGGGCCAGCAGGACGTCGCGGATGAGCCCGCCCCCCAGCCCGCCGCTCACCGCCAGCAGCAGGACGCCGGAGACCGCGAACCCCTCCCGCGCGGCGAGCAGGCCGCCGGTGAGCGCACCGACGACGATCGCGGCGAGGTCGACGGGGGCCGGCACCCGCAGCGCCTCTCCGGCCGCGGCGATGATCTCCACGGGCGGGCATTCTCCCCGGCCGTCCGGCCGGTCCCGTTCCCGGTGACAGCACGGCCGCGGCATCGCTAGCTTGCCCAGCACACCCGCCGCAGCACTGGAGGTCGCCGTGCCCGTACGCCCGCCGGACGAGAACGAGGTCGCCGCGCTGGCGGCCAGCTACGGCATGAAGCCCAGCGCGGAGGACGTCGCGTCCTACACCCCGATCGTCGCCGCGTTCCTCACCTCCTACGACGCGGTCGAGGAGCTCTACGCCGGGATCGCCCCGCAGGCGCCCGCGGACCGGCCGAGCACCCGGCCGGCCGACGCCGACAACCCGCTGGGCGCCTGGTACGTCACCACCGAGATCCGCGGGGCCGCCGAGGGGCCGCTGGCCGGCCGGACGGTGGCGGTCAAGGACAACGTCGAGGTCGCCGGTGTCCCGATGATGAACGGCTCGTACACCGTGGAGGGCTTCGTCCCCCGCGAGGACGCCACCGTCGTCACCCGGCTGCTCGAGGCCGGCGCGACGGTCGTGGGCAAGGCCGTCTGCGAGGACCTCTGCTTCTCCGGGGGCAGCCACACCTCCGTCACCGGCCCGGTGCGCAACCCCTGGGACCCGTCCCGGACGACGGGCGGCAGCTCCAGCGGCAGCGCCGCGCTCGTGGCCGCCGGCGAGGTGGACCTCGCGATCGGCGGCGACCAGGGCGGCTCGATCCGCATGCCGGCCGCCTTCTCCGGCATCGTCGGCCACAAGCCGACCCACGGCCTGGTCCCGTACACGGGGGCGTTCCCCATCGAGCTGACCCTCGACCACCTGGGCCCGATGACCCGCACGGTCGCCGACGCCGCCGCGATGCTCGACGTCCTCGCCGGCCGCGACGGCCAGGACCCGCGCCAGCCGGCCGACCTCGCCCCCGAGCAGTACGCCGCCGCGCTCGGCGGGGACGTCGCCGGGCTGCGGGTCGGCGTCGTCGCGCAGGGCTTCGGCTGGGAGGAGCTCTCCGAGCCGGGTGTGGACGACACGGTGCGGGAGGCGGCCGGCCGGCTGCGCGAGCTCGGCATCGAGGTCGTGGACGTCGATCTGCCGTGGCACCGGCACGCCCTGCACGTCTGGAACGTCATCGCCACCGACGGCGCGACGGTGCAGATGATCGAGGGCAACGCCTACGGCTGGAACTACGAGGGCCGCTACGACCCGGAGCTGGTCGCGCACTACGGCCGGCAGCGGCGCGAGGTGGTCGACCGGTGGTCGCCGACCGTGACCGCGGTGGCGCTGGCCGGCCGCTGGTCCTTCGAGCAGGAGCAGACCCGGCACTACGCGATGGCGCGGAACCTGGCGACCGAGGTCCGCCGGCAGTACGACGCCGCGCTGGCCGACGTCGACCTGCTGGTGATGCCCACCGTGCCGATGGTCGCCCCCGAGATCCCGGCACCGGACGACCCGCTGGAGACCCGGGTGGCCCGCGCGCTGGAGATGATCGTCAACTGCGCGCCGTTCGACGTCAGCGGCCACCCGGCCACGAGCGTCCCGGCCGGGCTCTCGCAGGGGCTGCCGGTCGGGATGATGCTGGTCGGACGCCGGTTCGAGGACACCACGCCGCTGAAGGTGGCGCACGCCTTCGAGCAGCTGGTCGGCGGCTTCCCGCGCCCACCGGCCCGCTGACCCGCCGGCCGACTGGGCAGTTCCGGTCGTCCCGTACGGCGCGTCCCACCGTGTCGACGACCGCAACTGCCCAGTCGGCCGCGGGCCCCGTCACTGGGCCGGCGGGACCTCCACGGCGGTCGCCGTCCCCGCGAGCACCCGGGCGTCGTGGGCCTGCATGGCCTCCTGTCGCGCCGGCTCCTCCTCCAGGATCGCCGCGCGCTTCCACTCCGCCGGGATGGCGAAGCCGTCGACCAGCGTGACCAGGTGCGGGCGCAGCTCCTTGAGCAGCGCGTTCACCGTGGCCGTGAGGGCCTTGGCCCGGGGCGCGGTCAGCCGGCCGTGCTCGAGGAACCAGCCCTTGTGCGCCTCGACGGTCGACAGCGCGTACAGGTCGCAGAGGCGGTCGAGCAGGGCGCGGGCGCCGTCGTCCGCCGTGCGCTCGATGCCGGCGACGAAGGCCTCGAGCACGATGCGGTCGATGTGCGCCTGCGCCGCCTGCAGCACGTGGTCCTGGACGTCGTTGAACACGTCGAACGGGTCGGTGCCGGGCTGCGCCGCACCGCGACGGAGCCGGCGGATGGCGCTGTCGAGGGTGTGCTTCTCGCGGTCCTCGAACACCTTCAGCTGCCAGCCGCGGTCGAGCATCGGCACCTCGTCGTCCCGGCCGGGGACGGCGTCGACCAGCCGGGCGATGAGCCCGCGGGCCGCGGTCCGCTCCAGCACGGTCTCGCGGACCAGGTCGGCGACGAACCCGACCCGGCCCCACCCGTCGAGGGAGCCGAACGCGTCGCGGTAGCCGGTGAGCAGCCCCTTGGCGACCAGCTGCAGCAGGACGGTGTTGTCGCCCTCGAAGGTGGTGAAGACGTCGGTGTCGGCCTTGAGGTGCGGCAGCCGGTTCTCCTGCAGGTAGCCGGCGCCGCCGCAGGCCTCGCGGCACAGCTGGATGGTGCGGGTGGCGTGCCAGGTCTGGGCGGCCTTGAGGCCGGCGGCCCGGGACTCCAGCTCCCGCTGCGCGCGCTCGTCGACCTCGTCCACCCCTTGGACGTCGTGCATCGTGCCGACCAGCTCCTCCTGCGCGAAGGAGTAGGCGTAGGTGGCGGCCAGGGCCGGCAGCAGCGCGCGCTGGTGCACCAGGTAGTCGTTGATCGCGACCTCGCGGTCGGCGCCGGGGGCGGCGAACTGGCGGCGGACCTCGCCGTAGCGGACGGCGATGTCGAGGGCGAGCTTGGTGGCCGAGGACGCCGAGCCGCCGACGCTCACCCGGCCCCGGACCAGCGTGCCGAGCATCGTGAAGAAGCGCCGGGTCTCGTTCTCGATGGAGCTGGTGTAGGTGCCGTCGGGCGCGACCTGGCCGTACCGGTCGAGCAGCATGTCCCGCGGCACGCGCACGTGGTCGAAGCTCAGCCGGCCGTTGTCGACGCCGTTGAGCCCAGCCTTGGGGCCGTCGTCGCCGATGGTGACGCCGGGCAGCGGGTTCCCCTGCTCGTCGCGGATCGGCACGAGCCAGGCGTGCACGCCGTGCCGCTCGCCGTTCGTGACCAGCTGGGCGAAGACCACCGCCATGCGGCCGTCCTGCGCCGCGTTGCCGATGTAGTCCTTGCGCGCGCCCTCGTGCGGCGTGTGCAGGTCGAAGGTCTGCGTGGCGGGGTCGTAGGTGCACGTCGTCCGCAGCTGCTGGACGTCGGAGCCGTGACCGGTCTCGGTCATCGCGAAGCACCCGGGCAGGTCGAAGCTCATGATCGCGGGCAGGTACGCGGCGTGGTGCCGCTCGGTGCCGAGCAGTTGGACGGCGCCGCCGAACAGCCCCCACTGGACGCCGGCCTTCACCATGACCGACAGGTCGGTGAAGGCCAGCATCTCCACCGAGACCACCGAGCCCCCGGCGTCGTCCTCCCCGCCGTACTCCTTGGGGAAGCCGAGGCCGACCCGGCCGGAGGCGGCGAGCACCCGGGCCGCGCGGGTGACCCGCGCGCGGGCCGCGGCGACGGTCTCGCCGTAGACGGGCAGCAGGTCGGGATCGCGCAGGTGCTCGCGGGCGTCGCGGCGGACGTGGGCCCACCGGCCGTCGAGCACCTCGGTGAGTGCAGTCGGGTCGACGGCGGTCGGCAGGGTCGAGGTCATCGCTGGTCCTCCTCGGGGACGACGCCGGACAGGCCGGCCCAGGCGAGATCGGTCAGGTGGGCGGCCAGGTCGGCGCGGGGCATGGGGCGGTCGGCCTGCAGCCACCAGTCGGCGGCGGCGCGGACCAGGCCGACCAGGCCGTGGCCCCACGGCGCGGCCGCGGCGGGGTCGCGGCCGGCCCGCTCCAGCGCCACGGCCACGAGCGCGGCCGCCTGCTCGCCGACCAGGTCGGACAGGGTGCCGATGGGGTCGGGGGACGGCGGCCGGTCGGCTGCCGGCCGGCGGACGACGAACCGGTAGATCTCGGGGTCGGCCTCCAGGAAGGCCAGGTAGGTCTCGACCGCGGCGGCGAGCATCTGCCGCGGCCCGGTGCTGGAGGTGATCGCCTCGCGCAGCTTGGCGGTGAGCTGCTCGGCGACCCGCGCGCAGACGGCCACGTGCAGCTCGGCGCGGTCGGTGAAGTGCCGGTAGACGGCGGTCTTGCTGGTCCCGGCCGCCGCGGCGATCTCGTCCATGCCGACGCCGGCCCCGTGCCGGCCGACGGCGGCGAGCGTGGCGTCGACCAGCTGCTCGCGGCGGGCGCGGCGGTGCTCGTCCCAGCGGGAGTCCCGGCGGTCGCGCCGGCGCGTTCCCGCCACGTCGAGAGCCTTCCCGAGTTCCACGGTACGGACGGTACCCAGTACCGTGAGTCCCGCGTTCCAGGTGGCCATTGTGGCCACTGTGGCCCCCTGAGCGACCGACCCCGGAGGTACCCCGATGGCTCCCTCGCCCCGGAAGGCCGCGATCGTCGGCGGCAACCGGATCCCGTTCGCGCGGTCGAACGGGGCCTACGCCTCCGCCTCGAACCAGGACATGCTCACGGCCACCCTCGACGGCCTGGCCGCCCGCTTCGGCCTGCAGGGTGAGCAGGTGGGGGAGGTCGTCGCCGGCGCCGTCCTCAAGCACGCCCGCGACCTCAACCTGACCCGGGAGGCCGTCCTCGGTTCCACGCTGTCGGCGAGGACCCCCGCCTACGACGTCCAGCAGGCGTGCGGCACCGGCCTGGAGGCGGCCGTCCTCGTCGCCAACAAGATCGCACTCGGGCAGGTCGAGTCGGGCATCGCCGGCGGCGTCGACACCACCTCCGACGCCCCGCTGGCGATCCACGACGACATGCGCCGGCTGCTGATCACGCTGAGCCAGGCCAGGACGGTGCAGCAGCGGCTGAAGGCCCTCGCCGGCGTGCGCCCCGGGATGTTCGTGCCGGAGGCCCCGCGCAACGCCGAGCCGCGCACCGGGCTGTCCATGGGCGAGCACATGGCCCTCACCGCGCAGGAGTGGGGGATCGGCCGCGAGGAGCAGGACGCGCTCGCCGTCGCCTCGCACCGCAACCTCGCCGCCGCCTACGACCGCGGCTTCTTCGACGATCTCGTCACGCCCTACCTGGGCCTCACCCGCGACCAGAACCTGCGGCCGGACAGCACCGTGGAGAAGCTCGCCACGCTGAAGCCGGTCTTCGGCGGCGAGCACGGCACGATGACCGCCGGCAACTCCACCCCGCTCACCGACGGCGCCTCCGCCGTCCTGCTGGCCTCCGACGAGTGGGCCGCGGCGCGCGGGCTACCGGTGCTGGCCCACCTCGTCGACGCCCAGACCGCCGCGGTCGACCACGTCCACGCCGGCGAGGGCCTGCTCATGGCCCCGGCCTCCGCCGTCCCGGTGCTGCTGGCCCGCAACGGCCTCACCCTCCAGGACTTCGACTTCTACGAGATCCACGAGGCCTTCGCCGCCACCGTGCTGGCCACGCTGGAGGCCTGGGAGGACCCGTCGTTCTGCAAGGAGAAGCTCGGGCTCGACGCACCCCTGGGTCCGATCGACCGGACGCGGCTCAACGTCGTCGGCTCGTCGCTGGCCGCCGGGCACCCGTTCGCCGCGACCGGCGGCCGCATCGTCGCGACGCTGGCCAAGCTGCTGCACGAGGCCGGGCCGGGCCGGCGCGGGCTGGTCTCCGTCTGCGCGGCCGGCGGCCAGGGCGTCGTCGCGATCCTCGAGTCCTGATGGCCCGCCGGGAGCTCGAGGCGGCGCCGTCGATGCCGGCGCTGTTCGCGCGGGCGGCGGCGACCACGCGCGGGCGGGGCGGCGAGCTGCCGGACACCCGGCTGGCCCGCACCGGCGTGGTGGTCGAGCCGGGGGACGTGGCCGCCTACGCGCGGGTCTGCGGGTTCGGGCTCACCGGCTCGCTGCCGGTGACCCACCCGCACGTCCTCACCTTCCCGCTGCAGGTCGCCCTCATGGCCGACCGGTCCTTCCCCGTCGCGCTGCCGGGGCTGGTGCACGTCCGCAACCGGATCGACGCCCTCCGGCCGATCGGGCTCGGGGAGGTCCTGGACCTGGAGGTCTGGGCCGAGCGGTTCGCCCGGCACCCGCGCGGGGCCACGGTCGACCTGTGTGCCTCCGTCTCGGCCGCCGGCGCCGAGGTGTGGCGCGGCCGGTCGACCTACCTGGCCCGCGGCGCGACCGCTCCCGACGGCGCGCCGCGGGCCGACCTCGAGGTGACCGTGGGCGCGCTGCCCGACGGCGCCGTCCGGTGGCAGGTGCCCGCCGACACCGGACGGCGGTACGCGGGGGTGTCCGGCGACGTGAACCCGATCCACCTCTCGGCCCTGACCGCCAAGGCCTTCGGTTTCAAGCGGGCCATCGCGCACGGGATGTGGATCGAGGCCCGCGCACTGGCGGCACTGGGGGGCCGGCTGCCCGACGCGCTGACGGCCGACGTCGCCTTCCGCAAGCCGCTGCTCCTGCCGTCGACGGTCACGCTGGCCACCGCTCCCGTCGACGGTGGCTGGGACCTCGCCGTCCGCAACGCCGCGGCCGGCACGGAGCACCTGCGGGGCACCGTCCGGCCGCTCTGAGGGCGGGCCGGGCTGCAGGACGGCCCCGCCTCCGGTGAGGTGGGGGTGTGGACCGGATGGACCCGACCGAGCACCCGCGCCCGCTGCTGCGCCGTCCCTGGACCTCCCTGGACGGGGAGTGGGAGTTCGCCGCCGACCCCGACCTGACCGGCACCCCCGGCGGCGTGGCGTTCGACCGGCGCATCCAGGTGCCCTACGCCCCTGAGACCCCCGCCAGCGGCGTGCACTGGAAGGGCCCACTGCACCGCGCCTGGTACCGCCGCCCGCTGCCGGCCCCGGACGGCGACCGCCGCACGGTGCTGCACCTGGGCGCCGTCGACCGGGTCTGCGACGTGTGGGTCGGCGGCGCCCACGTCGCGCACCACGAGGGCGGCTACACCCCGTTCGGCGTCGACGTGACCGACGCGCTCGGGGACGGCGCCGACCTCGTCGTCCGTGCCGACGACGACCCGCTGGACCTCGAGGCGCCGCGGGGCAAGCAGGACTGGCGGGACGAGCCGCACGAGATCTGGTACCCGCGCACCACCGGCATCTGGCGCACGGTGTGGCTGGAGCAGGTGTCCCGGCAGCACGTCACCGACGTGCAGTGGCGCGGCGACCCGCGGACGCTGCGCGTCGACGTCCGGGTGGAGCTGTCGGTGCCGGTGTCGGGTGCCCGCCTGCACCTGCGGCTGCGCGCCGGCGAGCGGGTGCTGGTCGACGACGACGTCCGGGTGGACGGCGCGGTGGTCGAGCGGACGGTCCAGGTGGGGGACGGCGGCCACGACGACCGCGGTGCGCTGCTGTGGGAGCCGAGTGCCCCCACGCTGCTGGACGCCGAGATCGCGCTGGTCGGCGCGACCGGTCAGGTGCTCGACGAGGTGCGCGGCTACACCGCGCTGCGCTCGGTGGAGGTCGACGACGGCCGGTTCCTGCTCAACGGCCGGCCGGTGCGGCTGCGGCTGGTCCTCGACCAGGGCTACTGGCCCGACACCGGGGCCACCCCGCCGGACGTCGATGCCCTCCGGCGCGACCTGGAGCTCACCCGCGCACTGGGCTTCACCGGCGCGCGCAAGCACCAGAAGACCGAGGACCCCCGCTACCTCGCCCTCGCCGATCGGATGGGACTGCTGGTCTGGGCGGAGATGCCGTCGGCCTACCGCCCCGGGCCCACCGCCGCCGCTCGGCTGCTGCGCGAGTGGCCCGAGGTCGTCGCCGCGCACCGCGGGCACCCCAGCGTCGTGGCGTGGGTGCCGGTCAACGAGTCCTGGGGCGTGCCCGAGGCCGAGACCGACCCGCGGCAGCGCGCGCTGGTCCGGGCGCTGGCGGCGCAGGCCGACGCCCTCGACGGCACCCGTCCGGTGTCGGCCAACGACGGGTGGGAGGCGCTCGGCGGCGACGTCCTCGGCATCCACGACTACGGGCAGGACCCCGCGGAGCTCGCCGCCCGCTACCGCACGCAGGCCGACCTGGAGCGCGCCGCCACCGGTCGGCGCGGCGACGGGCGCCTGGCCGACCTGGACCGGGCCGGGACGGCGGGCCGGGCCGTCGTCCTCTCGGAGTTCGGCGGGGTGTCGCTGAACGCCGAGGCGCTGCGCAGCCGGCCCGACGCCGGGGACCGCACCGAGGCGTGGGGGTACGCCGACGCCTCCTCGGCGGAGGACCTCCTGACGCGGTACCGCGACCAGTGGGCGGCGGTGCACGCCAGCGAGGCGCTGGCCGGCGCCTGCTGGACGCAGCTGACCGACACCTACCAGGAGGTCAACGGGCTGCTGACCATGGACCGCCTGGCGAAGTGCGACCTCGGCGACCTGCGACGGGCGACGCTCGGCCGGGGCTGAGGCCCGCCCGCTCGTGCGGTGTCTCGCCCGCTCCTGCGGCCGTACGACACCGCAAGAGCTGGGAGGGCACCGCAGGAGTGGTGCCCCCACCGCCCATCTCGGCCGCTGTCGTCGTCGGGCGTGTCCTGCCCCTGGCGTGTCGGACGGCAGCCGCATGCCGGTGACCAGCGGTGGAGCGGACCAGACCGTCTCGGATGCCCTCCCGGGCCGCTGGTCACCACTCGTTCGGCTGTCGACAAGTGGGCAAATTACGCCAAGAGATGGTCGCGGTATGTACACATCACGGTTTCGTAACGCGGTGCACCAGTGATGTGTCGGCGCTTTCTGTGGTGACTTGCACATGGTGTTGTCTCCTTGCGCCCGGAGCACCGGGCTGGAGCGCCCGTCGACCGGGCCTGTCCCTCGGGGGAACACCGTGAGTCTGAAGAGCCCGTCCCGGCGTTGGGGCAGCCTCCTGGCTGTCAGCTCTGTCGCCCTCTCCACTGCTGTCCTCGGCTTCGGCGGCGTCGCCCAGGCCGAGACGACCAGCACCACCACCGACTGTGTCGACCCGAGCACCGGCCCCAGCCTGGAGCAGATCGCCGCTGATGCTGCCAAGGCCGCCGCCATTGCGCGGGACGCCGCGGACGCGGCCGCCGCGGTCGCCGACGCCGCCGTCCAGGCCGCCGCCACCGCGGCCTCCACCGCCGAGGCCGCGCTGGCCGCGGAGGCCGCGGCTGCCACCGTCCTGGAGGCCGCGCAGCAGAAGGCCGCCGACGCCACCAAGGCCGCCGACGCCGCTCGCGCCGCCGTCGAGGCCGCCGAGAAGAACGAGGACATCGTTGCTCTCCGCGCCGCTCAGGCTGCAGCCCTGGACGCGAAGACGGCTGCGGACGCCGCGCAGACCGCCGCCGACAACGCGGTCGCGGCCAAGCTCGCGGCCGACAACGCGGTCACGACCACGGCTGCCGCCAAGCAGCTTGCCGACCAGGCCGTCATCGACGCGCAGGCCGACGTCGACGCCACAAAGACCGCTGCCACCAACGCGGAGAACGCCGCCAACGAGGCCAAGACCATCGCCGACAAGGCTGCGGCCGACGCCGACGCCGCGGACCCCAGCGACCCTGCGCTCGAGCAGGCCGCCACTGATGCCGCCGTCGCCTACGACAAGGCGGTCGAGGCCGCCATCACCGCCGCGACTGCTGCCAACAAGGCTGCCGAGGACCTCCAGGCAGCGCAGACCGCTGCGTCGTCTGCGGCCACCGCTGCCAACGACGCTGTCGACGCTGCAGCCCTGGCCGCTCAGAAGGATCTCGCCGCTGCTGAGGCCCTCGCCAACGCCAACCAGACGCTGACGAGCGCCCTTGCCGACCTCAAGGACGCTGAGGCTGCTTCCACCGACGCTCAGGCGGCCCTGCAGACCGCACAGGCTGGCCTCGTCGAGGCTCTCGGGGCTGAGGACACGGCCCTCGCCGACGCGGAGACTGCCGCCACGGAGGCGGCGGCCAAGGCGAACGCGGCAGACCAGGCCGTCGCGGACTCCCAGGAGGCGCAGGCCGCCGCCGACGCGGCTGTGGCCAAGGCCGCGGACCTCGAGGCCGCCGCTCTCGCCGCGGAGGCCGAGGCTGCAGCCGCCGCCGCGGCTGCCGGCATCGGCTCCGGTGACCAGACGCAGGTCGTCGTCGCCGGCGCCGACGTCGCAGACGCCACCGTCGCCGCCGTCGCGTCCGGCCTGACCTGCACCCCGGGTGGGGACACCGGCACCAACCCGACCAACCCGACGAACCCGACCACGCCCACCACGCCGACCACGCCGGAGGCCCCGCAGGTCTCCATCGGCGCGGTGCGTGACATCAAGGCCGTCGTCGGCACCTCGTCGATCGTGGTCAGCTGGTCCGCTCCGGCCGACGCTTCCGCCGTCGTCGGCTACGAGGCCTTCGCCAACCCGGTCGGGGCGCAGAGCAGCGCCGAGATGATCTCCTGCATCACCGACGTGACCGTCCACACCTGCCGGCTGGGTGTCGTGGCCGGCCGCGCCTACGACGTCGGCGTCTTCGCCTTCGACAAGGACGCCAACCTGAGCGAGCCGGCCGCCTTCATCGAGACCGCCTCGGTCCCGGCGCCGGCCAAGGCCGCCACCGTGCCGGCCGGCAACGCCACGCTGAAGAACAGCGACGGCTCGGCCATCGCCAACGTCACGGCGGGGCAGAAGATGACGCTGAAGGGTGAGGGCTACCTGCCCTTCTCCACGGTCGACATCTACGTCTACTCGGAGCCCACGTTCCTCGGGACCGTCCAGGCCGACGAGAACGGCCGCTTCACCGTCGACGTCACCATCCCGGCCAACCTGGTCAACGGTCAGCACAGCCTCGTCGCCAGCGGCGTGGACGCCAACGGCAACGCCTACGTCATGCGCGCGGACTTCACCGTCACCGGTGGCGTCGCGGCGCCGGCGGCCGCCAACCAGGGCGGGCTGGCCTACACCGGTGCCTCGGTGGCCCTCCCGCTGATCGGTGGCCTGGCCGCCCTCGGTGTCGGTGGCGGGCTCGTCGTCGCTTCCCGCCGTCGGAAGGTCTCGACGGAGGCGTGACCTCCCGCCGCCGGTAGGCGGTAGCGCAACGGTCCGGGCCCTGCTCCTCACGGAGCAGGGCCCGGACTGCGTTCGGGGAACGCCGGTCACGGCGAGGTGACGATCAGTGCCCCGACCTGCGAGGCCGGCCGGACGGGGGCAGGGTCGGTGCTGGTCGCCACTGCCGAGCCCGCCGGAGGTCACCCGTGCGCAGCAACCGACTCCTGCCCCTGGCCGCCGCCGCAGCGCTGGTGCTCAGCGCCTGCGGCGGTGGCGAGAGCGTCGACACCGGTGGGGGTGGCGGCGGGGGCGGCGACGACGTGCTGGTGGCCGCGGTCAGCGCCCAGCCCGACCAGTTCGACCCGCACGTGACCACGGCGTACCCGAGCTTCCAGGTGCTGGAGAACGTGTACGACACCCTCGTCGTCCCGAACGCCGAGGACCTCACGATGGAGCCGAGCCTGGCGACGGAGTGGACGACCAGCGAGGACGGCCTGACCTGGACGTTCACCCTGCGCGAGGGGGTCACCTTCCACGACGGCAGCGAGTTCGACTCCGCCGACGTCGTCTACTCCTACAACCGGATCATCGACGAGGAGCTCAGCAACTCGTTCCGGTTCGCCAACGTCGCGTCGGTGGAGGCCGACGGGCCGCAGACCGTCGTCATCACGCTGAGCCAGCCGACGCCGAACCTGCTGGAGCGGATCGGCTCGTTCAAGGGGATGGCGATCCTGCCGGAGAACGCCGCCGACGACCTCGACCTCACCACCGAGGCCAACGGCACCGGCCCCTTCCGGCTGGAGAGCTCGGACGCGAGCAGCACCGTGCTCACCGCCTACGAGGACCACTGGGGCAGCGCCCCGAGCGTCGACGGCGTCGAGTTCCGCTACATCACCGAGCCGGCCGCGGCGCTCACCGCGCTGCAGAACGGCGAGGTGCAGTGGACCGACAACGTCCCGCCGCAGCAGATCGAGTCCCTGGCCGGCGACGACACCGTCGAGCTGCAGCGGACGCCGAGCGTCGACTACTGGTACATGTCCATGAACTACGGCCGCCCGCCGTTCGACAACCGCGACGTCCGGCGCGCGATCTCCTTCGCGATCGACCGCCAGGCGGTGGCCGAGGCGGCCTGGTTCGGCGCGGCCCAGCCCAACCAGACCGCGATCCCGCAGGACAGCTTCTTCCACCACGACTACGCGCCGTTCCAGCCCGACCCCGAGCAGGCCCGCCAGCTGCTGGCCTCGGCCGGCGTCCAGACGCCGCTGACGATGGGGCTGATGGTCACCGACGAGTTCCCGGAGACCGTCACCGCCGCGCAGGTGATCGCCAGCCAGCTGGAGCCGATCGGCATCGACGTGGAGATCGAGACGCTGGACTTCGCCACCTGGCTGGACCGGCAGGGCCAGGGCGACTTCGACGCCTTCTACCTCGGCTGGCTCGGCAACCTGGACCCGGCGGCCTACTACCAGGAACAGCACCAGACCGGTGGGCCGAACAACTACCAGGGCTACAGCAACCCGCAGGTCGACCAGCTGCTCCAGCAGGGTGCGACCGAGACCGACCAGGCCGCCCGCAAGGCGCTCTACGACCAGGCGGCGCAGCTCATCGTCGACGACGTCTCCTACCTCTACCTCTACAACCCCGACGTGGTGCAGGCCTGGGCGCCGGGCCTGTCCGGCTACCAGATCCGGGCGGACAAGGCGATCAACTTCGAGACCGTGGAGCTGCCCTGAGCGGGTACCTCCTCCGCCGCACCGGGCAGTCGGTGGTGGTGCTGGTGGGGGTGAGCGTCGTCGTCTTCGCCCTGGTCCAGTTCGTCCCGGGTGACCCGATCCGGCTGGCCCTGGGCACCCGGTTCGACCAGGAGACCTACGACGCGCTGCTCGCTCGGTCCGGGCTGGACCAGCCGCTGGTGCAGCAGTACCTCACCTGGGCCGGACGGGCGCTCACCGGCGACCTCGGGGTGAGCTTCCGCAGCGGGGAGACGGTGACCTCGCTGATCGCCGAGCGGCTGCCGGCCACGCTGACGCTCGCGTTCGCCTCGATCCTCGTGGCGCTGGCCATCGCCCTCCCGCTGGGCACGCTGTCGGCGCTGCGGCCCCGCTCGGTCGTCGACCGGGCGGCCACCGTGGTCAGCCAGATCGGCATCTCGGTGCCCGAGTTCTGGATGGCGATCGTGCTGATCCTGGTCTTCGCCGGGACGCTGGGCTGGCTGCCCTCCGGCGGCTACGTCCCGCTGACCGAGGACCCGCTCGGCTGGCTGGAGCGGCTCGTGATGCCGGCGCTGGTCGTCGGGATCGTGTCCGGGTCGGTGATCACCCGGTTCGTGCGCTCCAGCGTGCTGGAGGCGCGGGGCGCCGACCACGTCCGGACGGCGCAGGCCAAGGGGCTCCTGGCGCGGCAGGTCTTCGGCTGGCACGTGCTGCGCAACGCCCTGCTGCCCCTGGTCACGATCACGGGCGTGCAGCTGGCCTACCTGCTCTCCGGCGTGGTCGTGGTGGAGATCGTCTTCTCCTGGCCCGGCCTCGGGCAGCTGGCCCTGCAGGCGGTGCAGTCCCGCGACTACCCGGTGCTGCAGGGCGCGATCCTGCTGTTCGCGGTGGTGTTCCTGCTGATCAACCTGGTGGTCGACCTCCTCTACACCGCCATCGACCCCCGGATCCGCCGATGACACACAGCCGAGGCCTGCTGCGATGACCGCGACCGCCCCCGCCGTGTCCGGCCCGCCGCGCGGGCGCTGGCGCGAGACGCTCGGACTGCTGGCCCGCAACCCGACCGCGGCGGGCGCCACGGTCGTGCTGCTCGGGATCGTGCTGGTCGCGATCTTCGACGAGACGCTCGCGCCGAGCGGCCCCAACGAGATCTCCGTCGAGGACCGGCTGCAGCCGCCCAGCCTCGAGCACCCGTTCGGCACCGACGACCTCGGCCGCGACATCCTCAGCCGGGTCATCCTGGGCGCGGGCGTGTCGCTGCGGGTCGGGTTCCTCGCGGTGGCGTTCGCGCTCGTCGTCGGCAGCCTCGTCGGGCTGCTGTCCGGGTTCTACGGCCGCTGGGTGGACGACGTCCTGATGCGGTTCATGGACGTCCTGTTCGCGTTCCCGGCGGTGCTCCTGGCGATCGCGGTGCTCGCCGTCCGCGGGCCCGGGGCCGGCAACACCGCGCTGGCCATCGGGATCGTCTACATCCCGGTCTTCGCCCGGGTCACGCGCGCCAGCGTGCTCGGCGTCCGCGAGGAGGTGTACGTGCGGGCCTCCCGCTCGGTGGGGGCCTCGGACCTCCGGCTGCTCACCCGGCACGTGCTGCCCAACGCCGCGCCGCCGATCATCGTGCAGACCTCGATCAGCCTGGCGTTCGCCGTCCTGGCCGAGGCTGCGCTGTCCTTCCTCGGCCTGGGCACCCAGCCGCCGAACCCGTCGTGGGGGCTGATGCTGGCCGAGGGTCGCGGGTACATCGACCTGGCCTGGTGGCTGGCCTTCTTCCCGGGCATGGCGATCTTCGTGACGGTGCTGTGCTTCAACCTGCTCGGCGACGGGCTGCGCGACGTGCTCGACCCGCGGCAGCGCACGCTCATGTCCGGGGGTGGCCGGTGACCCTGCTCGAGGTCGAGGACCTGCGGGTGCGGCTGCGCACGCCGCGCGGGCCGGCGGCGGTGGTCAACGGGCTCAGCTACGCGGTGGGGGAGGGCGAGACCGTCGCCGTCGTCGGCGAGTCCGGCAGCGGCAAGAGCGTCTCGGTGCTGGCCCTGCTCGGGCTGCTGCCGGCCGGCGTCGCCACGGTCACCGGGCGGGCGCTGCTGCAGGGCGAGGACCTGCTGACGATGCCGCCCGAGCGGCTGCGCCAGGTGCGGGGTCCCGGCGTCGGCATGGTGTTCCAGGACCCGATGACGTCGCTGAACCCGGTGCTCACCGTCGGGCGGCAGCTGGTCGAGGGCATCCGCGCGCACGGGGAGGTCGGCAAGGAGGACGCGCGGCGCCGGGCCGCGGAGCTGCTGGCCGAGGTCGGGCTGCCCGACCCGCGCGGGGCGCTGGACCGTTACCCGCACGAGCTGTCCGGCGGCATGCGGCAGCGGGTGGTCATCGCGATCGCGCTGGCGAACTCGCCGTCCCTGCTGATCGCCGACGAGGCGACCACCGCGCTCGACGTCACCGTGCAGGCGCAGATCATCGACCTGGTGGAGCGGCTGCAGGCCGACCACGGCACCGGCGTCATCTGGATCACCCACGACCTCGGGGTGGTCGCCGGCATCGCCGACCGGGTGCTGGTCATGTACGGCGGGCGCTGCGTGGAGGACGGCACGGTGGACGACGTCCTGGAGCGGCCCGCCCACCCGTACACGCGCGGGCTGCTCGGCGCGCTGCCCGACCTCGCCGCGCCGTCCGTCGACGGTGAGGTGCCGGAGCTCGCCACCGTCCCGGGCGTGCCGCCGGTGCCGACCGACCTGCCACCCGGGTGCGTGTTCTGGCCACGCTGCCCGGTCCGCGCGGATCCCCGCTGCGAGACCGAGCAGCCGCCGCTGAACGTCGTGGGGACGTCGGCGGGCGTGCTGCCGCACCGGGCGGCGACGTGGTGTTCGGAGGATCGATGAGTGACCGGAGGGTGACGGGCGAGCGAGCATCGCAGGGAGCGCCGGCGACCGAGGAGCGGAACGAGGCCGGAGCCCCACCCATGGACACGGTGCTGGTCTCCGCGAGGGGGCTCGAGGTGCACTTCCCGATCCGCTCCGGCGGCCCGCTGCGGCGGACGGCGGGCGTGCTGCGCGCGGTGGACGGGGTGGACCTCGACATCCGGCGCGGGGAGACGCTCGGGCTGGTGGGGGAGTCCGGCTGCGGGAAGTCCACGCTGGGCAACGCGCTGCTGCGGCTGGTGCCCCCCACCGGCGGCACGGTGACGTTCGACGGCACCGACGTGACCGCGCTGTCCCGCCGCGGGCTGCGGGAGCTGCGCCGGCGGGCCGGCATGGTGTTCCAGGACCCGTTCGCCTCCCTCGACCCGCGGCGCACCGTCGCCCAGACCGTCTCCGAGCCGCTGGAGGTGCACGGCCTGCACGGTGGACGGCGGGAGCGGGCGGCGCGGGTCGCCGAGCTGCTGGAGCTGGTTGGCCTGGACCCCGCCGTCGCAGGCCGCTACCCGCACGAGTTCTCCGGCGGGCAGCGGCAGCGGGTCGGCATCGCCCGCGCCCTCGCCGGTGAGCCGGACTTCCTCGTCTGCGACGAGGCGATCGCGTCGCTGGACGTCAGCGTGCAGGCGCAGGTCCTCAACCTGCTGCGCCGGCTGCAGCGGCAACTGGGGCTGACCCTGCTGTTCATCTCCCACGACCTGTCCGCCGTCCGGCACATCTCCGACCGGATCGCCGTCATGTACCTGGGGCGGATCGTGGAGGTCGGGCCGGCGTCGGCGGTCGGGTCGGGGCCGCAGATGCCCTACACGCAGGCGCTGCTGTCCGCCGTCCCGGTGCCGCACCCGGCGCTGGAGCGCGCCCGCCGGCGCATCGTGCTCGGCGGCGACGTCCCCTCGCCGGCGAACGTGCCCAGCGGCTGCCGGTTCCGCACCCGCTGCCCGCACGCGTTCGAGCCGTGTCCCGACGTCGACCCGTCGCTGCAGCCGGTCGGCACCGCGCCCGGCCACGTCGCCGCCTGCCACCTGCACGGGGTGGTCGGCACACCGGTGCAGCGGGAGGACGCCGAGGTCGCCTCCTGACGCGACAGGCGGGCCCCCAGCCGAATGAGCACCTGCGGCCGCCCGCCGCGGCGTGTCATCGCGGGTCGGCGCCCGCAACTGCTCAGTCGAGCGACGGGGTGTCACGGGGTCGTCCCCAGGTGGACGGGACGCCGGTGTGGGACGGTGACGCGATGACTGTGGCTGAGCACCGGAGCGGTCAGCGGACCCAGGCCGTCACCTCCTACCGGGGCCACGGCATCCACGCCGCCCCGGGGGTGCACGAGTACGCCGTGGAGCTGGTGCGTGCGGCGCTGCCCGACGGCGGGCGGATCCTCGAGGTCGGCTCGGGGTGCGGCGCGTTGGCGCTGCGGCTGCGGGACGCCGGGTTCGACGTCGTCCCCACCGACCTGGACCCGCCGCACGACTGGATCAACCGGCTGGACCTCGACGACCCGCAGTGGACCGACGACACCCGCGGACCGTTCGACATGGTCGTGTGCGTCGAGACGCTGGAGCACGTGGAGAACCCGCGGCAGGTGCTGCGCCAGATCCGGTCGCTGCTCCGGGCCGGTGACCGGCTGCTGGTCAGCACGCCGAACATCACGCACCCGCACTCGCGGCTGAAGATGTTCCTCCGCGGCGCGCCGTACATCTTCGGGCCGGGCTTCTACCACTCACCGGGGCACATCACGATCCTCCCGGACTGGATGCTGACCGAGCACGTCCGGCTGGCGGGGTTCGACCAGATCGAGGTCCGCAACGGCGGCAACACGTTCTACAAGGGCCTGGTGCAGCTCGGGTACCGCCTGGAGATCGCGCTGCTCAAGCTGATCGGCGTCCGGCAGCGGGCGCACTCCGGCGACGGGATCTGCACCTTCGTCACCGCGACGGCGGTCTGACCGGCGGCCGAGTGGGCAGTTGGCGTCGCCCGCCGCGGCGTGTCCGCGCGTGTCGACGACCACGACTGCGCACTCGGCGGGAACCGAGTCGCGCCGCGGGATAGCCTCGACGGCGCCAGGAGGGCTCGCCTAGTGGCCGATGGCGGCGGTCTTGAAAACCGCTATGGGGTCAAACCCATCGTGGGTTCGAATCCCACGCCCTCCGCCGAGTGACCGGCCCGCGGGGATACCGTTCCGTCGTGGCCGCTGCTCCGATCCGCCCGCCCTGGTTCGGCAACCGGGGGTTGCAGGTCGTCGCCGCCGGCGCGCTCGCGTACTCGCTCGTCCAGCTGGTGCTGCACCTCGTCGACGGCCAGGGCGGAGAGGCCTTCCTCAGCTTCGCCTGGTGCGTCCTGTTCGGCTACGTGCTGGTCGAGTCCCTCCGCTTCCGCCGGCAGCAGGACGCGGCGCGGGACGAGCCGGCCGAGCCGGGCGACTGACCGGCCGCTCACGGCGACCGCCGCTCAGGCGCGGACGATCAGCTCCCCGCCGTCCGCGGCGAACTCCTGCCGCATCTCCCGCAGGATGTCCAGCCCGCCGGCGTCGGCGGCCCGCACCCCGCGCAGATCGAGCACCACGCGGGCGTGGCCGCTGCCCCGCAGCCCGTCGGCGGTGCCGCGCAGCAGGTCGGCGCCGAGCGAGGTCAGGTGGCCGCTGGCGCGGATGAGCCCGGCGTCCCGGTCGACCACCTCGGAGAGGGTCACGCCGGCACCCCCGCCTCCAGCTCGATGACCCGCCAGAGGCCGGTGCGGTGCAGGAGGTCCTCGGTCCGCCGGTTGGCGCCGCGCAGCACGACCGCGCCGCCACGGGCCCGGCATATCCGGTGTGCCCACAGGAAGCTGGCCACCGCCGAGCTGGACAGGTGCTGCACGCCCGCGAGGTCGACCACCAGCCGGCGCGCCCCGGCCAGGAGCGCGTCGTGCAGCATCCAGCGCACGTCGGCCAGGCCGTCGGCGAGCAGGGCGTCGTCGAGGTGGATGGTGACCACGTCCGACCGGGTCTCGACGTCGATCCGGTGCCGGGCGGCCATCGTCATCTCAGTCCTCCTCGGGGGTCGTGGCGCCGATCCTGCTGGCGGTCACTGACAGCCTCGTGTGCGGACATTGAGATCCGGCTGGACGTTGCTTTGCGATCGCGTGACGGGCGGCCGAACGTCCGGCGACCGGTGGCAGCATGGCCCGAGTGGCTCCGCGTCTGCTGGTCGTCGAGGACGACGACCCGATCCGCACCGCCCTGCGCTGGGCGCTGGAGGACGAGGGCTACGACGTCGCCGAGGCGGTGAGCGGGGAGGCCGCGGTCGCCGCCGTGGCCACCGCCGCCCCCGACCTGATGGTCGTCGACCTGATGCTCGGCTCGATGGACGGCTTCGAGGTCATCCGGGAGGTCCGCCGCGACCACGACCTGCCGATCATCGTGGTCAGCGCCCGGGCCGACACCCACGACATCGTCGCCGCGCTGGAGGCCGGGGCCGACGACTACGTGACCAAGCCGTTCCAGGTCAAGGAGATCACCGCGCGGCTGCGGGCGCTGCGGCGCCGGGCCGGGGCGCACGGCGCCGCGACGCCGGAGGCCGCGCCCGCGGAGGTGGTACTCGACCGGCACCCGCCCGCGCCGCTGGTGCTGCGGGAGATGCGGGGCACCGTGCACCGCGGCCAGGAGCAGGTGCCGCTCACGCTCACCGAGTTCCGGCTGCTGTGCGAGCTGGCCGCCGCCCCGGGGCGGGTGTTCAGCAGGCAGGCGCTGCTGGAACGGGTGTGGGAGCACGGCTTCTTCGGCGACGAACGGATCGTCGACGTCCACATCCGGCGGCTGCGCACCAAGGTCGAGCTCGACCCGGGGGCGCCGCGGATCGTGGTCACCGTACGGGGGCTGGGCTACCGGCTGGATCCGCAGTGAGCGGACAGGAGCGGAAGCCCGACAGCGAGCGCCGGCGAGCGAGGAGCGGAGCGCTCCGCGGAAGCGCACCGAGGGCACGGTGATCCGGGCCCTCCGGTCGCGGGGGCTGCGGGCGCGGATCGTGCTGGGCTTCGCCGCGGGTGCGCTGCTCGTGTCGGCGGTGCTGGTGACCACCACCTGGTTCCTGGCCCGCGGCTACCTGCTCGACCAGCGCGAGGGGTCGCTCACCCGGCAGGCCTTCGCCGACGCCAACGTGCTGAGCAGCCGGCTGGCCACCGCGGGCACCGAGGTCGGCGACGTGGTGGCCGAGCTGGTGCCCTCGGGCGGGGCGGACGTCGTCGTCCGCAGCGGGGACTCCTGGTACTCCTCGAGCCTGGACGTCGGCGCCCGCGACGTGCCCGAGCGGCTGCGCACCCTCGTCGCCGACGGCTCGGCCGGCACCGTCCGGGTCCAGACCTCGGCCGGTCCGGCGCTGCTGGTCGGGGTGCCGGTGGCCAGGGCGGGGGTGGAGTTCTACGAGCTGTCCCCGCTCACCGAGCTGCAGATGGTGCTGCGCACGCTGGCGGCCGTCCTGGCGGCGGGGGCGCTGGCCGCCACCGCGGCGGGGGCGGCGTTCGGCGGCTGGGCCAGCCGCCGCGCCCTGCAGCCGCTGGAGGAGGTCGCCGGCGCGGCCACCCGGATCGCCGGCGGCGACCTCGACACCCGCCTCGCGCCCACCGACGACCCCGACCTGCTGGCGATCGTGGCCGGGTTCAACAGCATGGTCGACGCGCTGGCGGCCCGGCTCGAGCGCGACGCCCGCTTCGTCGGCGACGTCAGCCACGAGCTGCGCAGCCCGCTGACCGGCGTCGTCACCAGCGTGGAGGTGCTCGCCGCCCGGCGGGCGGAGCTGTCGCCGCGCGCCGACCAGGCGCTAGCCCTCGTCGAGGGCGAGCTGGACCGGTTCCGGCGCATGCTCGACGACCTGCTCGAGCTCGCCCGCATCGACGGCGCGCCGCCCTCGGACCGGGCCACGCCGGTCTCGATGACCGCCCTGGTGCGTGAGGTGCTGGCCGGCTCGGGGCGGGACGCCGCCCTGCTGGCCGGGGACCCGGACGAGGGGACCGTGGTGGCCGGCGACAAGAGCGGGCTGGAGCGGGCGGTGCGCAACCTGCTGGACAACGCGGACCGGCACGCCGGCGGGGTGGTCGCCGTCGCCGTCCAGCGTCGAGGGGGCGCCGTGGTGGTGGACGTGGACGACGCCGGACCCGGCATCCCGGCCGAGGAGCGGGAGCGGGTGTTCGAGCGGTTCGCCCGCGGGCCGCGGGCCGCCCGCCGGTCGCTGCCCGGGGCCGGGCTGGGCCTGGCGATCGTCGCCGAGACCGCGGCCCGGCACGGGGGCGCCGCCTGGTGCTCCGCGGCGCCCGGCGGCGGGGCCCGCTTCACGCTGTCGCTGCCCGGGGCTGCGCGGTGAGCGCCCGCCGCACCCGCCTCGGCCTCGTGGGGCTCGGCGTCGTCCTCGCCGGCTGCGGGGTGCCCACCGGAGGGCCGGCGGAGACCATCCCGCCGTCGGAGGTCCCGTTCGGGCTGACCACGACCAGCGCGCCGCCGGCGCCGACCGCCGCGCCCGAGCCGCGTCCGGATGCCGGCCGGGTCTACCTGGCGGCTCCGGACGACAGCCTCGTGCCCCGGCCGAGGGAGGTGACCGGTCCGTCACTGCAGGAGCGGCTGGACGACCTGCTCGGCGCGCTCGCCGCCGGGCCCACCGCGGCCGAGCTGGACCTGCAGCTGTCCACCGCACTGCCGCCGGACGTGGAGCTGGCCGTCGCCGACCTCACCGGCGGCACCGCGACCATCGACCTGACCGGTCCGGCCGAGCCCCCGGCGGGGTCGGCCAGCCGGCAGGCGGTGGCCCAGCTGGTGCTGTCGGCGACCAGCGTGCCCGGTGTCGACGCCGTCGTCCTGACCCTGGACGGCGAGCCGATCGAGGCGCCGCTGCCCTCGGGGCAGCTGAGCGCGGCGCCGCTGACGGCCGGTGACTACGCCGCCTACCTCACGCCGGCGCCCGCGGCCACGCCTCCGCCCGCCCCGCCGAGCTGAGCCCCGCGGCACCCCCGGGCTGCTCCCCCCGAAGGGGCAGCGGGTGCTCCAGCCGGCCGGCGCCCGGGCCGATGCGAGGGGTGTGCAGATCCCCGCCGCGCTCCGGGCCCGCGAGCCCCGTGCCGCCGCCCGCACCGCCGCTGTCGTGCTGGCGGTGTGCGCGGCCATGCTGGGCGTGGTCGCGCTCGTCGGTCCGCTCGGGGCCGGCGACGCCAGCCGGGGCGTGGTCGTCTGCTGCGTGGCCGGGCTGGGCATCGCCGCGGCGGCCTTCACGTGGATCCCCCCGCAGCAGCTGGACCGCGTGGGCGCGTTCCTCGGCCTGACCGTCGTCGGCGTCACCGTGCTGGCCGCGCTCAGCCTCTCCTCGGGCAGCTCCTCCACGCGCGCCCAGGCGTTCCTGGCCTTCGTCGTCGTCTACGCGGGCTTCCACCTGCGCCCGACGTCTGCCGTGGTGACGACGGTGGTCGCGGTGCTGGGCGGCGGGGTCGTGCTGCTGCACGAGGACGAGCTCCGGGTGGCGCTGACCGATCTCCTCTTCCTCGGCGCGATGCTCGCGGTGGTCGGCGGGCTGCTCACGCGGGCGATGAGCGCCCACGACCGGATGGTCGCGGCGCTGCAGCAGCAGGCCGATGTCGACGCGCTCACCGGGCTGGTCACGCGTCGGGTCCTCGACGAGGCGCTGGACGTCGAGCTGTCGGGCGGCTGCCCCGGCGACGGGTCGGCGCTGGTGCTGGTCGACGTCGACTCGTTCAAGCAGGTCAACGACGTGCACGGGCACCCGGTCGGCGACGACGCCCTGGTGCACCTGGCCGGGATCCTCAGCCGGCAGGTGCGCAGCGGCGACGCCGTCGTCAGCCGGCTGGGCGGCGACGAGCTGGCGGTCCTGCTGCGCGGGTGCGCTCCGGAGGTCGCCGTCCGGCGTGCCGAGGAGCTGCTCGAGGCGGTGCGGGCCGCGCCGCTCCCGCTCCCGGACGGCGGGCTGCTGGCCCTGTCGGTGAGCGTGGGCGTGGCGCACGCGCCGCGGCACGCCGTCCGCATGCGGGAGCTCTACGCCGCAGCCGACGCGGCGCTGTACCGCGCCAAGCGGGACGGCCGCGGCCGGGTCGAGGTCGCGGTCAGCGTCTCCTGAGGGTCAGCCGGCCCGTGGTGGCCGCGAGCGTGCGCGGCGTCAGCCGGCCGGAGGCCAGCCCGAGCTCCACCACGTCGTCGAACACCCGCTGGTCGGCCGCGGCCGCGCGGAACGCGGCGTCCATCACCGCGGGCCAGCGGCTCAGCTGCGACGCCAGGCGGGTGGAGCGCAGGTGTGCGGCGAGCCGGCGGTGCAGCATGCTGCGGTAGCGCACGCCGGCGTCCGGCCCCGCGGCCGCCGCGCACCCGGCCAGCGCTCCGGAGGCGACGGCGTAGAAGATGCCCTCCCCGGTCAGCGGGTTGACCAGCGAGGCGGCGTCCCCGGCCAGGAGCACCCGGCCGTCGGGCTGCCGCGGCCGGCCGGTGGACAGCGGCAGCCGGTGCGCCCGCAGCGGGCCCGGCTCCACCCCCGGCAGCAGCCGGTGCAGCCCCGCGACGAGGTCGGCCCGGGTCGCCCCGCCCGACACCAGCTCGCCGTAGCCCACGTTGGCGCGGCCGTCGCCGATCGGGAACGACCACGCGTACGCCGGCCACCGCTGCCCCGTCGTCACCAGGGCCAGCGTGCCGGGGGAGCCCGGCGGCTCGGGCGCGTAGCCGCGGATCGCCACGGCCAGCCGGTCGGCGGGGTTGCTGCCCAGGCCCAGCGCCCGGCGGACGACGGACTCCGCGCCGTCGGCCGCGACCAGCACCGACGCCCGCAGCGCGCCGTCCACGGTCACGCCGTCGGCGTCCGCCTGCACGGCGCGCACGGTGCGCCGCCGGAACCGCGCCCCGCGGGCCAGCGCCGCCGCCAGCAGCCGGCCGTCCAGCACCGCCCGGGGGACGACGTGCGACGGGCGGGCGGTCGCGCGCTCGACCGTGACGCCGCCGGGGGAGCGCAGGGCCAGGCAGGGCACCGGCGGGTACCCGTCGACGACGGCGGCGCGGTCCACCCCGAGCGCGGCGAGGACGTCGAGCGCCTCGGGGGCCACGCCGTCGCCGCAGACCTTGTCGCGGGGGAAGTCGGCCCGGTCGAGCACCAGCACCGACGCCCCGGTGCGCAGCGCGGCCAGCGCGGCCGCCGACCCCGCCGGACCGCCACCGACCACGACGACGTCCCACCGCTCCACGGCGCCGACGCTAGGCCGACCGCGCCCGCCCCGCTCCCGGACCGGGCCCGCGGGCACCTGCTGCTGCGCGACCCACGGCTCTGAGTGCACGTGCACTCGGAGCCGTGCCTTCCGAGGACCAGGTGCGCCCAGGCCCGAGCTGCGTGGGGCGCCAGGTCACCAGGCGGGGTCCCGTCACGGCGGGGTGGGGGTCCACTTCCGGGTCGGGTGCTCGTACGCCGAGACGAACGCGAGCAGGCCGGCCGCATCGGTGACCACGCCGAGCGCCTCCAACCGGCGAGCGGCCAGGTAGCCGTCGTCGACCATGCGGCGCAGCTGGGTGAGCAGCGGCTGCCAGAAGCCGTCGACGTCGACGAGCACGACGGGCTTGGCGTGCAGGCCGAGCATCCCCCAGGTCCAGGCCTCGAACAGCTCCTCGAGCGTGCCGGCGGCGCCGGGCAGGGCGACGAAGGCGTCGGCGAGCTCGGCCATCCGCGCCTTGCGCTCGTGCATCGAGTCGACGACCTCCAGCTGTGGCAGGCCGGGGTGCGCCAGCTCGTCGTCCACCAGGTGCTGGGGGATGACGCCGACCACCTCACCGCCGGCGGCCAGGGCGGCGTCGGCGACGACGCCCATCAGCCCGACGTGGCCACCGCCGTAGACGATGCCCACGCCGGCGCGGGCCAGGTCCGCGGCGAGGTCGGCGGCTGCCTGCTGGTGGGACGGTGGTCCGTCCTGGGACCCGGTGAAGACGGCGACGCGCACGCCCGCGAGCCTGTCACGCCCTCTCCGGGGGGAGTGCCGAGGGCGCGTCCTCCGCGCCCCTCCCGCTCCGCACCGGGTTCACTGGGGGCGTGTTCTCCTCCACCGACGGCTGGGTGACGTGCTCGTTCGGGCACCGGCACTGGGGGCTGCTCGGTGCGGCCGGGCTGCTGGTGCACCGCGCCGGCGTCGACGGGACCGAGCTGTTGCTCCAGCACCGGGCGGCCTGGTCGCACCACGGCGGCACGTGGGGCACCCCGGGGGGCGCGCTGCACGCCGGCGAGTCCCCGCAGCGCGGCGCGCTGCGGGAGGTGAGGGAGGAGCTGGGCCTGCTGCCCCACGACCTCGAGCTGGGCGCCGTCTCCGTCGACGACCACGGCGGCTGGTCGTACACGACCGTGCTGGCCCGGCCGGTCCGCAGCATCGAGCCCGGCGACCTGCGGCTGGACGGCGAGAGCGACGGCGTGGCGTGGGTCCCGCTCGACGAGCTCGCCGCGTTCCCGCTGCACCCCGGCTTCGAGGCCTCGCTGACCCGCCTGCACGACCTGCTGGTGCCGCCCCGGTAGCCCGGGCCGCATCAGGTCGGCGACACGGTGACGGTCAGCGCGCGGTGGTCGCCGACCGGGAGCACCGTCGCCGCGCCGTCGCGCCCGCGCACGCCGTCCCCGACCGCCAGCAGGTGGTCCAGCTGCAGCCGCGGGTCGGTGACCGGGAAGGTCGGCGTGCGCACCAGCGCGGTCGCGCCCAGCAGGCGGGCGGGCAGCTGCCCGGGCAGGTTGAGGTCCCCGGCCAGGACGACGGGCCCGGGCATCGCCGCCGTCCACGCGCGCAGCCGCCGCAGCTGGCGCACGGCGGTGTGCGGGGCGAAGGAGAGGTGCGTCGCGACGACGGTCACGGCGTCCAGCCGCGCGGCGACGGCGATCCGCGGCTCGTCCGGGATCCACCAGCGCCGGCCGTCGGGGCCCCGCATCGGCAGCCGGGCCCGCCCGCTGCCCAGGCCCAGCACCGACCACTGCCGCACCGGCAGCCGGCTGAGCAGCGCGATCCCGTAGACGGGGCCGTCGGGGGCGTCGTCCGGACCGCGCAGGGCGGGCACGGCCGGCGTCCAGCTGCGGAACGGGTCCGGCGTGCCGACGACGGTCGCCGCGCCGCGCCAGTGCGGGGCGCCCAGCCCGTCGGCGAGGGCGGCGGCCTGGTCGGTGCGGGCGGAGCGGGGCTGACCGGTGTCGACCTCCTGGACCGCGAGCACGTCGACGTCGAGCCCGGCCACGGCCGCGCGCAGCGCGTCCCGGTCGAGCACCGTGCCGGCCGCGCCGCGCCCCGAGGAGATGTTCGCGGTGCCGATCCGCACGGCGGTCGGCTCGGTCACGTCCCGACGCTACCGGCCGGTGCTCGACGTGCCACTGCGTGCGTGCCCGCTTACGTTGGGCACCGCAGTCCGCCCGCCAGGAGGAGCCCACCGGTGTACCGCCGTCCCCGCCACCTCGCCGAGCCCGCCGCACCGGCCCACGCGGCCACGTCGGGGCGGTGGTCGGTGGCCGTCCGCGCCCACGCGCCGCTGACGCTCCTGTTCCTGTCCGGGTTCCTGCTCACCGCGGCCCTCGTCATGATCGTGACCGCCCCGGCGCCCGGTTCGGACCGGGACACGCGCGCCTCGGCCTGGTCGATCGGGGAGCCGGAGGGGGTGGGGAGGTCGGGCATCGGCACGTCAGCCCGGGTCTCGGGCACCCCCACCACCCCGGGGCTCGACGCCGCGGGCAGCGCGGTGGGCGCCGGGTCGCTGGTCACCGGCCTGCTCCCCGAGGGCTCCGGCGCCGGGGGCGCCCCTGCGACGGGCACGGACCCGGCGGAGACGACGGCGGCCGCCGACGTGCCGCCGGCGGCCGTGGCTGCAGGGACGACGGCGTCCGGCACGGCGCCCTCGGCTCCCGGCAGCTCGGTGCCCGGCACCGCGGCTCCCCGCAGTTCGGTTCCCGGCGCCGCGGCGGCGGTCCCCGGCACGACGGCCCCGGCCCCGGCACCGGCACCGGCACCGGCCCCGGCACCGGCACCGGCACCGGCCCCGGGGACGGCGGTCACGACGGCGCCCGGCGCGGCCCCCTCCGCCGGAGGGGGCGGGCCGGTGGTGCGCAGCACGCCCGCACCGCAGCCCGAGCGGCCGGGGCGTGGCGGGCCCACCGGCGGCTCGACCGAGCGGCCGGGGCGTGGCGGGTCGACCGGCGGTGGCGCGGGCGGCACGTCGTCCGGCAGCGCGCCGTCCAGCGGCGGGTCGACCGGCGGGCGCGGCGGCGGGCCGCTCGACGACGTCGGTGGCGCGGTCGGCGGGGTGACCGAGGGTGCGGGCAGCGCCGTCGGCGACGTGGCGGACGGCGCCGGTGGCGTGGTGGGGGGCGCCGCCGACGGCGCGAGCGACCTCGTCGGCGGGCTCCTCCCCTGAGGGCGTTCCACGGCGCGCACTAGGTTCGGGGGATGACCGCCCGGAACGACGTCTCGGAGATCTTCGACAGCGCCGCGTGGCAGCCGGTCGAGGGCTTCGACTTCGCCGACCTGACCTACCACCGGGCCGTCGACGCGGGTGTGGTCCGCATCGCGTTCGACCGGCCGGAGGTGCGCAACGCCTTCCGCCCCCAGACGGTCGACGAGCTGATCACCGCGCTGGAGCACGCCCGGCTGTCCACCGACGTGGGGTGCGTGATCCTCACCGGCAACGGCCCGAGCCCCAGGGACGGCGGCTGGGCGTTCTGCTCCGGGGGCGACCAGCGGGTGCGCGGCCGGTACGGGTACGAGCACGCGGCCGGGTCCAGCGGCCGGCTGCACGTGCTCGAGGCCCAGCGGCTGATCCGCTTCATGCCCAAGGTCGTCATCTGCGTCGTCCCGGGCTGGGCCGCGGGTGGCGGGCACAGCCTGCACGTCGTCTCCGACCTCACGCTGGCCAGCGCCGAGCACGCCCGGTTCAAGCAGACCGACGCCGACGTCGGCAGCTTCGACGGCGGCTTCGGCTCGGCGTACCTGGCCCGGCAGGTCGGCCAGAAGTTCGCCCGCGAGATCTTCTTCCTCGGCGACGAGTACTCCGCCGAGGACGCCCACCGGATGGGCATGGTCAACAAGGTCGTCCCGCACGCCGAGCTGGAGGCGACGGCGCTGGACTGGGGACGGCGGATCGTCGCGAAGAGCCCCACCGCCCAGCGGATGCTCAAGTACTCGTTCAACCTGATCGACGACGGCCTGGTCGGCCAGCAGCTGTTCGCCGGTGAGACCACCCGTCTGGCGTACATGGCCGAGGAGGCCGTGGAGGGGCGGGACGCCTTCCTGGAGAAGCGCGATCCCGACTTCTCCCGTTTCCCCTGGCACGTTTAGGCGTCTCGCTGGACGCCAACGGTACCGGCGTCGTGGCCCCTTCCGGGTCCCGGCGCGAGCTTGCGAGGGCTGGGGAGAAGGGGGTCCTTCTGGTGATCGTCGAGGTGGTGGGCGGCGTCGACGAGGTGCCCGAGGTGAAGGTCGTCGACGTCGACGACCTGACGAGGCTGCACCTGGCGCTGGGTGCGGTGACCGACGAGGAGGCCGACCGGGTGCTGCGCGACGCGGGGCTGGGCCGGCTGCAGGACGCCGAGACCGGGTTCCTCGACGTCGCGGCGCTGCGGGCCGCCGCCGAGCCGCAGGCCGGCGCCGCGGACTGGGCGCAGCAGTGGGACGGGATGGTCGCCTACGCCGAGCGCAAGGGCTGGCTGGCCGACGACGGCGCGAGCCTTCAGGTGCACGTGGAGAGCGCTGCAGGCGCCTGACAGGGCGAACGCGAGGCCGTTCGCTTCGCGCACAAGGTTGAGAGTCTCAAGAAAAACCAGGGGACTTCGTGCTCTGGTCATTGTGGTGACTCCAATGAGCGTCCACGATGTCGCGGTGAACTCCACCTGTGAACGGGGCGCAGCGTGACGGGAACCCCGGGGCGCCCTCTCAGCGCTGAACTGTCCGACCAGCTGCTGTCGGTCGCCGTCGACATCCTCGCTGAGGAGGGCTGGGGAAAGCTCAACAGCGATCGCGTCGCCGCCCGCGCCCGAGCGGGGAAGGCCGGCATCTACCGGCGCTGGCCCACCATGGCGGCCATGGCCCGCCACGCGGTGGGCCGGTTCACCCTCGTGCGGGTGCCCCCGGACACGGGCTCCCTCCGGGACGACCTGACCGGCCTGGTCGACCGCTGGCGGCGGCCGCTGGACCGCGAGGAGCGGGCCACGGCCAGCCTGGTCGGGGCCGCCCGGCACGACGAGGACCTGCGGGCCGGCCTGGACGACGCGCTGGTCCGGCCGCTGGCGGCGGCGGTGGCCACCCTCGGTGCCCGTCAGGCCGAGCGCGGGGACGAGGTGTCCGAGGCGCGCCTGGCCCTGCTCGGGTCGGTGCTCGAGGCCTTCTGGTGGCAGCGGTTCACCTCGGGTGACGGCGTCATGACCACCGAGCAGCTGCAGCGGGTGGTCGACGAGGTGCTGCTGCCCATCCTGCAGCCCTCCCGCGAGGACGCCACCGTCTGACCCGGCGCCGGCCGGTCAGCCGGTGCGGCTCAGCAGCGGCGCGGCCGGCGTCGCCGGGATCGCACGGACCAGGCCGGAGAACACGCGGTCGGCGACGGCGCGGGCCGCGGCGGCGCCGCGCTCCCTGCGGTGGGGGCAGTCCCCGGCGATCTCGCCGGCGGTGCGGCGCTGCTCCCGGATCATCGTGCGGACGGCGGCCAGCCACACCGAGGCGGTGATCGACGCGACGGTGCAGGGATCGGCGGCGATCTGCGGGGCGCCGCCGTCGGACTCCCAGGCCTCCTGCAGGGCCTCGGCGAGCAGTGCCATCGACCGGTGGTGCAGCTCGCGCTCGAAGGTGCGCAGCGAGGGGGAGGCCTCCAGGGTGGCCACGAAGGCGCGGCCGTCGTCGGTGGTCAGGTACCGGACCTGCAGGTCCACGCGGTCGGTGAGGTACTCGTGCAGCGCCTCCAGGGGGGCGACGCCGGCCGGCCGTGCCCGGACCGCCTCGGCGGGGCCGGCCACCCACTCGGCGTGGCCGTCGAAGAACAGCTCCTCCTTGGTGGAGAAGTGGTTGAACACCGTCTGCACCGCGACGTCGGCGGTCGCGGCGACGTCGGCGATGGTGACGGCCTCGAAGCCGCGCTCGGCGAAGAGCCCTTGGGCGGTCTGCCGGATGTGGGCCCTGGTCTGTGCCTTCTTGCGGGCGCGCCGGCCGTTGAGCTCACTCACCGTGCGAGGGTAGCTGCGCTGAGTAGGCGCAGCTGGGTGTGCGGCGTCACGCGGCCGCCCCGTCGCGGGCCCAGTCGGCGACGACGGCCCGCGCCCACGCCTCGACCAGCACGGACAGGTCGATGACGTCGAGGTCGGCGGCGACATCGGCGATCGTGGTGCGCCACGCCGGGGGCGGACCGGCGTCCGCGGGGCCGGGTCGGTCGCCGAGCCGGGCGGCCAGGCTCTCCAGGCGCTCCCGCAGCGCCCGCGGGTCGCCGTGCGGGTGCTGGAGGACGTAGGCGTCGTCGGCCAGCGCGACGGTGCCCGCGGCCCCCGGATCGGCGGCCGCCTCCTCCCGCACCCCGCGCAGTGTCTCCTCGAACAGCCGGGCGCAGGCCGCGGTCGGACCGGCCTCGGCGAGCTGGTCGCCCGGGGGCAGGGCGAGGACCGACCCGCAGCCTGGGCAGCGGACGGTCGTGGGGTCCTGGCCGGGCGGGGAGCCGGAGAGCCGCGGGGAGGACATGCCCCGATCGTGCCGCACCCCGCGGGCACCCGCCCCGACGACCTCAGCCGACGACGTCCACGGGTCGGCTTCCGCCGCCGGTCCGCTCCTCGCTCGCCGGCGCTCGCTGCGATGCTCCCGTCGGCGTCAGCCGACGACGTCGGCGTGCGGCGCGCGGTACTCGGGCACGGTCACCATGGGCGGCCGCTCGTCGACGGCGACCGGGGTGCTGTGCGGCACGAAGCCGGACCCGTCGTGCCGGAACTGGGTGAGCAGGCCGCCGGCGTCGTCCCGGAGCGAGGCCGGTCCGCGCTGGCCCGCCCGGGAGAGCACGGTGGACACCACCTGCCCGGCCATCCGCCCGAGCGCCTCCTGGCTCTGCGAGGTGTGCCGCCGTACGCCGAGGTCCACCTGGGCGAGCGCGCCGAGCCCGGACAGCGCGAGCAGGTCGACCAGCAGGCCGACCTCCACCCCGTAGCCCGAGACGAACGGCACCTGCTCCAGCACCGACCGCCTCCCGGCGTACTCCCCGCCGAGCGGCTGCACGAACCCGGCCAGTTCCGGCCACAGTGCGTTGAGCAGCGGGCGCGCGGTCAGCTCGGTGACCCGTCCGCCGCCGGCGGGGACGGTGCCGCCGACGACCTCCAGCGGCCGGGTGTAGCAGCCCTTGACGTAGTCGACCTGCGGCTCGGTGAGCAGCGGCGCGAGCAGGCCGGGCACGTAGTGGGTGACGTCGCCGAGCAGGTCGGCGTCGAGGAAGACGACGAGGTCGCCGGTGGTGGCGGCCAGCGACTTCCACAGCGCCTCGCCCTTGCCGGGGCGGGTGCCGTGGGCGGGCAGCACGTCGGCGCTGGCGACGACGTCGGCGCCGGCCGCCCGGGCCACGCGGGCCGTGGCGTCGGTGGAGTCGGAGTCGACCACGAGCACCTCGTCCACCAGCGGCGTCCTCAGGACCCAGTGCTCGCGCAGGTCGGTGACCAGCCGGCCGACCGTGGCCTCCTCGTCGCGCGCGGGGAGGACGACGCTGACCCGGTGCCGGCCGCGGCGCTTGGCGCGCAGCAGGGCGGGCAGGTCCAGGGCGTCCAGGGACGGTGCGGAGGTCGTGCGGTGCTGGAACCAGGCGCGCGCGTCGGGTCTCATCGTCCTACCTTCCGGGACGCTGTCGGCCGGGCGCCACGCGCCGCGACGGTGTTCACGCGCACGTCATCCACTGTCCCGCCGACCGTCACACCTCCGCGCGGGAGGGGTGCAGCGCGGTCGCGCTCAGCGGCCCGACGGCCGCGGCGTCCAGCGGCGGCTCGGGGTGGCCCAGGTCGGTCAGCCAGCCGCGGAAGAGGCGGTGCAGGGCCTCGGCGCCCACGATCTCGCCCGGCGGCCGGAACGCCTTCGGGTGCATGAGGAACCCGTGCTGCTGCGCGCCGCCGAGCCCGCCGTGCGAGCCGACGTGCGGCTCGAACGCCGAGGCCTCGTCGGTGTCGGGGTCGTAGCGGCTGTTGATGACGACGTCGGCGCAGTGCGGGAACGTCGACGCCCGGGCGACCAGCCGGGCCGCGTGCTCGCCGTAGGGCGTGAGCGGGTCCTCGCCGATGACCAGCCCCGCCGCGAGCCGGTGCACGCCGTCGCGGCCGAGCACGACCGGCCCGTACTCCTCGGAGTGCACGAGCAGGAAGCCGACGCCGTCGTGGTCGACCAGTCCCGGCAGCAGCCCCGGCCAGTGCCGCTCGATCTCCTCCAGCGAGACCCGGCCCGGGATGTCGGCGAAGGACACCATCGCGGTGTGGCCGGAGACGGCGACGACGACGCCCGGCGCGACCCGCGGCGCGCCGCCCACGCGGTCGGCGGGCAGCTCGTGGGAGTGCGGCATGCCCTCGGCCCGCTCGACCCGCTTCCGCAGCCGGCGGGCGATCGGGCCGCCCTCGGCCAGCGCGGCCCCGACCTGCCAGCCCTCGGTGAGCCGGCGGCTGTCCCGCGGGCCGGTCAGGTGCGGCTCGGGCAGGCCGTGCGCGCCGCCGCAGAGCCGGCCCACGAGCTGCTCGATGGACTCCCCGAAGCGTGCGGTGAACGCCTGGCCCTGGGTCTGCCCGTGGTCGGACAGGCACACCAGGTGGTACTCCCGCGGCGCGAGCTGGGCCGCGCGGTGCAGCCGGCCGATCTGCTGGTCGATGCTGCGCAGGACGGCCAGGCTGTCGGCCCGCTCCAGCCCGGCGTGGTGGGCGGCCTCGTCGTAGCCGAGGAAGTCCGCGTAGGCGACGGGGCGGCCGGCCAGCATGTCCTCCAGCAGCGCGAAGACGACGACGTCGCGGGCGATGACCGTCGTCCCCGGGCGGGCCAGGGGGTAGATGCCGCCGCGGGACACGCGGGGCCGGACGTCGTCTCGGCGTTCCCGGGCGGCGGCGACCAGCTCGCGCTGGATGTCGACGGCCGAGACCGCGATCGTGCGCAGCGCGTTCACCGGGCTGGCGAAGTAGGCGTAGTAGCCCGAGCCGACCCGGTCGCGGGCCTGGCGGGGACGGCGGCTGGCGGCAGGGACGACGTGCGCCAGCGAGCTCATCGTCAGGCTCACGTGCGCGGCGTCCCCGGTGAACAGGTTGCCGCGGCTGGCCCCGCCGCCGGAGAGCAGCCCGCGGCCGTCGGAGTGCGCACGCTCGATCTCGGCGGCGTCGACCGGGGAGGAGACGCGCACGATCCGGTCGCGTTCCTTGTCGTACCAGCGGAAGCCGGGGACGTCGTGGTTGGAGCCGTGCAGGATGCCGCAGACGGCCGCGCCGGTCTGGGAGCTCCAGTCGGTGTGCCAGGAGGTCAGCGTGTGGCTGCCCTCGCGCAGCCAGGCGGCCAGGTTCGGCATCGACCCGTCGCGGACGGCGCGGCGGGCGGTGTCGAACGACAGCGCGTCGATCTGGAGGAAGAGGACGCCGGGCGGGCGCGGGCCGCCCTCCGTCGTCGCCCGTGCACGGCGGCGGGCGCGACGGAAGAACAGTTCGTCCTCGTCGATGGCCAGCACGCTGCTGACCACGCCGGAGACGGCGGCCATGCCGATGCCGACCCACACCGCGGTGCGCAGGTTCTCGACGACCACGCCGGGGACGAGGAACGACAGCCCCAGCACCGCGGCGCCCAGCAGCAGGAAGCTGCCCAGCCCGAGGGTGAAGAAGGCCAGGGGCAGGGCGATCCGCATGACCAGGGGCCACACGACCGCGGTGAGCAGGCCGAGCAGCAGCGCGATGACCGGCGGCTGCCACCACGAGGTCATCGTGAAGTCGCCGAGCCAGTCGTCGAGGGCGACCAGCGCCCCGGTCGTGGCGGCCCAGGTGAGCAGCACGCGGGCCGGCGTCCGGCCGCGCTGGAGGACCCGGCCGGAGGGGACGGGACGGCTCATGCCTGCCGGCACTGGGTGGGCTCGACCGGCTGCTCCTCGGGCGGCGCCGGCTTGCGGCGGCGCGCGCTCACGAGGTTGAGCAGCGCACCGACGACGAGCACGAGCACGGTGGCCAGCAGGACGGCGGTGAGCGGCGAGTCGAAGATGCCCCCGCTGGCCACGCCGAGCAGCGCGTAGGCCACGGCCCAGAGGAACGCGGCCAGGAGCGAGGCCGGCAGCAGCCGCCGCCACGGGTAGGCCAGGGCGCCGGCGGCCAGCAGCACCGGGATCCGGCCGGCGGGCAGCAGCCGGCCGACGACGACGATCTGCCAGCCGTGCCGCCGGAACTGGTCGCGGACCTCCTCGATCCGGTCCGCGTGCTGCCCGCGGGACACCCAGCGCACCGCCGCCGGCCCGCCGGACCGGCAGATCGCGAAGGTGACGACGTCACCGGTCCACGCCGCGAGGGTGGCCACGAGGACGACCAGCGGCAGGTTGAGCCCGTGCGCGGTGACGGCGAACGCGGCGCCCGCGCCGACGACCGCGCCGGTGGGCACCACGGGCACGATCGAGCCGAGCAGCACGCCGCCGAACAGCACCGGGTAGCCGATCGCCGACCCGTCGGTCCACGCGGCGAGCGCGCTCACGTCGTCCCCGTCGGGGTGGGGAGCACGACCGGCCGCCCGGGCTCGGTGAGCGCCACGTGCGTGGCCAGCCCGCGGGCGGCCACGGCGGCGGCGAAGGAGCGCGGCGGCTGGCTCAGCAGCGGGCGCATCCGGCTGCGCATGCCGGGCAGGGTCAGGGAACCGGGCAGCGCGAGGGTGCCCCAGTGCACCGGGACGGCGATCCGGGGCCGCAGCCGCGCGGTGGCCTCGGCCGCGCCGTCCGGGTCGAGGTGGCCCGGGCCGAGCGACGGCCCCCAGCCCCACACCGGCAGCACCGCGACGTCGAGGCCGCGGCCGCCCAGCAGGTGCATCTCGTCGAACAGGTCGGTGTCGCCGCTGACGTAGACCGTCTGCCCGGCGCCTTCGACCAGGTGGCCGACGGCCTCGGTGTCGGGGCCGTGGGTGAGCCGCGGCCCCCAGCGGTGGCCGGCGTGGTCGGCGGGGACGGCGGTGACCCGCAGCCCGCCGTGGGCGAACCCCTCGCCCGGCAGCAGCTCCACCACGTGCCGGAACCCCCGCGAGCGCAGCCACTCGCCGGCGCCGCGCGGGACGGCGATGCGCACGTCGGGCCCGAGCAGCCGCAGCGAGGGGAGGTGCAGGTGGTCGCCGTGCAGGTGGCTGACCAGCACGAGGTCGACGCCGGCCCAGGTGCTCGGGTCGGGAACAGGCACCACGCGGCGCAGCGGGCCGACGCGGCCGGTGAGCAGGGGATCGGTCAGCACGGTGTGCCCGGCCAGCTCGACGCGCACCGTCGAGTGGCCGAGGAAGTGCATCTCCAGGCTCCCCACGCGGCCAGTATCGACCTCCCCGGTGACAGCCCGGGACAGGTTTCCCCCTTCCGGGAACACCCGGATCAGCGGCCGGCACCCACCGTCGGCAGGCCGGTCGGCCACCGGCCCGCGGCCAGCTGGGGGACCTCCAGCGGGCGGGACAGCGCGAACCCCTGCAGGTAGCGGTGGCCCATGTCCCGCAGCAGCGCGGCCTCGGCGTCGCCCTCGACGCCCTCCACCACGACCGGCAGGCCGAGGCTCGCGCCCAGCTGGAGGACGGCCCGGCACAGCGCCTGCCGCTGCTGGTCGTGCTCGACGCCGGCGAGGAACTGCCGGTCCATCTTGAGGACGTCGACCGGCAGGCCCACCAGGTACGCCAGCGACGACCACCCGGTGCCGAAGTCGTCGACGGCGACCCGGATGCCCATCTGCCGCAGCGTCTGGAGCTCCTCCACCACCGCCTCGTCGTCGAGCAGCATCGACTCGGTCAGCTCGAGGCACAGCCGCCGGGCCGGGAGCCCGCTGGCGTCGAGCGCGGCCAGGACGTCGGCGGCCAGCGAGCCGCCGTGCAGCTGCCGGGCCGACACGTTGACCGCCACCGCGAGCTCGGGGCCGGGCAGCGCGGCGACGGTGGTGCACGCCTCGGCCAGCACCCACCGGCCGAGCTCGGTGATCAGGGCGGACTCCTCGGCGAGCGGCACGAACTCCGCGGGGGACACCTCTCCGAACACCGGGTGCCGCCAGCGCAGCAGCGCCTCGACGGTCACGGTGCGCTGCAGGACGAGGTCGACGACCGGCTGGAACACCAGGCGCAACTCGCCGCGGTCGCGGGCGCCGGCCAGGTCGGCGCGCAGGGCCTCCCGACGGTCGCGCTGCTGCCGCACGGCGTCGTCGTACCGGCGCACCTGGCCGGGGCCCGCGGCGCACCGGGCGAGGTCGGCGTGGCGCAGGGCCTCACCGGGGTCGAGGTCGTCGGGCAGGGCGGCGACGCCCGCGGCGGGACGCAGGTCGGGGCCCGCGACGGCCACGAGACGGGCGGCGAGCACCTCGGCGTCGGCGACGCTGCCGGAGGCGAGGACGACGAAGTCGCCGTCCTTGGTGCGGGCCGGCCAGTCCTCGGTGCGCAGCACGCGGGTCAGCCGGGCGGTGAGCGCGCGCAGGGCGGCGTCGGCGTCCTCGGCCGGCAGGGCGGCCAGGCCCGGGACGCCGAGCAGCGCCAGCGCCCGCGGCCGCCCGCACGCCTCCCGCCGCACCGCGGCCACCCGCCGGACCAGCGCCGTCCGGTTGGGCAGGCCGGTGGCCGGGTCGGCGAGGCGGAGCTCCGCCAGCGACGGGTCGCCGTCGGTGCCGGGCACGGTGCCGGTCACGTCGCGGCAGTAGAGGACCAGCGCCCCGACGTCGGGGTCCTCCCGCAGGTCGGCCACGGTGGCCTGGATCAGTCGCCAGCTGCCGTCGGCGTGCCGGACCCGCGCGATCCGGACCACCGAGCCGGGCACCGGACCGGTCAGGGCGGCGAAGAGGGCCGGGGCGTCGGCGTGGTGGACGACGTCGGCGATGGGCCGGCCGACTGCGGAGTCCGGGTCGCGGCCGAGCAGTCCGCGGAGGGCCTGCGAGGCGAAGCTGACCCGCAGCCGGCCGTCGAGGATCACGACCGGGTCGGCGCTGCTGCGCACGAGGGTGCGGAAGTAGGACTCGCTGCGCAGCAGGTCGGTGGTGAGCCGCCGCTGGGTCCGCCACATCACGGTCTGGTGTGCCAGCACGGCCCCGAGCCCGATGACGCCGAGCACGGTGCCGTGCGCGTCCGCCGTCCCGGTCACGGAGATCTGCAGCAGCAGCATCGAGCCCGCGACCAGGGCCATGGCGTGCGGCAGCAGACCGCTCGCGGCCCCGGTCGCGCGTTCCCGGGGTTCGCAGGTGGTCGTCGTCCCTCGCCGGACGTCGGCCCGGCAGGCCAGGCAGAGCACGACGAGCGTCAGCACGGTGGCCGGCCGCACCCACGCCATCAGGGCCTCCGAGGACGTGCCCCATGCGAGGACCCGGAGGACACCGGCGCCGGCGGTCAGCCCGTGGGACACCAGCAGCAGGGCGGCGACCCGTGCGCGCTCCGGGCCCGTGGTGCCGGCGAAGAGCAGCGCGGCCGCCGTGCTCGACGCCAGCACCACGGGGACGACCGTCACGGCGACCCCGAGCAGCCCGGCCTCCCCGTGCGCCGGTACCAGGTGCAGGACCACGTGGAGGGCCAGGAGGGTCGCCACGAAGAACAGCGTCGACGTCGTGACCAGCCGGGCCCGGTCGGTGCTCCGGCAGCACCGGTCGCGCAGCCGGAGGAGGGCGAGGATCGTCAGGAGGCTGCCGGGCAGGACGCCGAGCACCGAGCTCGCAGGCTGTCCGGTGACCACCTCCACCGAGATCCCGCCGGCGACGCACGTGGCGGTCGCGGCCGCGTACCACCTCCAGCCCGACGGTGCGGCACTGCACCCGGCCCGCAGGAGCAGGTACAGGCACGCGGACACGGCCGTGGCCAGCCCCGACGCCTGCTCCAGAGCCGGAGGGCCCGCCACGGAGGTGACGACCGCGACCACGGCGAGGGTGACCACCACGCGCAGGCCGGTGCGGCCGCGCAGGGGCCGGGGCGCCAGGACGGCGGCCGGCCCGTGGAGGGCGCGTGCGGAGGTCATGGCCCTGGTATCGGAGCGGCTCCGGCAACCCTGGAGGCGGCTCCGCGCCGGGTCACCCGGAAGGGGCGGCGACGCCGGGCGGGCGGCGGTGCCGGGCCGGTGACCTGGGACGCGACGGGCCCCGATGCGCCGGATCGCCCCGGTGGTGGCAGAGTCCTGGGGGTGAAGACCTGGCTAGACGCGTGGCCGGTGTTCCGGCAGCTGACCGGCCCGGACCCGCTGGGACGCGGCAGGGCGGCCCGCAGCAAGGGCACCGAGAACGTGGTGAGCCGCACGGCCACCGCCGACCGTGTCGTGCAGAGCGTCTGCCCGTACTGCGCGGTCGGCTGCGCGCAGCGGATCTACGTGAAGGACGAGCAGATCGTCCAGATCGAGGGCGACCCCGACTCGCCGATCAGCCGCGGCCGGCTGTGCCCCAAGGGCAGCGCGAGCAAGCAGCTGGTCACGAGCCCGACCCGGGTCACCACGGTCAAGTACCGCCGCCCGTTCGGGACGGAGTGGGAGGACCTCGACCTCGACACGGCGATGGAGATGATCGCCGACCGCGTTCTCGAGAGCCGCCGCAAGGGCTGGCAGGACACCGCGGACGGCAGGCGCGTCAACCGCACCATGGGAGTAGCGAGCCTCGGAGGGGCGACCCTCGACAACGAGGAGAACTACCTCATGAAGAAGCTCTACAGCGCCCTCGGCGCGATCCAGATCGAGAACCAGGCGCGCATATAGCACTCCGCCACGGTCCCCGGTCTGGGGACCTCGTTCGGACGTGGCGGCGCCACGAACACCCTGGAAGACCTCGCGAACTCCGACTGCATCGTCATCGAGGGTTCGAACATGGCCGAGTGCCACCCGGTGGGCTTCCAGTGGGTCACCGAGGCCAAGGCGCGCGGGGCGAAGATCGTGCACATCGACCCGCGCTTCACGCGGACCAGTGCGATCGCCGACCTGCACGTGCCGCTGCGCATCGGCACCGACATCGCGTTCCTCGGCGGGCTGATCAGGTACGTGCTCGACAACGAGCTGTACTTCAAGGAGTACGTCGCGGCCTACACCAACGCCGCGGCGCTGGTGGGTGAGGAGTTCGTCGACTCCGAGGACCTCGACGGCATCTTCTCCGGTTTCGACCCGGCCAACCGCACCTACGACGAGTCCAGCTGGCAGTACGAGCCCGAGGAGCCGCCGCACGCCTCCTCCGACGACCCGGCCCAGGCGGCCGAGCAGAAGCAGGCCGAGCAGCACCCCGACGTCAAGAAGTCCGACCGCGCCCAGGCGGCCGGCAGCGGCGGGCCCCCGATCCCGGCGAAGCCGAAGCGGGACGAGACGCTGCAGCACCCGCGGTGCGTCTTCCAGATCCTCAAGCGGCACTTCGACCGCTACACGCCGGAGATGGTGGCCGAGGTCTGCGGCGTCGAGCCGGAGGTCTTCCTCCAGGTCGCCCGGTGGATCACCGAGAACAGCGGCCGCGAGCGGACGACGGCGTGGGTGTACTCGGTGGGCTGGACGCAGCACAGCGTCGGCGCGCAGTACATCCGCACGGCGTCGATCCTGCAGACGCTGCTGGGCAACATCGGCCGTCCCGGCGGCGGGATCATGGCGCTGCGCGGGCACGCCAGCATCCAGGGCTCGACCGACGTCCCGACTCTGTTCAACCTGCTGCCCGGCTACCTGCCGATGCCGCACGCCCTCCAGCACCAGACGCTGGACGACTACGTGGCCGACGCCGCCGGCAAGGCGGGGTTCTGGGGCAACAAGCGGGCCTACACGGTCAGCCTGCTCAAGGCCTGGTTCGGGGACGCCGCCCAGCCGGAGAACGACTTCTGCTTCGACCACCTGCCCAAGATCGACGGCGACCACAGCTCGTACCAGACGATCGCCGCGATGATCCGGGGCGAGGTCTCCGGCTACTTCCTGGTCGGGGAGAACCCGGTGGTGGGCCACCCGAACAGCCGGATGAACCGGTTCGGGCTGGCCAATCTCGACTGGCTGGTGGTCCGCGACCTGCAGATGATCGAGTCGGCGACCTTCTGGAACCAGGCGCCCGAGATCGAGACCGGCGAGCTGGCGCCGGAGACGATCGGCACCGAGGTGTTCTTCATGCCCGCGGCGACGCACGCGGAGAAGGAGGGCACCTTCACCCAGACCCAGCGGGTGCTGCAGTGGCGGCACAAGGCGGTCGAGCCGCCGGGCGACGCCCGCAGCGACCTGTGGTTCTACTACCACCTGGGCCGCATCCTGCGGGAACGCCTGGCCGACTCCACCGACCCGCGGGACCGCCCGCTGCTCGACCTCACCTGGGACTACCCGCTCGAGGGCGAGACGCAGGACCCGAGCGCCGCGGCGGTGCTGCGCGAGATCAACGGCACCGGCCCCGACGGGCGGGCGCTGTCGTCCTACATGCAGATGACCGACGACGGCTCCACCACCGGCGGCTGCTGGATCTACTGCGGCGTCTACGCCGACGAGGTGAACCAGTCCGCCCGCAAGAAGTCGCACCGCGACCAGGGGCCGGTCCCGTCCGAGTGGGGCTGGGCGTGGCCGCTGAACCGCCGCGTGCTCTACAACCGTGCCTCGGCCGACCCGGAGGGCCGGCCGTGGAGCGAGCGCAAGAAGTACGTCTGGTGGGACGAGGAGGCCGGCCGCTGGACCGGGGACGACGTCCCCGACTTCGAGGCGACCAAGCGGCCGGACTACGTGCCGCCGGAGGGCGCGCGGGCGCAGGACGCGATCGCCGGGACCGACCCGTTCGTCATGCAGGGCGACGGCAAGGCCTGGCTGTTCGCCCCCGCGGGGCTGGTCGACGGGCCGCTGCCGACGCACTACGAGCCGGCGGAGTCCGTCGTCGAGAACGGGCTGTACAAGCAGCAGGCGAACCCGACGGTGGAGTACATCGAGGGGCCGTGGAACCGGGGCAACCCGACGCGCAGCGACGTCTTCCCGTTCCAGGTGACCACCTACCGGCTCACCGAGCACCACACGGCCGGGGGGATGAGCCGCACGCTGCCCTACCTCGCCGAGCTCCAGCCGGAGTTCTTCGTCGAGGTGAGCCCGCAGCTGGCCGAGCTGCGCGGGCTGGCCAACGGCGAGTACGCCACGCTGGTCAGCGCCCGGACGGCGGTGGAGGCCAAGGTGCTGGTCACCGAGCGGATGCGGCCCATCCGGCTGCGGGACGGCACGGTCGTGCACCAGATCGGGATGCCGTACCACTGGTCCTACAGCGGCATCTCCACCGGCGACGCCGCCAACGACCTGCTCGGCATCGTGCTCGACCCGAACACGCACATCCAGGAGTCCAAGGCGAGCACCTGCGACATCCGGCCGGGACGCCGTCCCCGCGGGCCGGAGCTGCTGGAGCTCGTGGAGTCCTACCGACGGCGGGCCGGCGTGGCCTCCGGGCGGGTGGGCCTCAACGGCCGCGACCCGGTCGAGGCCTCCGCGGGGGAGGGGTCCACGCAGTGACCAGAGAGAGGAGGCCGGCGTGACCTCGATCAGCTCGGCGAGCCCGGCCTTCACCGGGAACGACCCGCACAACCGGCTGTACGGGCCGCTGCCCGACGTCCAGGGCGAGGCCGGCTACGACGGCGACCACCCCGCGCGGGTGGGCTTCTTCACCGACACCTCGGTGTGCATCGGCTGCAAGGCCTGCGAGGTGGCGTGCAAGGAGTGGAACCTCCTGCCGATGGACGACTCGCACGGCAACCGCGACGTCATCGGGCTGTCGGGCATGTCCTACGACAACACCGGGCAGCTGGGCGCCAACACCTGGCGGCACGTGGCGTTCATCGAGCAGGTGCGCACCGTCGACCTGCCGATGCCCACCGTCGGGCCGCCGTCCCACGTGTCCGCGCCGGGCGGGACCGGGGACGCCCAGAGGCACCCGGCCGACGAGCTCGGGCTCGGCGCCGACCAGGTGCTGTCGGCGCAGACCAGCGTGCTCAACGCCGAGGCGCTGACCGAGTTCGACCCGCAGACCGCGCAGTCCGGCGACCGGCAGGTCCGCTGGCTGATGAGCTCCGACGTGTGCAAGCACTGCACGCACGCCGGCTGCCTCGACGTCTGCCCGACCGGCGCGCTGTTCCGCACCGAGTTCGGCACCGTGGTCGTCCAGGGCGACATCTGCAACGGCTGCGGCTACTGCGTGGCGTCCTGCCCGTACGGCGTCATCAACCAGCGCAAGGACGACGGCCGGGTGTTCAAGTGCACCCTCTGCTACGACCGGCTCACCGACGGGCTGCAGCCGGCCTGCGCCACGGCGTGCCCCACCCAGTCGATCCAGTTCGGCAACCTCGACGAGCTGCAGGCCCGGGCCGACGCGCGGCTGGCGACGCTCAAGGCACAGGGTGTGGAGACCGCGCGGCTCTACGGCCGCGACGAGGACGACGGCGTCGGTGGCAACGGGGCGTTCTTCCTGCTGCTCGACGAGCCGGAGGTCTACGGCCTGCCGCCGGACCCGATCGTCACCACCCGCGACCTGCCGGCGATGTGGAAGGCCGCAGGCAAGGCGGCCGTGATGATCGTCGGGGTGGCGCTGTCCGCCGTCCTCGGCTCGAGGCGGGCACGGTGACGGAGGGGATCACGACGCCGGGCGCGGGCTGGCGGCGGGCCGGCGGCTCGGACGTCACGGCCGAGGCGAACGGCGGGCGCCGCCGCCGACGGGGTCGCGGCCGGGCCGGTGGCGAGGTGTCGATGGTCGAGGAGGCCGACTTCACCTCGTACTACGGCCGGCAGATCGTCAAGACACCGATCTGGAAGAGCCCCGACGTCCCGCTCTACCTCTTCCTCGGCGGCGCCGCGGGGTCGTCGTCGATCCTCGGGGCGATCGCCGACCTCACCGACCGCCCGAACCTGACCCGGGTCACCCGGCTGGTCTCGGGCGGCGGGGCGATCGCGTCGGTGGTCTTCCTGGTCCACGACCTGGGGCGCCCGGAGCGGTTCCTGCACATGCTGCGGGTGATCAAGCCGACGTCGCCGCTGTCGATCGGCACCTACATCCTGTCGCCGTTCAGCGCGGCGGCCGGGGCGACCGCGGCGGTCGAGTTGCTCGGCTGGTTCCCGCGGCTCAAGCGCTTCGGTGGCGTGGTGGCCGCGCTCTTCGGCGGGCCGCTGGCGAGCTACACCGGGGTGCTGCTGGCCAACACCGCCGTCCCGTCCTGGCACGCGGCGCACACCCAGCTGCCCTACCTCTTCGGGGCCTCGGGGATGGCCGCCGGCGGCGGCCTGGCCATGGCGCTGAGCCCGGTCGCCGAGGCCGGCCCGGCCCGCAAGATGGCGGTGGCGGGGGCGGCGATCGAGCTCGCGGTCACGCACGGGGTGGAGAACGACCACGGGATCCTGAGCGAGCCGTACCACGAGGGCCGGCCCGGAGCCCTGCTGCGGGCGGCCAAGGCCTGCACCGCGGCCGGGGCGGCGCTGACCGTCGTCGCCGGGCGCCGGCGGGCCGGCGCGGTGGCCTCCGGAGCGCTGCTGGCGGCCGGGTCGCTGCTGACCCGGTTCGGGGTGTTCGAGGCGGGGATGGCCAGCACGAAGGACCCGAAGTACGTCGTCGTCCCGCAGCGGGAACGGATCAAGGCCCGGGAGGACGCCGGCACCATCACCCGCTGAGCGTTCTCACCTGACACGTCCGGAGAACTGCCGTCAACTCTCGCTGACTCCGAGGTGCCGTCGAGCAGGGGCACGGACGGCGTCCACCGCTTCTGCCGAGCCCAGGGTGACGGCCAGGGCCGTGCAGTAGCCGCCGATGACGTCCGTCGTGTAGTGGCCGTTCAGCAGCACCATCGTCAACCCCACAGTGGCCGCGCCTGCTGTGACAACCAGGAGCGCCAGGGCCGCCACCGCCGCGACCTGGGCACGGACGCGGCTGAGCACGGCCAACGCGACCACGAGCAGGACACTGGTCACCCCTGCGGTGTGACCGCTGGGGTACGCGAGGGAACCCGGGTCGTCGTAGAACTCCCTGCTCACCAGGTGTTTTCCGGCCGCAGTCGTCACCACGGTCAGGGCTGGGCCAGCCACCGCCAGACCAGCGAGCCGCCATCGCCGCAGTGCGCAGAACACTGCGGCGAGGACCACGGCCGCCAGTGCGGCCGACTGCATCCCGGTGAGGGCGCCGAACGAGGACAGCGCCGATGATCGGACGGGAACGGTCCAGGGCAGCGCGTCGATGACCCATCGGTCGAAGCGACCGCCGACTCCCTCGCCGGCTCTCTCGCCGTGGTACACGACACCGAGTGTCACAACGAGGACCGCGGACGACGCGGCCAGCGCGAGCAGCGGACGACGAAGACCGATCGGCAGGAGGCGTTCGCCGTCCCGCACACCGTGCCCGGTCACCCTGATCAGAGTAGGCAACGGCGAGCTCCTGGAGGGGAGCAGCTCCGCTGACCCGCGGCTCACGCCGACGGGTCGTTGCTCTCCGCGGCGCGACAGTGCGTACGTGACCCCGGGGCGCCAAGGGGGGTCGCGTGATCTGCGCACGAGCAGACGGTGCGGTGATGAGCTTCCGGATCGGTGCCCTGGGGAGGCCGGCGGGAACTGATCGACCCCTTGGACGGACGAAGAACCCGTGCATCATGGGGACGTCGCGCTCGACCCCTCGGACCTGGGAGCGTCTGCAGTGGACGACTCGTGGAGGAACCGAGGCGCGAGCGAGGGGCGAGAAGCGCAGGACGCCAGCCCTGAGGTGACTCGTCGTTCGTTCCTGGCGCGTGGTGCAGCGGCCGCTGCAGGACTGTTCGCGCTCTGCGCGTGCAGCACCGAGTCCTCCGATCCCGACGATCCCGACGATCCCGACGTCCCCGTCTACAGCGACGACGAGTGCGCGTCGTGCGGTGAGGACGTCCACGACGTCAGGGACCACGGCGCTCGCGGAGACGGTGTCCACGACGACACGGTGGCCGTCCAGGCGACGATCGACGCAGCCCAGCACGCGGGTGGAGGGGTGGTCTACTTCCCGACGGGCGTGTACCGCCTCCAACCGCAGTCTCCACGCACGACTGACGCCGATGACAACATCGACGAAGGACACGCCCTCTCGGTGACCGGTTCCCACATCACCTTCCGCGGTGAGGGGGTGGACAAGAGCCACCTCGTCTTCCACGCCTTTCGGGGCGACACCCACGAGGCGTCGTGGCAGATCGTCAGCGGAAAGGTGTTCCGCGGTGCCGGCTTCTTCCTCGACGGCGGGGACTCGCCGACCACTGCGCAGACCGACATCACCTTCGAGGACCTCGACATCGACGGGACGGCACACTGCACCCACGACAATCTCTTCCCCGCCGACGTCATCACCGGAGACGGCTGGGACCTCACCCACAAGGGCATCTGGATGCGCAACGACCGGTCCTTCGACCGCATCCGTGTGTCCCGCTGCCACGTGCACGGCTGGAAGGGTGAGGTCGTCTACTACGGCGGTATCGACCTCGGTCGGTACACCGTGGAGGACTGCGTCCTCTACGACACCAATGGTGACTGCAACTCGGTCACCGCCTCCTGGCTCACTGTTTCTCGGAACACGGCCCACACCTCCGCATCGGCGGGGTTCGAGGACAAGCTGGCCGAGGGGCGCGGAGCCGCGGTCTACACGGACAACGTCATGTATTCCTGCGACAAGGAGGCCCTGTCCCTCGGCGCCGCCGGCAAGTCCGGTCCCTGGGGACCGGTCACCATAGCGCGGAACACGGTGAGCAATTGTCCCCGTACCGGCTTCCTCGTCTACACGTCTGACACCGTCATCGCGGACAACGTGTTCACCGACTGTGCCTTCACGCCGGAGAACCAGGTGATCTACTGCCGGACCACTCCGGGCCGCCCACTGCGCGCTGTCCGTATCGAGCGGAACAGGATCGAGGCGGTCTCTCGAGCGGTGCAGAGCGGCGTCGTGGTGGAAGACGTGGCGGCGGTAGGTGTCCAGGGACTGACCATCAGGGACAACTGGGCCGGTGTCACAGGCCGGGGCGTCCGGAACGGCGCCACCTTCACCCAGGCGTACGGCATCGAGGTCGCGGACTGGACCGGGACCGTCTTCGAGGGCAACCAGGCGGTTCGGACGACCTACCAGTACACGGATCAGACCTCGACGACGGACAGGTTCATCACGGGCACGGAGCCGGTCGACATCGTCAGGCTCAGGCCACCGATACCACGCGACTACCGGGTCCAGGCCACGTACCGGGTGGTCGCGAGGGCCACGGTCGTGGACATCGAGGTGAGCTTCTTCGACGGGGCCGGTACACGGCGCTCGATCAGCATGGCGAGTGGCCTGAAGGACATCGGTCACCACACGGCCGTCCCGGTGACCGTGACGGCGAGCGGATCGACGGAAGAACGGTACATCCGGGTCACCGCATCAGCCGGCGCTGGTCGCCGGGTCTATGTGAGCGCAGCCATCAGCGAGACCTGATACGCCGCCAGCGTGCGGAGCCGGAGGACTACCCCCTGGGCGGGCGAGGTGCGTTGCTGGACCGCACGGCACCTGGCATGGCGATGTGCGTGCGGCGGTGCCCTGCGGTCACCCACAGGCGGACCAGCACCAGCGGCACGACGAGGAACGCGGCGATTGCCAGCGAGTAGGCAAGGATCCCCCTCATCACGATGGGGATGAGCGCCGTTGCGATCGCGAACAGCGCCGTGTCGAGGGGGGACAGCGGGCGGGTCCTCCGCATGCGGGAGATGCTGCCGTACACCGCGCCGAAGGCGATGCCGTAGCCCACGACGCCGGCGACCCCGGAGTCGAAGTATTCCTCACCCACCATGGAGTAGGCCACGCTGGCCTCGTTGACTCCACGGTGGAACAGGACCTCATTGAGGACGACGTCCGCGGTCTTCGGCTTCCCCGGCCAGATCAGCCTCGGCACCGGCGCCCCGAGCGTTGAGCGCACCATGATCCCGGGCTCGTGGCCGATCTGGCCGGGAACGAACCGCATCTCCAGTGCCAGGGCGTCCACCATCTCCGTGTCGTCGCCTGTAAAGGTCCCGACGAGCATCTTGCCGGGGTGAGCCACCGACTGTGACAGCGATTGGCCGAGTGAACTGGTCGGCGAATTGGCGTCCCTGAGCGCGCCGAAACCGACGATCGCGAGGACGGCGATGACGAGGACACCGGCGCGCGGGATCCGGATCCTCCACTGCATGACCACGAACAGCGCCGGTGCGCTGATCGCGAGGAGGACCGGGGTGCGTCCTCCCAGAGTGACGAGGACCACGACATACGTCAGCCCGACCAGCAGCCCGGTCGCGAGATCGGCCCGCTTGCGTTGGACCCAGTAGACGGCCAGGAAGAGCAGTGAGGCTGGGATGAGGACGTAGGGAAGTTGGTAGGCGTAGGCGGTCTGCCCGGCGCCCGAGCTCCCGTTCTCGTTGTCCGCGCTCAGCGACAGCAGGTAGACCATGCCGAGCGCTCCGAGGCCGGTCAGGAGCCAGGCCGCCGTCCTCATGCGCCTCACGGAGTCGGTCGCTAGCGATGCCGACCGTCCTGGACTGGACGTGGGATCCACCGGCGGCCGATGCCGGCGACTCGCGGCAATGGCGTATGCGACATTGACCGTGACCATGGACAGGAAGCCGACGAAAACTGCAGACGAATATGTCGGCGCTATGTCGAATTCTCCGTGGTACGGACGTCGAACACCCCCTAGTGCGTTCAAGGCGAGGGGGTGCAGTCCGAACAGGACCAGATAGGTCGCATTGATCCAGTGGATGGGTTCGCTCAGGTCCACCGGCTCGACGAGGGCCCTCATACCCAGGAGGAGCAGCCAGAACGCGACGACGAGCGTCGCCCAGAAGACGACGTCGTCCACGGGTTCCACGACGACGTAGAGGGCGCAGCACGCCGCGAGCAGCAGGCCGACCACTCCGGGCACGCGTGCGGCAGGGGGGTGGTGGAACCCGACGTCCGATCCAGCGATCGTCATCGGCTGGAGCCTAGACGTTCCCACCGGGTCGATCCGCCGGTTCTGCGTGCTTGACCAGGTTCTCGTGCACTGTGTGATCCCGTCCTCCGCGATCGCTCGGACGCCGCCAGGCTGACCTGCTGACATGCCGGTAGAGCAGCGTGAGCAGGAGGTACGGGACGACGACGGCCGCGGCCGCGCCGATGATCCCGAAGCGCCAGCAGAGCAGGGTCAGCAGGGTCAGGCCGACGAGGATGGCGCCGCCGGAGAGGAGACTGAGCCGAACGGGAGCACCCTCTGCGTAGATCCACGACAGATACGCCTGTGAGAGCCCGTTGAGCGCAGCCGCGATGCACACCGCTGAGAGCACTGGCCAACCGTTCCGGAACTCCTCGCCGAACAGGATGTCCACGGCGATCGGGCTGGCGAAGCTGCCCAGCACCAGCAGGCCACAGATCATCGACGTCGCACGGAAGAGGCGCCGCCACTGTGCTCGCCGATCGTCCGGTGCGCGCAGAGCAGAGAGGTGCGGGACAAAGACCTGCTGCAGCACCGAGGTGACCAGGTTCAACGGCCCCAGCAGCCGGGTGGCCGAGCCGTACAGGCCGGCGACGCTCGGACCTGCCACCGCGGCCACCAGCAGGGTGTCGGCCTGCTGCAGGTTCGCCGCTCCGCTCAAGCCCCAGTACGCCACTCCGTGCCGCACGAAAGTCCGGAACCGTCGTGGCCGGGTGAACGACGATCGCATGGCGACGTAGGCGGCGATCCACCCAGCGGTCCCCGCCACGAAGAGTGCGGTCACCCCGCTCGCCATGGTGAGGCCCGTGATGAACGGCGTGACAGCCGCAACGCGGCGGGCCATCAGGAGCACCGCGGATGCTCGGACCCGACCCCGCCCGAGAAGGTAGCCGAGTCCCACATCTCCGAAGGTGTCCCCGGTGGCATAGACGGCGACGGCCCATCCGAGGACCAGGGGTGCCTGCACCGACCAGTGCCACACCAACACCCCGAGTGCGATGACCGAGAGGTTCGTCATGGAGCGGATGAGGAACATCCACGTCACGGTGCTGGCGGTGTCGTCCTCGGCCGAGATCCGCAGAAGCCTGGTGCCGAACCCGAAGTCGAAGACGTTCATCGCCAGGTAGACACCGGCGAGGAAAGCGACGTACCGCCCGTAGGTCTCCACGCCCAGCGACCGGGCGAGGAGGGCGATGAAGGCCACCTGGAGGAGGCCGGCGACCACCCGTCCGCTCAGGAGGGTGGTCACCGCCTTCCACGTGCGGCGCTCAGAGAGGGAGGTGTCGGCCATGTACCCGGCGGTTCGACGGGAGTCTCATGTCCGGTGTCCTGTTCATCAGACGGTGCGTGGCGGCGCCTCTGGGATGAGCTAGGACCCACGCGGCACGCCGGGGATGGCCGCGAGGGCGTCCTCGATCCGGTCGGCCAGGTAGTCGTGCCCGGCCTGCGTCGGGTGTGTTCCGGCGACGCCGGTGCCGATGTACTGCGCCCGGTTCCCCAGGGGAGTCCCCTCGTTGGACCCGGTGATCCATCGCTCCTGTATGGGGCTGACGAAGGGCAGTCCGAGTTCCTCCGTCACATCCTGGACGACAGCATCCACCTGGAGTGCGGATTCGATCGGCTCCTCGTTCGGCCAGAACGGTCCCACGATGAAGATCAGCGCATCGGGCAGTTGGTCGCGCAGCGGCTCGAGCGTGGCCTGGACCGCCGTCGTCAGCTGTTCCGTCGTGTACCCCCGGTCCGCGTCGTTGAGCCCCGCGGCCACGATGACGACGTCGGGCTGCTGCGCCACCACGTCCGGTACTCGCTCGGGAAGTGGGGCACGCTTCGGGTAGTTCTCGGGGCCGTCCGTGACGTAACCCGTGCCGCCTTGGCTGGCGTTGATCAGGCGCCACCCCTCGGCCTGGGCGACCTGTTCGGCGAACCCACCCCCTGGGTACTCCGCACCCGAGCCCTCCGCCCAGGAGTCCCCCATGACGACGGCGATCGGGAAGGGCCCGTCCGCAACCTCGACCGGGGGCGTGACAGGGGTACCGGAAACCGCAGCTGACGTGTCGACCTGCTGCCGGTTGAGGTTGATCGGCACCAGGACGGCCACAGCCACCAGCCCCGCCGTGATCGCCGGCAGAGCCCACCGTGGCGGCTTCTCCAGACCTCCACCTGCCATGCGGGCGAGGGTAACCACGGGGATGCCCTGTCGGGACAGGTCGCGTTGTGCCAGCTTGTGTCTGCGGGACCTCGTCACCGAGTGCCTGGGTTCGGTTCCCGGCCGAGGAGGCATCGGGGTCCGACACGCACGAGGGGAGCGAGAGTGGTACCCCTGCGTGGACCAGACCGACCCCGAGAGAGGGAGGCGCTCGTGCGTCGAGTGCTGGTGACCAACGCAGGTACTCATCCGGAACTGCAGCACGTGGCGCGGGAATTGGCCGTCCGCGGGTCGCTGTCCGGTTACCGGACCAGCCTCGGATGGTCCGACTCCAGCCCGGTGATGACCAGTGCGTGGGCGCGGCCCATGAGAAAGGTGGTCGGCCGGCGAACGCTGCGGGGGATCCCGGTGGACAAGATCGAGCGACGAGGGACGCTGCTGGAGATCGGCCACCTGCTCGCCATCCAGAAGCCGTACTGGTCCGTGGCGAGGCGGCTGATCCGGGAGAGGACGGAGTGGTTCGACCGCCTGGTGGCCCGGGAGTTGCGGCGAGGGGAGGTGCCCGACCTGGTGATCGCGCAGGCCACCGGGGCCCGAGCCATCCTCGCGGCGGCCGCACGGCGCGGCATACCCACTGTCCTGAACTGCCCGATCGCCCACCACCGCTGGATGGAGCGTCACCTCGCCGCGGAGGCGGAGCGCAATCCCGAGTGGGCGGCGACGCTCCAGCACCACGACCTCGACGAGGACTGGGCGGACCGGCTCGACGAGGAGATCTCCCTCGCGTCCGTGCTCGTCGTGGCGAGCAACTTCGCGGCTGAGACGTACGTGGCGGCCGGTGTCGATCGGGCCCGGATGCTGACGGTCCCCCTCGGGGTGAGCCTCCCGGCCGAGGTGGGGGACGCCCTCCGGGATCCCCATCATGGATTGCGGGTCCTGTTCGTCGGGATGCTCACCCAGCGGAAAGGACTGTCCTATCTGGTCGATGCGTTCGAGGCAGCGGATCTGCCAGAGGGGTCACGACTCGTCCTAGCCGGGAGACCCATCGGTGACGCGGCGGCGATCTGCGCGCGGCATCCGCGGATCGACCTCCTCGGCCAGCTGACGAAGAGCGATCTGGACGACGTGTACCGGAAGGCGGACGTCTTCGCACTGCCCTCGCTCGTCGAGGGTTTCGGACTGGTGGGGCTCGAGGCCATGGCCCGTGGCCTGCCGACCGTTGTCTCCACTCACACCTTCGGTGCGGACATCATCCGGGACGGGATCGACGGCTACGTGGTGCCGGCGGGTGAGGTGGAGCCGCTCGCCGCGGCGTTGACCGAGCTCGGGAGTTCTCCGGACCTGCGTGCTCGGATGGGGAAGGCTGCCGCCGCGCGCGCACGAGCGTTCTCCTGGGACGCCTACGGCAGCCGGATGGTCGGAGTGCTGCAGGATGCGGGTCTGCTCTAACCAGGGCGGGGCCGCAACCGTCGGCCGCCTGCCGGTGCGGGGCGTCGCCGTCAACAGGCGTCGCAGCCCGTCGCCGGCGCCCTGGCGTCAGCGCGGTTGCGGCCGGAGAGAGTCGGGTGCGTCGCCGTACAGGGAGGCATAGGCCGGCATGACACCCGAGCTCGGCGGCACGACGGTGAGAACCAGTCCGAGGGTCCTGGCGCCGACACGGTCGAGAGTCGTCTTCGCCTGCTGCAGCTCCTGGCGCCGGGTCTGGCCGTACCGCACCGCCAGCAGGACTCCGTCGACGTCGGCGGCGAGACTCGGGCCATCGGCGACCGCCAGCACTGGGGACGTGTCGATCAGGACGAAGTCGTTCTTCTCCCTGAGTGCATCGATGAGCGGTGTCATCTGCCCGGAGGCCAGCAGCCCCCCGGGGTCCGCTGGGATCGGACCAGCCGGGACGACGTACAGGTCCTCGTCGCCGCACTGCTGCACGACATCCGCGATCGTGGCGGAGCCGGTGAGCACAGCGGTAAGACCGCTTCCCTCCGCCAGCCCCAAGTACTGCGTCATCCGTGGTCGCCGGAGGTCCGCCTCGATCAGGGTGACCCGACGGCCGGCCTCGGCCAGCGCCCGGGCCAGGTTGATGACGAGTGACGTCTTGCCTTCGGCGGGACCCGCGCTGCAGACCATGATCGTCTTCAGTGGGTCGTCGCTCTCCAGGTGCAGGATGTTCGTGCGCAGCTGCCGGTAGTCCTCGGCAATGCCACCAGTGACGGCATGGGCGAAGACCTGCTGCTGGAGACCCTGGTCGCGCCTGATGGCCCCGATGACGGGGGTGCCCGTGAGTTGCGCTGCTTCGCCAGGGTCCCGCACCGAGCCATCCCTCCGGGAACGGACAACCGAGGCGGCGATGCCCCCGAGAAGGCCCAGCAGTGCCCCGAGGGCGACGTTTCGCTCGGTGCGTGGAGAGCTGGCGGTCATGGGGACTTCCGGAGCCGTGACCACGCTGACCCGGATCGGCGCCGCTGTCGGATCCTGCGGCGACGCCGCCGAGGATTCGAGCTGGGCCACCATGTCGTTGAACTCCGTACCCACGGCTCGTGCGATGTCGTAGGCACGCCGGGGAGACGAGTCGGTGACAGTGACGTCGAGGAGGACCGTGTCGGGAACCGCCGTGGCGGTGATCTTGGAAGCCAACTCGTCGGGCGACATCGAGAGGTCCAGTGACTCGTTGACCCGGGAGGTCAACGAGTGGCTGGTGATCAACTGAGCGTAGGACATCATCCGCGCCTGTGACAACTGACTGCCCTGGTAGGCGTCGGCGAGTGAGTTCGATGCGGTCGCGGAGACGTAGAGCCTCGCGTGAGATGCATATGAGGGGGTCTGGGTGAGGCCGATCAGGAGCGCGGCGAGGGCTCCGGCCACGAGCCCGAGGGCGGGCAACCACCAGGCCGAGCGCAGTGCGACGAGGACTTCTCTCAACTCCACCGATGATCTTCTTTCAGCTCAGCTGGCTCAGATCCCGCCATTTTGAGGTCGCCACCGTCTCACAATCGCCCGGTGATCCGACCGGTCTGCCGCACGGTCGGCCGAGCCGACCGGAAAGGGCGGGCGGTGTCTCAGGCCCGGCCGCCGCGCCGTGCGGATGCCAGTCGGGCAGCCCTCAGGGAGTCGTCGGCGAATCGTCGCGGACCACCGACGCGGAGGATCGGCGGTGCGGTTATCCAGCCGGTTCCGCTGGCGGCAGCTGACTCCATGGCAGCACGGATGGACGGTGGCGTCGGCTCACAGAGGAACACCCCGGGCATGTCGGCCACGGACGGCGCGACTCCGCAGGCGGTCGACACGACGACGCGCAGGCCGGCCGCCAGCGCCTCGTTGACTACCAGGCCCCACACCTCGACGGTGGAGGGGAGCACGAGAACGTGTGCGGTGACCATCTGCCGCAGGGCCACATCAGGCGCCAGTCCTCCGTGCCAGACGACCTTCTTGTCGCTACCAGGGATCGCCAGGCGCTGGGAGAGCTCATCGAGGCTCTGCCGCAGGGGGCCCTGGCCGATGATGTGGAGCTCCGCCTCGGCGTCGTCCATGGCCCAGAACGCCTCGAGCAGCGCGGCCACGTTCTTGCGCTCGATCAGTTGCCCGGCATAGCAGAAGCGCAAGGGTTCCGCGTGACGCTCCTCGGCGGCCTGCTCGACGGCGCGCCGGACCCCCAGCTGGTCGATGGCGTTGAACGTCGTGACGATCCTCGACCGCGGGATCCCGTGAGCGACCACAGCGCCCTCCGCGGCGACGCCAGGTACCAGCACGGCGTCCGCGGCGTGCTTCAGGAACGCGCGCCGGATCCAGGCGACCGGACCCGTGGAGAACCGGTGACTCGCGCCGGTCGACTCGTAGAAGAGCACTCGCGGGATCCTTCGTAACGTGGCGACCAGAGCGACGCGCCAGTACAAAGGCAGCTCCCAGCCGCCGATCAGGACCGCATCTCGGTGTCCCACGTCCTTGACGAGCTGGAAGAAGGGGACCCGAGACAGGTACGTCTCGCCGCCCCTCAGGCGAATCCGCCTTGAGGGGAGCAGTCGGACGTACGGTCGGTCCACGCCTTGGCCCCACGTGCGGTTCATGCCGTTCGAGGAGACGATCCACACCTCCAGGTCGATCCCGGATCGGATCAACTCGTCCCAGACCGCCAGGCGGTAGGGAGCAGGCAGATTCGTCACCCACAGCAATCGCTCCGGTCCTCGAGGACCCACGGACGTGGACGCACGAGCTTCGTCGTCGGCGAGCCCGTTGGTGCGGGTCACGATCGCTCCTCCGCTGGAGTTGCACGACCTCAGGAGCGGCCGGGCATCGTGCCGCCCGAACCTAGCCCCGGGTGACGTCTCGTGGGGCCGTCGAGTCGTCAGCGCTTCGACCCGGCCTCGGTGCACATGCACGTGGCTACCCGGCGTGACGGCGTGCGCGGCGACAGGGTCTCAGCCTCGGGGTCCTTGACCGACGTGTCGTCGCGGGCAAGCCTGACCCGACCACCGAGCAGGCGTCGAGTGATCGTGGCCGCCTGTGAGACGAGTCGCGGGACAGGACAGCGAGGAACTCCAATGGACGACCTGGTTGTGACACGGACACGGTCCGGCGCATGAGCGTCACGATGGCCGGCCCCGCCCGGCAGACAGTGCACTCGTCCGTGGACGGCGGGGTCGCCCTGGGTGCCCGTGGTGGGGGTTCCTGCCGGCTCTGCGGACAGCAACTCACCGACGTCTTCGTCGACCTCGGTATGTCGCCACCGTGTGAGAGCTATGTCCCGGCTGAGCGGCTGGAGTCACCCGAGGTCTTCTACCCTCTGCGGGTGTGGGTCTGCGCCCGCTGTCTCCTCGTGCAACTGCCCCCGCACGTGGCTGCCGAGGACATCTTCTCGGACTACGCCTACTTCTCCTCCTACTCGACGTCCTGGGTCGAGCACGCCCGCGTCTTCGTCGACCGGGCGACGGATCGAGTGGGGCTGACGCCCTCCAGTCTCGTGGTCGAGGTGGCCAGCAACGACGGCTACCTGCTCCAGCACCTGGTCGCCCGAGGGGTCCCCGTGCTCGGGATCGAGCCGGCCGCCAACATCGCCGTCGTCGCCGAGGAACGTGGCGTCCCGACTCGCGTGGCGTTCCTCGGGGAGGAGGAAGGTCTGCGGGTGCGCGACGAGCACGGACCGGCCGACCTCGTCGTTGCCAACAACGTTTTCGCGCACGTGCCGGACGTCCGCGATTTCACGCGCGGGCTCGCAGCTCTGCTGGCGGACGACGGCTGGCTGAGCATCGAGGTGCCGCACCTCATGCGGCTCATGGAGTTTGCGCAGTACGACACGATCTACCACGAGCACTTCCAGTACTACACGCTGCTCACGGCACAGCGGGTGCTGGCCTCTGCGGGGCTCGTCGTCATCGATGTCGAGGAACTGACCTCGCATGGTGGATCGCTGCGCCTCTGGGTCCGCCATGAGGGACAGGCCGGCGACGTCTCTGCGGCCGTCCGAGAAGTCCTGGCCGAAGAGGGGCGTCGCGGCCTGCACACGCTCGAGGGGCACGCCGGTTTCGCCGCCGTCGTCGCCAAGGTCAAGCGCGACCTCGTCGGGTTCCTCTGCAGCGCGGCCGAGAGGGGCGAGCGTGTCGTCGGCTACGGCGCGCCGGGTAAGGGCAACACGCTGCTCAACCACTGCGGCATCCGCTCGGACCTCCTCCGCTACACGGTCGACCGCAATCCGCACAAGCAGGGCATGTTCCTGCCCGGCACGCACATCCCGATCCTGGCGCCCGAGGTGATCGCCGAGGACCGGCCGGACTACGTGCTGTTGCTGCCGTGGAATCTTCGGAGGGAGATCACGGAGCAGTTGGCCTACGTGCGTCAGTGGGGTGGCCGCCTGGTCGTCCCCATCCCCGCACTCGAGATCGAGTGAGTCTCACGGGAGGACCCCGGATGCCCCACCCGCAGAACCCCAAGCCCCGGCAACTGCGGCCAGGGGACGTCGTCGAGGTCCGGTCGGAGGCCGAGATCCTCGCCACCCTGGCACCGGACGCCACCATCGACGGTCTGCCCCTGATGCCCGAGATGCTCCGCCACTGCGGATCGCGCTTCACCGTGCAGAGCCGAGCCGACACGACCTGTTTCTACGGCAGCCTGCTCCACATGGAGTCGGCCGTCCACCTCACGGGAATCCGGTGCGACGGCTCCGCGCACGGAGGCTGTCAGGCCGGCTGTCTGGTCTTCTGGAAGGAGGAGTGGCTCCGACCGGTCGAACCGGCTGCTGGTACGGCAGCCCCGGGGCCAACTGTCGCCCTGGCGCAGCCGGTCCCGCGCGAGGGCTGCAGCCACGAGGACGTGGTCCGCGCGGTACACCCTCCGCAGAGCCCGGGCGGGGAGGAGTCGTGGTCGTGCCAAGCGACCCAGGTGCGCGCCGCGACCACACGCATCAAGCACTGGGACCTGCGCCATTACGTCCGCGACATCCGCACCGGCAACATCCGTGCCAGGGACGCGTTCCGCTGGATCCTCCCGTCCCTGGTCAACACCTATCAGTCCCTCAGTCGCACGCACCTGCCCAGGTGGCTGCGTTTGGGGGGTGGGGTGTCGGTCCCGCCGATCCAGGGGAAGTTGACACGCACCCCGTCCGTCGACCTGGGACTGGATGCCGGCGATCGGGTCCGGGTCAAGAGCCGCAGGCAGATCCGGCGGACCGTGAACCGTGACGGTCGCAACCGTGGGCTCGCCTTCGACGTGGAGATGACGCCCTACTGCGGCAAGAGCATGCGCGTGCAACGGGTCGTGCACCGCATCATCGACGACTGGACCGGGCGAATGCTGGAACTGCCAGGACGCTGTCTCGTGCTCGAGGGTGGCGTCTGTCAGGGGCTGTACCACGGGTTGTGCCAGCGCCAGATCGAGCCCTACTGGCACGAGGTGTGGCTGGAGCGAGAGGAGGTGGCAACGAGCGCGGAAGGGAGCCACCTCTAGACGATCACCTCACCACGGCCACGAACGGCCGGAGCAAGGATGATGCCGCGTCCACAAAGATGACGCCTCGTCCATCGCGAGAGGGTTCGGCTCACGATCGACCTGCCGGCCCCGTGGGGGGCGCGGGCGTCGCCTCCGAGCGAGAACTCGTCCGTTCGTGTACTGCCTGCGTGTCGCATGGTGGGCTGACCGTCGCTCCGGCCTGCAATTATGGCATCTATTCCGGTGTATTGCGCACGGCTTCTCGGATTCTAGTGTCGTGCTGTCCTCAGTGGACCGTGTGCACTTTCGCATGATCGAGGGGCGCGTGCAGTGTCGGACTCGTCAAATGGCTACCGCGACGAGTGCGAGAAGGGGTTCATTGCTACTGCCATCCGGCGCTATGGTCCGCGCATGGAGATGAACACCATTTACCATGACGCTCCGCACAGCGACGATGACCGGCGCGCGGAACTGTTCCGTGGTCAACTCTTCGTGCACTCACCCTCGCTGGGTGCGCTCGCGCTCGTGGAGCATGCTCGCGCGATGATCGAGAAGGCGTTCGGCGCGCTCGATCCCCGAACGGCTCAGGAGCACATGCCCGTCGAGGACTATGCCGCCCTCCTCGCGGAGCTCAAGCCGCAGTTCATCCACCACCCGCGTTCCAAGGAGTGCATCAGGCAGATGCTCACCGAGCTCGGCGCCGACCCTCAGAAGACCTACTTCGACGTCCCTCGGATGCGCACCTCCACGTCCGACGGCTACCTGACCTCGGGTATCGCCTACGCCTTCCACCCACACCGCGACACCTGGTATTCCGCGCCCATGTGCCAGCTCAACTGGTGGTTGCCGATCTACGAGGTCGAGTCCGGCAACGTGATGGCCTTCCACCCGCGCTACTGGGACGAGCCCATTCCCAACTCCTCGCATGAGTACGACTACTACGAGTGGAATGAGACCAGCCGCAAGGAGGCGGCGAAGCACATCACCTCCGACACGCGTCAGCAGCCCAAGGCGACTGTCGCGATCGACCCGGATCCTCAGATCCGGGTGGTCGCGCCCCCCGGGGGGACGTTGATCTTCTCGGCTGCGCAGCTCCACTCGTCCGTCGAGAACAGGAGCGGGAAGACCCGCTTCAGCATCGATTTCCGCACCGTCCATCTGGACGACGTCGTGACCCGCCGGGGTGCTCGCAACATCGACTCGGCCTGCACCGGGACGACGATGCGCGACTATCTGCAGGTGGGGGACCTGTCCCACGTACCGGAGGAGATCGTCGCAGCCTACGACGACGAGACGAGTCGGGAGCGCCGGGGCGGCCTGGTCGTCCAAGGCTGACCGGATCCGCTCGAGATCATGAGACCCTTCCGCTTCATCGCCCCGATGCCCCGGTGGACGGGAGATCTGCGCGCATGGCGCGCGGAGGTACGGCGCATCGAGGACCTCGGTTTCACCACGATCTCAGTCTCCGACCACATCGCGGGAGGGTGGGCGCTGGACCCGTTCGTCGCGCTCCAGGCGGCTGCGGACAGTTCCGTGTCCCTGCGTCTCCTGACGCTCGTGCTGAACACCGACCTGCGGCACCCGGTTCTGGTCCACAGGGCCGCCGCCAACGTCGACGTCTTCTCCGGGGGCCGGTTGGAGTTGGGGGTGGGCGCGGGTTGGCTGGCCGGCGACTATGAGGTCTCAGGGGCCTACTTCGATCCGCCCGACGTGCGGATCGATCGGCTCGCCGAGACCGTCACCGTTCTCAAGGCGCTGTTCTCCGGCGAGGAGGTGCACCACGTCGGGAAGCACCATGCCGTCCGCGGGTTGACGGGCGCACCCGCGGTCGTCCAGCAGCCACGCCCGCCCTTGCTGATCGGGGGCGGCGGTCCCCGCATGCTGGACCTGGCGGCACGTGAGGCCGACATCGTCAGCGTGCATCCCCGCCTCCGGTCCGGACGCATAGACCCAGCGGCCGTCGCGGACCTCTCCGCGGCGTCGATTCTGCGAAAGGTCAGGAGGGTGCGTGCGACCGCTGCGGCGGCTGGACGGGACGCCGACGACCTAGAACTGCAGTTCAGCGTCTTCCATTGCCAGGTGGACAGCGCGGAGCGTCAGGGGGCGGGGGTCAGCAGCTATTCCCGCCTCCTCCAGGAGGCGCCGGCGATCCTCGCCGACTCCCCCTCCGTACTCCAGGGCTCAGTGGACGAGTGCATCGACCTGCTGATCCGACGGCGAGAGGAGTTCGGGTTCAGCTACCTGAACCTCGGCGGCGACCTGGACGGCGTCGCCCCGATAGTGGCCGCCCTGGCCGGCCGCTGAACACGGGAACAGCGGCCAGCGATGTGTGGCCCTACTCTCGGCCCGCGCGCTGCGCGCGCCTTCTCCGGACGGTGTCGACGACCCACCTCCGGACCACGAGGGGCTGTGGCGTGATGGCGCAACCCACCAGGAGCGGGGCGGAGAAGCCGCCCTGGGCGGCCAAGCGAAGATGGTGGGCGGCGACCCCGCGGGCCCGGGGGCCTCCGTCGCGCAGGGCGGTGAGCGCGATCCCCACATGGTGCGGTGCGGCGGCGCGGTGCAGCCCGGGTCGGATTGCAGCGAGGCGCTCGTCGTCGAGGAAGCGGTCGAAGGCCCAGAGAGCCGCTTCGTCCAGGCGGTCGGTCGAGGACATGGCGCCGGGGTGTTGCCGGTTGCGCGTCAGCCGTCGGGGTTCGTACCAAGCGCCGCCTCCGTCCCGGGCGAGGAGGTAAGCAAGCCACATGTCGTAGGCGGCGGGGGCCTCGTGCTGCCAGTCCGACCAGTCCACCGCCGAGGCCCGGAAGACGGCGGCCACGCTCATGGCAATGGCCCGGACCGTCGTGGCGAGGTCCATGAAGGGCCGGTGCACTCCGGCAGTCAGACGATCCCGTCCGCGCTCGCTGGACACCGCATCCGTGAGGTCCTCCCGCAGGGTGCCGTCGACGTCGATCACCCAGTAGTCGCAGAAGGACAGTGTGAGGGTCTCGTCGGCGACCAATGGCGGCACGAGGGCCTCCAGGAACAGCGGTTCCCAGAGGTCGTCGTCGTGGAGCGTTCCGACGAACTCGCCACGGGCGTCCTGGAACATGGCCAGCGCGTTGTGGCTCATGTCGGTGACCGTGCCGTTGTGCCGGTACCGCAGCCGCGGGTCACCGTAACTGGTCACGAGCTCCTCGATCTGCGGGTCCGCGGCACTATCGGACACGAGGATCTCGGTGTTGCGGTAGGTCTGCGCCAGCGCCGACTCGATCGCCCCGCGCAGCATCTCGGGACGTCGAAAGGTGGGGATCGCAACGGTCACCAACGGGCCATCCGGAACTGTGCTCACCGGCCGGCTCCCTTCCGTGTCAGCGTGTCGATGGGCAGCCATCCGCCGCCGTTGCGTTCGACGTCCGGCAGAGAGCGGCGGACCTCGTCCAGCAGATCGGGGAGGAAGAGCAGGACCTGGTCGGGCCGCGCTGCCAGGAGCTCATCCGGGCAGATCACCGGTATCTCGACGCTCGGGATGACACGGTGCTGCTTGGCTGGTGAGGCGTCCGCCACGGCGGGCAACAGGTCAGGGCCGACCCCGGCGGCCACGAGCAGCGGTACGGCGCGCGAGGCGGCCCCGTACCCGAGGACCCGCCGACCGGCGGCGACCTGCGCCTCCAGGTGAGCGCGGACAGCGGCGACCCCCGCCGTCACCTCATCGGCGAGAGCGGTGAGCGCCTCCCGGGACACCTCCGGGTGCGGAGCGGGCGCACACCCGGGTCGTACGGCGGCGTCGCGACGGGCGGCCAGCAACCTCGTCCCGCCATAGAGGGGGTGCAGCGTGGCGGCAACGACCGTCAGCCCTGACTCCGCCAGTTGCCGGGCCGCCACCGCCGTCGACGGGTAGGCGTGGTGGCCGTGTCGGACGGCGTTCCACTGCCCGTGGGCCACCACGGTCTCCAAGGGTGGGAAGACCAGGAGGAGGACACCTCCAGGGCCGAGGCAGGCCAGCCGCTCCTCCAGCCCCGTCCGTTGGTCCTCCTCGTGCATGAGACCGAAGACGTCCACCACGGCGTCCACCGAGTCCGTCCGGTGCGCGTCCACACGCAGGCCGGCGTCCTCCAGCAGGTCAGCCCAGCTCCCGCCGTGCGGGCTGCCGAACTCCCGGATCGACATCCCCGGCTCCAGCAGACCCTGGCCGAGGGTCCAGGTCACCGAGTCCCGGGCATGCGCACGCAGCGCAGCGGGCTCCACCCCGCGGGGCTCCTCCGGGGCCGGTGACCTGTCGGGTAGCTGTACCAGCCCGCAACGGTGGCAGAACCACAGCCGCAGGGGGTGGACCGCCGCGGGCGGGTCTCCGGGGAGCGGGAAGTGGTCACTGGCGGGCTGGAGCCCCAGGTCCAGCACCACCTCGCCGGCCTCGGATCTGCACCATCGGCAGGGACCCAGGGCCGTCATCGGTCCACCTCGGCCCCGCCGCGCGGCAGACTGCCACCGTGCGCATCGAACGGTCGGACCTCCTCGACGTCGTCAGCCTCCTGCCGGAGGCCCGCCACGAGGACGAGCGCGGTTGGTTCATCCGCACGTTGGACGTGGCCGCCGCTGAGCGTGCTGGGATCGACGCCAGGAGGTTCCTGCAGGACAGCCAGTCGAGATCGCGGGAGGGCGTGATCCGCGGGATGCACGGGCGGAGCGGCGCCGGCGAGGCGAAGCTGGTGCGTTGTGCACGGGGCGCCGTCCTGGACGTCCTCGTCGACGCCCGCCGCGGGTCTCCCACGTTCGGTCGGAGCGCCACCTTCCGTCTCGACGACGAGGAGGGGCGTCATCTGTACGTGCCGCCGGGCTTCCTGCACGGCTTCCAGGCACTCACGCAGTGGGCCGACGTCTGCTATCGCATCGACCGGGAGCACGATCCGTCCGAGGATCTCGCGGTGCGCTACGACGACCCCGACCTGGCCATAGCCTGGCCCCTGCCGGTGGCGGTGGTCTCCGCCCGGGACGCGACCGCGGGTAGCTGGCGAGAGCTGGTGGAACGGCTGCACGCCGACCGCGCGTGAGCGGACTCCGCTCAGCGCCACCGCAGGTCCTCGGTGAGCCGGCCCTCCTCCTGCAGCCGGCGCAACCAGGCGAGTCTGGTGAACTGATCGCGCAACATCGCCCGGGTCAGGCCGAACTCGCGATAGGCGGTCGCGAGCTCACGGGCACCTTCCAGGGTCGTCCAGGTGGGCTTGAAGGACGGCACCGCACCGGTGATCTTGCTGAAGTCGACGCGGTACGACCGCGGGTCCCCACCGAACTCGCCGGTGACACGCACGGTGGACCCCGACACGGCCTCGGCGACCACGTCGGCGATCTCGGCGACCCGCCGGTTCTCGCTGTCCATGCCGACGTTGAAGGCCTGGTCGTGCACGGCCGCGCGGGGCGCTTCCAGGCAGGCGAGGAAGGCCTCGGCCACATCCCGGACGTGCACCAACGGTCGCCACGGCGTCCCGTCGGACCTGACCACGATCTCCCCGTCGAGGACGGCCGAGGCGACCAGGTCGTTCAGCACGATGTCGGCACGCAGACGCGGTGAGAAACCGAAGGCGGTGGCGTTGCGCAGGGACACCGGCTCGAAGTCCTCATCGGCCAGGTCGTGCAGGTCGGCCTCGACGCGCACCTTGCTCTCGGCGTACGGCGTCACAGGCGCGAGGGGGGCCGACTCGTCCAGGGGCTCATCGGTCCCCGAGGCGCCGTAGACGCTGCACGTGGAGGCGTAGAGAAACCGACGGACGCCGGCAGCACGGGCAACACGCGCCAGGCGGGTGCTCGCAGCGTGGTTGATGTCGTACGTGACCTCGGGGGCGAGACTGCCCAGTGGGTCGTTCGACAGCGCCGCGAGGTGGCAGACGCCCTCGAAGCCGCTCAGGTCGTCCACCGTGACGTCGCGCAGGTCGCGGCGGATGAGCGGGGGACGCTCAGGCTCCGGACCCAGGGTCGCCCCGACGAAGAGACCACTGTCCAAGCCGACGACCTCATGACCCGCGGTCGTGAAGACCTCGGCCATGACGGTGCCGAGGTACCCCTCGCTGCCCGTGATCAGGACGCGCACGGAACCTCCCGTCCGGTCGCCTCGGAGCACCGTGGCCCGAGGACGATCTTGTCGCAGTGGAAGGCCTCGGCGTAGCGCTCGTGGCACTCGATGCCCCGTAGTCGCATGAGCCCCAGGAAGGCCTCACGATCGAACCAGTCGCGCTCCCGCTGGGACGCGTAGTGCTCGGCCAGGAGCTCGACCTTGCGCTCCGCCAGGACCGAGGGCACGGGGACGTGGACTGCTGGACGACCCAGGTCGCCGTCCCACTTGGCGATCTCGTATCCCAGCACCAGATGACGGCGGAACACCGTGGGCGCGAGCTCGGCCACGAGCCGGTGGTCCTGGTGCAGGTCGTGCCGTGAGGGGGCGAGGACGAGGTCCGCGTCCCCCTGGGCGCGGGCGCGATCACCGGCGTCCTCCAGGGCCTGCTTGACGGCCGACCAGTGTGACGGCAGCCGACCGTCGGGGAGGTCCAGGACGGTGAGGTGCAGTTCGAGGCCGGCGGTGAAGGACTTCAGCGAGTTCGCGGCCTCGGTCTCACGCTCCGGCGTGGAACTCAGTACCAGCGCGTGGACACGCGCCCCCGGGCACCCTTCGGCCAGCCGGAGCAGCAGGGCGCCGGCCCCGATCTCGATGTCGTCGCAGTGCGCGCCGAGTGCGACCACCAGGGGTGGCTGACCGTCCGGGCGACGGGGCTGGTCGAGGGCGAGCACTCAGACCGCCGGCGCCGGGGCCCGCGTGGGATCGGTCTCCCAGACCATCCAGGGACGGTCGCCGTGCTCGAAGTGGGCCTCGAGGTTGTTGCGCTCCTTGATCGTGTCCGTGGGGTGCCAGAAACCGGTGTAGCGGTAGGACAGCAGTTGCCCGCGCCCGGCCAGCGTATGGCAGGCGTCCTCGACGAGGTCGCCGCCCTTCGGGATGAAGTCGAACACGGCTTGGCGTAACACGAAGAACCCGCCGTTCACCCACAGCCCCATGTCGGCCGCCGCACGGATGTCGCGGATCACCCCGTCCTCGCGGATGTCCACGCAGTGGAAGGACCCACCGGGCCGGGCGGCGAGCAGACTCGCGATCGCGTCACTGCGGACGAACCGGTCGATCATGATGGGCAGAGGCGCGTCGGTGAGGACATCCGAGTAGTTGGCCAGGAACACCTCGTCGTCCCTGACCAGGTGGCGGACGCGGCGCAGTCGCTCCCCGATCGCGGAGTCCACCCCGGTGTCGACGAAGTGGATGGTCCACTCCGCGATGTCGGTCGAGTGGATGTCGATGCGGTTGCCGCCTTCACGCAGCACGAAGTCGTTACTCGCCGTCTCCCGATAGTTCAGGAAGTAGTCCTTGATGTGGTGCGCCCCATAACCGAGGCACAGGATGAACTCCGTGTGACCAAAGTGTGCGTAGTACCGCATGACGTGCCATATCAGCGGACGGTGTCCCACCATGATCATGGGCTTGGGGAGATCACTCCCGCCATCCCGCATCCGCAGCCCGTAGCCGCCGCAGAAGAGCACGACCTTCATGCGTTCATCCCCGATCTCATGTGCTCGTGAATCGGTCGGGACGTGACCACGCGTCCTGTGAAGGACTCGCGGAACTCTCCAGTTCCCGGCCGCTCGGGTCAACCCGGTGCGCTCATCAGCGCAGCATCTTTTTGCGGAACTGCACCGCGAGGCCGGGATCGGCGTCCTCGTCAAGGGACGTTGGGCACCCCGGTCCAGGCCGCCGCCTCTACCGGTCGGCACCTCGGCGGGGACTGGCGTCGGCTCGTCGCCAGGTTGCGCACCCAGGTCGCGTACCGCTCGAGTGCCCGAGCGCCCGTCAGGTGGGTGAGCGCGTATGCCCGGGCGGCGGCCCCCATGCCCTCCGCCGTGGCCGGGTCCGCCGCCACCCGCTCGATCGCCGCGAGGATCGACTCTGCGTTGCCCGCCTGGGCGATGAGTCCCGCACCGGAGGCCGTCATCAGGGCCGCGGCGCCGCTGTGGGGATCGGTTGCCGCCACGACGGGCCGGCCGGCGCGGAAGTAACTGGTCAGCTTGCTCGGCACCGACATCTCCACCACCCCCGGCTTCTCATGGAGCAGCAGGACGTCGGCTGCGACGAGCGCGGTCTCGAACCGGCCGTCGGGCAACGGGTCGAGGAAGGACAGCCGTGTGAGCCCAGCGGCGTAATCGGTGAGGGCCGGCCGGCGCGATCCGTCACCCAGGAGGACGACCCGCACCCGGCTCCCCCGTGCCTCGGCCAAGCGGGCAGTGTCGACCAGGCCCTCCAGGCCCTGCTTGACGCCCATGTTCCCGGCGTGCAGGGCGATGACCTCGTCCTCTCCCCAACCCAGTGCCGCCCGCACGGCAGTCTTGTCCACCGACTGCGGCACCGACACGTGCGTCCAGTTCGGGATGACCTGCACCCTGTCCTCGGGGACGCCGGCGGCGATCAGCCTGGCGCGGAAGACCTCGTGGATGACGACGATGGCGTCGACCCGCCTCAGCAGTGCCGCCTCCAGCCAGGCCGTGACCGTGGTGAGCCGGCTCCCACCGAGTCCGGTCTCGGCCAGGGCGGCCCCGTACAGGTCCTGGACCACGACGCCGAGTCGGTAGCGCCGCAGCCCGCGCAGGAGCACCGCCGGCACCAGTGACAGGAGCACAGGACTCACAGCGACGACGACGTCCGCGCGTCGACGAAGCAGTTGGCCGGTGACGCCGAGCGCGAAGACGGATTCCATCACCATCCGTGCGGAGGCGGTGGGTCGCTCTGGGACGGGGTGCCGCAATCGGCGGAGCAGTACCCCGTGGTCGATCTCCGGCCTTCGTCGCCGCTCGTACCCTGCGTGTAATCGCCATTCCGGATAGTGCGGATAGCCGGTCAACGCCGTAACGGCGAATCCCCTCGTCGCCAGGTGGCGCGCGATCCTGGTCGTGTAGGGAGCATTACCTGAGTGCTCGGGGGCATAGTGCAGCCCTACGACCAGTACGCGGTGTTGCGGCTCGTCTCCACGTCGTCGAGACACTGTCGCTCCTCGTCCGTCTGGTCACCGAGAGTGACAAGTCTCAGAATGGTCGATCGGAGCACCGTAGCGGCCTCGACGCCCGGGTAGTGAGCCTCCGCATGGCCGTTAGTGTGCGAAGTCGCGGACCTGCTGCCAGGCGCTGTTGACTTTCCCGGACTGGATCTCGTCCCTATTCTTCCGCCGTGCCCGGCACCCAGGTCATCGACCTCTCCCGAGCTCCGGGAGCCCGCGAGTCCTGGGATGCGCCAGTGTGGAAGGTCCTGCTCTGGAGCGTGGCCGAACTCCTCCTCGTCACCAACCCGTGGCAGGTCAGCTCCTGGCTGCGCCGCCGTGTGCTCGTCGCCTTCGGTGCCCGGATCGGTACGGGTGTGCTCTTGCGCCCACGGCTACGCGTTCGCTTCCCGTGGAAGCTCACCGTGGGAGACCGGAGCTGGATCGGGGAGGACGTCTGGTTGCACAACCAGGACCAGCTGATTATCGGCTCGGACGTGGTGGTGTCCCAGGGCACCTTCATCACCACCGGGTCGCACGCGCATCGTCGTGACATGGCACTGATCACCAGTCCGATCGTCATCGAGGACGGCGCCTGGATCACGGCTCGCTGCGTGGTCCTCGGCGGCAGCCGGATCGGGGTCTCGGCCCTCGTGACCCCCAACACGGTCGTGAGTGGTGAAGTACCCGGTGGCATGGTCTTCGGTACCAGGGGCGGGACCGTGCTGGGGCCACGGTTCGCCGAGACGGGTGCGTACGGCGGCGGCCCGGTGCAGGGCTGAGGCATGCGCGTCCTCGTCGTCGCCCCTTACGTCAGCGCCGACGGTAGCTACGGCGGGCCGGTCTCGGTGGCACTCGACCAGGCCGCTGCGTTGCAGGCCGCCGGCCACTCCGTCACCGTCGCCGCTGGTTGGGACGGTTCCCGGCAGTGCGCGGACCCCGCAGAGCTCCGCCTCTTCCGTGCCCGCAAGCCCCTGCGGCAGTCCTTCGCCGGGCTGTCCGCCCCCGGTCTGCTGGCCTGGGTGGCCCGCAACGCCCAGGACTTCGAGGTCGTCCACGTGCACGTCACGAGGGACCTGGTCACCCTTCCCGCTGCCTGGCTGGCGGAGCGGCGCGGTGTCCCCGTCGTCCTGCAGCCGCACGGTCAGATCCGACCCGACCCGTCCCGTGCCCAGGCCGGCATCGACGTCCTGCTCACCCGACGGGTCTTCCGGCGCGCCGCTGCCTTCCTCGTCCTCACCAGCCACGAGGAGAAGGACCTGCAGGCTCTGGGCGTTGACCTGGCGCGGCTGCACCGCATCGACAACGGTGTACCTCCTGCCGCGCGCCGCGCAGAGCCGCCGGGGGAGTCGCCCCTGGTCCTGTACAGCTCCCGGCTGGCCGAGCGCAAGCGGCCGGAGGCATTTGTGGCTGCGGCCGCGATCGTGGCGGACCGTCGTCCCGATGTCCGGTTCGAGCTGTGGGGGCCGGACGGCGGGAGGCTGGGGGCGACGCTCGCCGAGATCGAGCGGCGCGGGTTGTCCGGCCGGTGCAGCTACCGAGGTGCCACCACGGTCGAGCAGACCCGCGCGCACCTGGCGGACGCGGCGGTCTTCGTGCTCCCCAGTACCGCCGAGCCGTTCCCGATGGCGCTGCTGGAGGCATTGAGCGCCGGGGTTCCCTCTGTGATCACCGATCAGACGGGATTGTCCGAGGCCGCCCGTCAGACCGGGGCGGCGCGGGTCACGGACGGATCGGCAGAGGAGTTGGCGGCAGAGGTCCTCGAGCTGCTCGACGACCCCGCGGCGTGGACCCGGGCCGCTTCGGCAGCCGAGGCCATGGTGGCGGGCCGGTTCGCCATGCCGCGGATCGTCGACCGTCTCCTGGAGGTCTATCGGGTGGCCGCCGCGCGGCACGGCTGAGTACGGCGATCTCCGCCAGGTCCACCGGTGCCCCGGGGCTCCGGCGGCGTACCGGGTGTGACCCCGATCAACCGTCGATCCGCACCAGCCGACCGGAGCGTTCATCCTCGAGGAGTTGGACGTCGGCATCGACCATGGTCTTCACGAGGTCGGGTACCAGCACCTGCGGCTGCCAGCCCAAGTGCTCCTTGGCCTTGGAGTAGTCGCCGATCAGGGCGTCCACCTCGGTGGGCCTTTCGTATCGGGGGTCGTATGCGACGTGCTCCTCCCAGTCGAGGCCGGCATGGAGGAAGGCCATCTCCACGAAGCTCCGCACCGTGTAGGCGGTGTTGGTGGCCAGCACATAGTCCTGGGGCTCGGGGTGCTGGAGCATCCGCCACATCCCCTCCACGTACTCCGGCGCGTAGCCCCAGTCGCGGACGGCGTCGAGGTTGCCCAGGTAGAGCTTGTCCTGCAGGCCGGCCTTGATCCGCGCGACGGCCCGCGTCACCTTGCGGGTCACGAACGTGGCGCCGCGGCGGGGGGACTCGTGGTTGAACAGGATGCCGTTGACAGCGAACACGTCGTAGGCCTCGCGGTAGTTCCGGGTGGCCCAGTAGGCGTACAGCTTGGCCACGCCGTAGGGACTGCGCGGGTGGAACGGTGTCTCCTCGTCCTGGGGTGGGGGGGTGGCACCGAACATCTCCGAGGATGACGCCTGGTAGATCTTGGTGCGTACGCGTGCGGCGCGGACCGCCTCCAACAGCCGCATCGCGGCCACGCCGGTCACGTCTCCGGTGAAGACCGGCTGGTCGAAGGAGACGCGTACGTGGGACTGGGCGCCGAGGTTGTAGACCTCATCGGGATTGATGTCGCGCAGCAGGTTGATCAGGGTGACGCCGTCGATGAGGTCGCCGTAGTGCAAGAACAGGCGGCGGTCCACCGCGTGCGGATCCTGGTAGATGCCGTCCAGGCGCTCGGTGTTGAAGGTCGAGGACCGGCGGATGAGCCCGTGGACCTCGTAGCCCTTGCTGAGCAGCAACTCGGCCAGATATGAGCCGTCCTGGCCGGTGATGCCGGTGATCAAGGCCGATTTTGCCACGACCGGTCCCCATTCTCCGCGAGATCCGAACCGCTCCAGACCCGAGTGGCGGCTAGCCTAGGGCGCCCTGGGCCGCACAAGGAGGGCTTCTCATGCCGATCCCGCGCCTCGACAGGACGGCTCCGACCTTCATCGCCGGACATCGTGGGCTGGTGGGTGGCGCGGTGCTGCGGCACTTCCGCGAGGTCGGGTTCACCGCGTTGCTGACCCGGACGTCGTCGGAGCTGGACCTGCGAGATCCGGTCGCGGTCGAGGCGTTCTTCGCCGAGCAGCGGCCGGCGACCGTGGTGATGGCCGCGGCCAAGGTCGGCGGGATCCTGGCCAACGACACCTTTCCGGCCGACTTCCTCTCGGACAACCTGCGGATGCAGGTCAACGTGTTCGACGCCGCGGTCCGGCACGGAGTCGCCCGGCTGCTGTTCCTGGGGTCCAGCTGCATCTACCCCAAGCACGCGCCGCAGCCGATTCGGGAGGACAGCCTGCTCACCGGCCCGCTGGAGCCGACCAACGACGCCTATGCGATCGCCAAGATCGCCGGGGTGCTCCACGTACAGGCCCTGCGCCGCCAGCACGGCGTCCACTACATCTCGGCGATGCCGACGAACCTCTACGGACCAGGCGACAACTTCCACCCCACCCACTCCCACGTCCTGCCCGGGCTGATCCGTCGGTTCCACGAGGCCAAGGAGCAGTCCGCCCAGTCGGTGACGGTCTGGGGCACCGGGACGCCACGACGAGAGTTCCTGCACGTCGACGATCTCGCTCGGGCCTGCCTGTTCCTGCTGGACCACTACGACGGGCCAAGGCCGGTCAACGTCGGGGTCGGCGAAGATCTATCCATCCGTGAACTGGCTCAGCTCGTGGCGGACGTGGTGGGCTACCGAGGTGCCCTGGAGTTCGACTCCGGCAAGCCGGACGGAACGCCACGGAAGCTGCTCGATGTCAGTACGCTCCACGGCCTCGGGTGGCGCGCGCAGACCGGCTTGCGGGAGGGGCTTGAGCAGACCTATGCCTGGTACCGGGAACAACTGGTCACCGGTGAGCTGCGAGCAGCCTGATGCCTTCGCTCGCCCCCGGGCGGGAGGACACCACGCCGAGACCGCGTTGTTGGCCGGCTGAGGATGGCGCCCCGTGAGCGGCCCCCCGGTCGTCACCGTCGTGGTGCCCACGCACAACAGGCGCCGTCTCGTCCTGCGCACACTGGACTCGGTCGTGAACCAGCGGGACGTGGACCTGCATGTCGTCGTGGTGGACGATGGAGGGAGCGACGGCACGGCCGACGCGGTGAGATCGGCGTACCCGCGATCGGTGGAGGTCGTCGAGCACGGTCACAGTCACGGCGTCTCGGCTGCCCGCAACGCGGGGCTGGCCAGGGCCGACAGTCCGTGGGTCGCCTTCGTCGACGACGATGACCTGTGGGCCCCAGGGAAGCTGCGGGCGCAGCTCGATGCGTTGAGCAGGTCCCCAGGAGCCCGGTGGTCCTGCGTCGGCGCTCTGCACGTCGACTCGACGCTGTCCGTCATGTCCTCGACTGACGTCCCGCCTTCGGGCGACATCTCGGAGCTGATGCTCCAGAACCAATCGGTGCCCGGTGGTGGATCTGGCGTGCTGGTCGACACCGGCCTGGCGCGCCGGGTCGGCGGATTCGACGAGCAGATCTCGATCCTCGCTGACTGGGACTTCTACCTCCGGCTCAGCCTGCACTCACCCGTGGCCGCGGTCGAGGACCACCTGCTCGCCTACTACGTCCACCAGGACAGCATGTACCACGATCCGCGCGGCATCATCCGCGAGCTGTCCTACTTGAAGGAGAAGTACGGCGCCTCGGACGGTCGTCCCTTACGTGCCGATCCTGCGGCCTGGCACGTGTCGTTGGCCAGGATGGCCTACAAGTCAGGCGACCGACGGGAAGCGGTCAGCATCCTCCGGCAAGGACTGGTCAGGATGGGCGTCACGGGTGCGGTGAGACAGGCCAGGGTGGGGCTGCGTCGACGTCGCACGGTCGGCAGGGCCCAGCCGGTGACGCACCCGCCGGAGTGGCTGTCCCGCTACTGCGACTGGCGGGAGTAGTCGACAAGGGCACGCCGGTCGGGGATGACCCCGGTGCGCGCCTTCGGCGGCGGCTCGTTCACCCGTGGATCTGCCCTCGAGCGGCCCACCGCCGACGCAGGGCAGACGGAGCCCGAGGGGACAGCGTGTACAGGTCTCTCAGCAACTTGCCCGGTCGATAGCGGGGAACACCGACGAGAGAACCGGCACGCGCTCGCCAGGCATCTTCGCCACACGTCCAGAACCAGCCGTCCAGATCCAGGGCGGCGGACCGGAGCCGCGGCAGTCCGGTGCGTTTCTCCGCAGGGAGGTGGGAGACGAGCGCGAGGTGCCTGTTCCTCGCATTCCGGTAGGCCCACGGCTGCGTCCAGATCCTGGCGGCGTGATCGGATGGCAACCGGTACACGTCCGTCGTCGCGTGCGCCACGCTGATCAACTGCGCCTCCTCCCTCAGGTACGGGGCGCCATGCCTCTCGCGATCGAGGTTCCAAGCCCAGAGGGCTTCGTACTCCCGGCGGTCCTCGCGCAGACGGGCGGCCGTGGCGCCGACGAGCTCCCCGCCCAGATACGCGAGGTCCCTCGTCTGCCGGCCCCAGTAGGCGGTGGCGATCTGCTGCAGTTCGTGACGACTGAGGCCGTTCACCCGCACGGAATAGGGGTAGTCGATCTCCAGGGCGGCACGTCCGTGCTGCCGCACGGCGTCGTCCACGGCATCCAGCGGGCCGGTGATGAGGCAGTCGCTGTCCAGCAGGAGGCCCACTTCGTCCTCGGCCTCCAGATGGCGCTCCACGACCTCGAGGCAGTCCAAGACGAAGAACTGGTTCTTCCACGACGTCGGGAAGGACGGAGGGGTCTGGTGCTGGTTGTCCGTCTCGACGACTTGGACGCCCACGCCACGCCACATGTCCATGCGGGACCGGGACAGGGCTCGTGCGCCCGCGGGGTTGAGCACCACCAGGAGTCGTACCTGCGGTGCCCAGCGGTACGCCGACGCCACCAGCAGGTCTATGCAGCGGAGATAGGTCCGCCAATGAGCGATGTCGGTGCTGTCCCCCATGGTCTGCGGGTACGTGCCGGCGTTCGGGGCTTCGTCACCGTGGAACCATGTCGCTATCAACATCGATCGCACCGGGTGTGTCTCGTCCGGTGCGGCAGCCCGTAGCCGTCGACGACCTCACCGCCCCGCCATCCCTCGGCGTTCTCGTGTGCAGGCAGGGAGCCGGAGCCGGCGTGGCGCGTGGACCGCACCGGACCTCCCTACCATCCAGCCCCCGGGAAATCCGAGTCGTGGAGCGCCCCGACTGGGAAGCTTCGGCGTAGTCACCACGGTGCCGCAGCTTGCCAGGAGCGGCCGCCCGGCGGCGCGCTCACGGGCCGTCCTGCGCCGCGGCGTTGATGCCCTTAGGAGCCCGCGGTAGCTCGACACGGGCCGACGGAGTCTTCAGGGAGCGGGTGGAGCCCGTCCGGCGCAGCCAGCACTTCGGCCTCGCCGCGTGTCGACGGACACGTCATCAGGCGCACCGGTGGTGATGGACAGGTCACGCCCGCCAGGGGCAACCGAGCAGCGGCGCTGACCCAGAGGGCGAGGCGGCGAGCGCGCGGCCCTCGGACGTTGGGCCGCCGTCAGCGAGGCAGCCGGAAGGATCGTGCGGCTCATCCGACCGGCACGAACACCCGCTCAGTGCGTCCGGCAACGGTGTCCCACCCGAAGGGCGGGTGTGTTCGTCCTCGTCCTGGCCGTACCGGCGCTGCTGGTCGTCGTCCTCGGCTACGCCGTCGGCCACGCGCTGTGGACGGCGGTCGGTGGCCCGGCGCCCGAGGTCGTCGGCTGGCTCACCGGCCTGGTGCTGCTGGCCGCGGTGACGTGGGCGCTGCTGTCGTGGTGGCGCCGGTCGCGGGCCCGGCGGTTCAGCTGACGCAGACCGCCCCGGTGCCGGCGGCGGTGGCCGCGGCGAGTCCCGCGTAGGCGCGGTGCAGGACCTCGCCGGCCGGGACGCCGGGCTCGAGGACGGAGACGCCGGCGCAGACACCCAGCCCGGTGCTGCCGAGCTCGCTGACCGCGCCCACGACGCGGGCGGCCGCGGCCATGGCGCCCCCGAGACCGCCGCTGAGCACGAGGGCGAACTCGTGCGGGCCGGTGCGACCGAGCCAGTCGTCGCCGCGCACGGAGCGGGCGATGATCGAGGTGGCGGCGGCCAGACTGGCCGGAGCGGCGTCCCCTGGCTCCCGCACCCGCAGGACCACGAGGCAGCCGGGCACGTCGTCGACCGCGGCCAGCCGCTGCGCCAGGTGGGCCAGCACCGCGTCGGGCCCGGGCAGGAGGCTCGTGACGTCGTCCTGCGGAGGCGCGACGGCTGTGAGGTCGATCACCGTGTCCATGTCCGGGACATCGGCAGGTGGGCGCCAGGGCTGAACGGATCCGCGGAATCTCCACCCGAACGGGTGCACGAGGGCCCTGCTACTCGGACGGAGGAGCGCGAGGTCACGACTCGGTCGCGCTCCGGGACGGAACCGCGGGGTTCCGCGACCGCAGGCCATACGCTTCCCGGCGCGAGTGGAGACGGCGCCGCGCGGCGCCGGCACGGGGGCGACGGGGGAGCAGGTGGCAGTCGACGACGACGTCGCGGCGGTGGCGTTCGCGGCCGAGACGGAACTGGGGCCGGCGGCGATCCGCGCGGCCGGACGGCGCGCGGCGGAGGCCGCCCGCCACTACCTGCGGACGACGATCACGGAGGTGCGGGCGACCGGGTCGGGGATCCGCTACCTGGCGCAGGGGCCGGGCGGGTTCGAGCGGCAGATGGCGCTGCGGGTGACGTGGGAGGAGATCGGCGGCGGCCGGCGGCGGGTGCACCTCACCGTCGGCGACTACCTGGTCGAGCGCGGCCGGGTGCTGGGCATCCCGGTCGGGCCCGCGAGCGTGCCGGCGTTGGGCTCGGCCCGCCGCTTCGCGAAGGCGCTGCGGGCCGAGCTGGCCGCCGCGCGCCCCGACGTCGACGGTGGGGGCGCGCCGCAGCCGTGCAGTCCCCGGGAGAGAGAGCCGGCCCGGCCGGTCGGGCGCTGACGGACGGTTCCGCGCGGCGACCCTACGAGGCGTGAGGGCGCGCCGATGCGGGGCCCTACGTCCCTCCTACGACTCCTGACGCCTGCCTAGCGTCCGCGCAACGGACGGGGGCGTTCCGGATCCGGTGCTCGGGCGAGGAGTGCCCGGGCCCTGGGGTGACGTCAGGAGGACCTCGTGGCCCCGTCATCCTCCTGGGACAACACCGTCCAGGAACTGTTCGCGGTCGACGACGTCCCTCCGACCATCGAGCTGGCCGGCACCCCGGTGCTGGTCACGGGTGGCACGGGGTTCCTCGGCGCGTACGTCGTCCCGAGGCTGGTGGCCGCCGGCTGCGAGGTCACGGTGGTCGGGCCGGACGCCGGGTGGCGCGAGCCGCTGCGGCAGTCCATCCGGGACGGCGTCGTGCGTCTCCTCGCGGAGGAGGAGTGGTGGCGGCCGGTGGTGGCGCGCCGACTCGCCCGCCGGGCAGCCGGGGTCGAGCAGCTGGTGCACCTGGCGTCCGCGCCGCCGCGGTCGGGCAGGACGACCCCGACGGCCCGTGCCCGCCACGAGGCGGTGGTGAACCTGGCCGGGACGCTGGAGCTGCTCGCGGCTCTGGGTGACCGGCTCGGGCACGTCGTGCTCGGGAGCTCGGTGGAGGTGTACGGGCACGGCCTCGGCGGTCCGGTGGACGAGGGGCTGCGGCCCACGCCGGACGACGCGTACGGGGCGGCCCGGCTGGCGGTGGAGGACCTGCTGCGGGTCGTCGCCGCCGAGGGCGGACCGGTCGCGACGGTGCTGCGGTTCACCACCCTGTACGGGGCGGGGGAGACGGTGTCGCGGGCGGTGCCGGCGTTCGTCCGTGCCGGGCTGGCCGGGCTGCCGGCGGTGATCGCCGGGGACGGGCTGGAGCGCCGCGACTACCTGCACGTGAGCGACGCGGCGCAGGTCGTGGTGCGGGCACTGGCCCGCCCGCCGGGCGTCGCCGGTGGACCGGTGTTCCGCCTGGTCAACGCGGGCAGCGGGACCGTGGTGCGGACGGTCGCGCTGGCCCACCGGGTGTGCCGGGCGGTGGCCGCGCACGCCGGGGCGGAGCCGCCGGGGCCGCAGCACGTGGCCGGTCCGAACGCTGCGGACCTGGTGTGCCGCACCGACCGGGTGCGCGCGGAGCTGGGTTTCCGGCCGATGGTGACGCTGGAGCAGGGGCTGGCCGAGGAGGTCGCCTGGTTCGCCGCCCACGACGAGTGGTGGCGGGACCTGCGCCCCCAGGCGGCGGTCTGAGCGCGGGGGTGCGCGCTCAGGCCTCGCCGCAGGTCGGCACGGCGTCGGCCCACAGCGCCCACGCCGGCAGGTCGGACCGGTAGGCGGCCCGGATCGCGGGTGTGGCCGTGGCGCGCCAGTCGACGCGGCCGCCGACCTCCTGCTCGTCCTTGGCCCACTCGAACCAGTTGACCATCGCCAGCCGGGGCAGTCGCTCGGCCAGTGCCGGGTCGTGCACCTGGCGCCACCAGGCCTGCTTGACCGTCAGCTCGTCGGGACCGGGGCGGCGGGGTGCGTACAGCGCCGCCGTCTCGGGGATGGCGACCGGCTTGCCGTGCGCCTCGCCGTAGATCCCGTAGAAGTCGGGCACCCGGCGCTCGTCCCCGGCCAGGCCGGCGTACTCCCCGGTCAGCTGGGCCACGAACTTGCCCGGCTCGGGCACCTCGTTCTCGCCCCAGGGGTAGGCGCTGCCCCAGTGGTAGAGCGACATGCCCACCCAGTCCACGGCGTCGTCCCCCGGCCAGTAGGGGGCGTAGGGGTCGTCGACGCCGGTGACGGCGCCGTCCCCGTCGGTGTCCAGGGCGGGGGAGTGCCCCTCGTAGCGGCCGCCGGCGAACGGGTAGCCCCCGCCGTAGTTCGGCGCCCACATGGTCGCCGAGCCCGGCGCCCCGGTGTGGACGGCGGCGGCGACGCGGCGGAACGCGGCGACGTACTCCTCGGGTTGCTGGCCCCACGCGTACCAGGAGCCGTTCATCTCGTGCGCGAACCGCACGACGACCGGCACGCCGTGGGCGTTCCAGCCGGCGAGCCTCTCGGCGAGGTCGCGGGCAGCGGTGTCGGTGACGGCGGCCAGCCCGTCGTGCGGTTCGAGGGTGAGCAGGAGCAGGCCGCCGTCGGCACGCAGCTGCTCCACCGCGCCGTCGAGGTTCCGCTCGTCGTCGGTGCCGAGCGGGAAGCCGGCGAAGCTCACCGCGACCGCGGGGGCCTCCCCCAGCTGCCCGGCGTAGTCGGCGAGCGTCTCGTCGGCCCAGTCGAGGTTCGTGCCCAGGTAGGCGCCGGAGGTGGGCACCAGGTCGGCGGCCGGCGTCGGCGCGCAGGTGGCCTCTGGGTCATCGGCAGCCGGATGGCAGCCGGTCAGGGTCAGGACGGCGGCCGCGGCCGCGCCCACGGCGCGCCTCACGCGGGCTCCAGCACGCCGGCGGCGGCGGGGCGGACGGCGTCCCCGGCGTCGGCGGCCCAGGTGAGCGCGCCGACCCCCATGGCGGTGGCGGACAGCGCGGCCAGGGCGCGCCAGTCGCGGACGCGGAACTGCAGCCGGTGCCGGTCCTCCTGCACGGAGCGGACGGTGACCTCGAAGATGATCGGCTCCTGTCGGTCGGGCACCCACATGGCGAGCAGCGTCTCCGTCCCGACGGCGAGGGGCTCCCCGGGCACGCGCACCTGCGCGCCACCGAGGGAGACGTCGACCATCTGGCCGGGCAGGCCATCGAGGGTGGCCGGGAAGGCGATGGGGAAGCGGTGGCCCTCGCGACGCTCGGTGCCGAAGCGGGAGCTGCGGATCCGGGCGATCGCGGTGGCGACGAACCCGGCGGTGACCAGCAGCCACAGCAACGGGACGACGGCTGTGCCGCTGACCGGGTACTCGGTCGGCGTGAGGCCGGCGAGGGTGAGCCCGGCGTAGACGACGGCGGCGAGGAGCACGACGCCGAGGGCGGAGAGCGTCCAGGGCACCCGGGCCCGGGCCCGCTCGTCGCCGGTGCGGCCCTTGGCGGTGACGGCGAAGGTGCCGGTGCCGCGCCGGAGGAGGGAGAGGGTGGCCGCGAGGTTGGACGGCAGCCGCACCATGTCGAACAGCAGCGAGAAGGCGGCGCGGGCGAAGCCCCGGCCGAGCAGCGTGACCGCCGCCTGCTGCAGCACGAACGACGAGCCGGCGAACACCACGAAGTGCCACGGGTCGGCCGCGACCGGGAACAGGCCGGTGGCGAGGACGGCGACCGGCATCAAGGCCAGGCCGAGGGTGCGCCACGAGTCGAACCACGCCGACAGCGAATAGCCGTAGCTCAGCCGCTGGGCGAGGGTGAGCCCCGGCGCGGTGAGCGGGTTGTCGGTGCGCAGCACCTGCATGGCGCCGGCGCCCCAGCGCTGCCGCTGGGCGTAGAAGGCCGCGGGAGTGCCCGCGGCGAGACCGCTGGCCAGGACCTCGTTGTGGTACGCCGTCCGCCAGCCGGCGCGGTGCAGGCGCATCGTGGTGTGGAAGTCCTCGGTGAGGGTCTCGGTGGCCACGCCGCCGACCTCACGCAGCGCCGAGACGCGCAGGACGGCGTTGGTGCCGCACCAGAAGGCGGCACCGGCGTTGTGCTTGCCGGCCTGGATGACCCGGTAGAACAGCGACTCCTCGTGCAGCGCCGACCCCGGCCGGTGGTGCTCGAAGGACGCGGTGTTGTAGAAGTCCTGCGGGGTCTGCACCAGGGCCAGCCGCTCGTCGGCGAAGTAGGGCACGGTGCGGGTGAGGAAGTCCGGCTCGGGCACGTGGTCGGCGTCGAACACCGCGATCAGGTCGGTGGTCACCAGGCGCAGCGCGGAGTTGAGGTTCCCGGCCTTGGCGTGGTCGTGCACCGGGCGGGTGACGTAGCGGGCGCCGAGCGCGGCGGCCATCTCGGCCACCTCGCGGCGGTCGCCGTCGTCGAGGATCCAGGTCTCGTGGTCGCCGTCCATCGCCAGGACGGCGGCGACGGTGGGCAGCAGCACCTCGAGGCGTTCGTTGTAGGTGGCGACGAGCACGGTGACGCTCGGCTGCCGACCGGTCCTCGGCGCGGTGCGCAGCCGCTCGCGGGTGGGTTCCACGTTCCACGTCGTGACCACGAACAGCACGAGCGCGACGAAGCCGTGCAGCTCCAGGACGAGGAACGGGACGCCGAGCCACAGCGCGTCGCCGTCGGGCATGGTCCAGCCGATGCGCCAGACGAGGTAGACGAGGGTGCAGACGACGGCGCCGACGGCAACCGAGTGCAGGAGCGCGCGGCGGGCGGGGCCCTCGGGCGCGGGCAGCTCCCCCTGCGGCCGGGGCCGCCTGCGGACCGGCGCGGTGGGAGGCACGGCGCGGGGGGCGGCGGCGAGCGCCCGGGGCGTGCGGTGCCGCCCTCGGCGAGCGCTGGACGTCTGCATGAGGGGCGCATCGGCGCCCGGCAGGTGGCGGTGGAGGCGATCGCGTCCTGGGTCACCCGTTGGGGGGACGGCGACGGCCCCGCCCGCTGGTGATCAGCAGGCCGATCTCCGAGAGCAGGGCGGCGGCCCACCCCGTCACCACGAAGATGTCGCCGCGGTGGATCCCGTGGTCCTCGCTGAGCCGCACCAGCACCGCGCCGTCGTTGATGTACTCGCCGGTGAGCAGCAGGAACGCGAACACCGTGAGGATCCCGGCCACGACGATCGCGAACAGCAAGCGGAGCACCGGAGAACGGTATGCGCATCTCCCGGCTGCACCCGTGCCCTGGCGCCCGTGTCAACCGTTGGGGTCACGCGGGCGGCAGCAGGCCCGCACGCGCCTTGGCGGTCAGCGCGGTGCGGACGGCGTGATCGACCCGTGCCGAGAAGGCCACATCGGCCTCGGCGCGCGCCAGGACGGCGTCGACCATGGCCGGCGCCGTGCTGGGGTCGACGGTGAGCACCAGGGTGCCGCCGGCGGCGAGGAAGCGGACGGCCCGCTCACCCACCGGGACGCCCTGCACGGCCTCGGCCGCGCCGAGGTCGTCGGAGATGACCACCCCGTCGAAGCCGAGCTGCTCGCGGAGGAGGTCGGTGACGACGACGGGGGAGAAGGCGGCCGGCGCGGTCGGGTCGATCTGCGTGTAGGTGGCAGACGACGTCATGACGAAGGGTGCGGCGTCGCTGCCGGCCAGGTCGCCGAAGGCTGCCACCTGCTCGTCGCCGGGGGTGGTGACGCTGTCGGTGACGTCCGCGCTCTCGTCGGTGTTCTCCTGCACGCGTCCGAGGCCGGGGAAGTGCTTGAGCGTCGCGGTGACCCCGTGGACGGCCAGCCCGTCGACGACGGTGCCAGCGGGTGGGACGACCTCGGCTGCCGTGCTCCCGTACTGACGGCCGTAGGCGCCGATCGGGGCGTTGCCCGCCTCCGTGCCCGCGGGGACGACGTCGACCACCGGGGCGAGGTTCAGCGTGACGCCCGCCGCCGCCAGCGAGGCCCCCATGCCGTCGATGAGTGCGGACAGCTCGGCGGGCGGGAGCCGCCCCTGGTCCACGGCGGGTGGGAGGTCGGCGAAGCCCGGGCCGGAGAGGCTCTGCACCGCGCCGCCCTCCTGGTCGACGGCGACCCACGGGTCGGCGTCGGCACCCTCCGCCCATCGACCTGTGGTCGCGGCGAGCTCCTCGGCGGGCGCGGAGCTGCGGCCCTGGAGGAACACGCCCCCGACGCCCGTCTCGGTGACGAGGGCGTCAGCGGGGGAGAGATCGGTCAACGAGACGCCGACGACGAGGAGCTGGGCGACCTGCTGCCGGCGGTCGAGGCCGGCGAGGGCGGTGTCCACCTGCATCTGCACGGGGTCCGGCGTTGGGGTGGGGTTCGCGGTCGCCGCCGCCGTCGAGCCGCTCTGGGCCGGGCGCGCGGTGGGTGCGCCACCGGAGCAGGCAGTGACGAGGCCCACCAGAGTGACGAGGCCGGCCGGCACGGTGCGGGGGGAAGCCGTCGAACGCATCGATCCCATTGTGGCGTCAACGCCGCTCTCATGGCCGTCATCGCCTGGTGGGCATCACCGCTGGTGGCGGCGCGGTGACCGCCTCCTGGATTTCTTGCGCCGATCCGGAACTGGCCGGACTCGTCAGGATTACGGCAGCTCCCAGTGGATAGGGGTGGCCACTGTCGTCCTGTTCCGTTCCTGGGGGGACCGCCACCGCACGGGGGTCAGTTGATGTCAGCAGTCGGCATCACCCATTCGCCCAGCCGATCTCACGGCTCCGAGGTCGGCGGGGGGTGGTCGCCCTTCGCCGCTCGGATCAGCGGGGAGGGCACCGAAGCCCGCCGCGCGTGGCGAGCGGACTACGTGCGCCGCGCCGTCCTGCTCGATGCTCTCAGCGCTCTCGCGGCCGGTCTCATCAGCTACCTGGCCTGGTTCGGCTGGAACTCCCCGGGGAGCCCGCCACTGGTCAGCGTGCTGGTCCTGCCGCTCCTGTGGCTGCCCACCATCCTGCTCGCGCGCGCTTACGAACAGCGGTTCCTCTGGATCGGTGTCGAGGAGTACCGCCGGGTGTTCGGCGCGGCGGTCGCCCTGCTGGCCGCCGTCGGCACGTTCGCGTGGGCGATGCAGCTCCACCTCGCCCGGGGGTTCGTCGTCGTGGCGCTGCCCATGACCGCTGCCGTCACCCTCGCCCAGCGGTTCGCGCACCGGCACTGGCTGTTCCGCGAGCGCCGCTACGGTCACCTCCAGCAGACGACGCTGCTCGTCGGTCATCCCGTCGCGGTCGCCGACCTCGACGAGCAGCTCCAGCGGGCGACTCACCAGGGGTACCGGGTGGTGGGGTGCTGCCTGCCCGCGGATCAGGTCTCCCCTGGGATGGACGCGTTCAACGGGTTGCCCGTGCTCGGCGGGCTCGACGACGTCACCGACGTGGTGACGCGGTTCCAGGTCGACACGGTCGCCGTCCTGCCGAGTGAGGGTCTCGACGGTGCGTCCCTGCGGCGCCTGGGTTGGCAGCTAGAGGAGACCCCGGCGGAGCTGCTCGTGGCGCCGGCCATCACCGATGTCGTCGGTCCGCGGGTGCACATCCGTCCGGTCGCCGGGCTGCCGCTGCTGCACCTCGAGCGGCCGGAGCTCACCGGGGTACGCCGGTTCATGAAGGCCTGCTTCGACCGGGTGGTGGCCTCCGCGATCCTGATCTTCCTCTCGCCGGCGCTGATCGCAATCGCGCTGGCGGTGCGGCTCACGAGTCCGGGGCCCGTGTTGTTCCGTCAGGAGCGGGTGGGCCACTGCGGGCGGCCGTTCACGATGTTGAAGTTCCGCAGCATGATCCAGGGCGCCCAGCGCATGGTGGACGACCTCGTCGCGGACAGCGACGGCAACGGCGTCCTCTTCAAGAAGAAGGACGACCCCCGGGTGACGCGGGTCGGCAAGGTGCTGCGCCGCTACTCCCTCGACGAGCTGCCGCAGCTCTTCAACGTCCTCCGCGGGGAGATGTCCCTGGTCGGCCCCCGGCCGCCACTGCGCAGCGAAGTGGAGCGGTACGGCCAGGACATGCACCGGCGTTTCCTCGTGAAGCCGGGGCTGACCGGACTGTGGCAGGTCAGCGGCCGGTCCGACCTGTCGTGGGACGACTCGGTGCGGATCGACATCCGCTACGTCGAGAACTGGTCACTGGCGTTCGATCTCATGATCCTGGCCAAGACGGTGCGCGCCGTCGCCCGGGGAGAGGGCGCGTACTGAGGTCGACGGACGGGCTTCCGTGCCGTGACCTGCCGTTCCGGCCACGACCTTCTACGCTCGGCGCACCCGCCGTCCGGCGGGTCCTCGTCGATGTCAGCTGTGGAGAGTGGATGCCGGCCGTGGAGCTGAGCTGGGGAGCGGCGACCGCGGTCGGCCAGCGTGAGGACAACCAGGACCGCTACCTCACCGAGGCGCCGGTCTTCGCTGTCGCCGACGGCATGGGGGGGCATGCCGGCGGTGCGGCGGCCGCGCAGGCCGTCGTCGACGCTTTGCGTTCACTGACCAGTGGTGAGACCACGACGGTAGAGAAGATCCGGCTGGCGCTGCAGCGCGCGGACGGCGAGATCCGTGCCTTCCGCGGCCCGGCCAAGGAGGGCGCCGGGACGACGGTTGCCGGCGTCGCCCTGGTCGACGAGGGCAGCGGGCCGCAGTGGGCGGTCTTCCACGTCGGCGACTCACGGGTGTACCGATGGCACGACGGTGATCTGGAGCTACTGACGACCGACCACTCGGTCGTGCAGGAGCTGATCGACGCCGGTTACATCTCTGACGAAGGGGCGGCAACGCACCCGCAGCGGCACATCATCACGCGGGCACTTGGCGTGGGGCCGCGCAACGAGCCCGACATCGCGCTGCTGCCACTCGTTCCGGAGGAGCGCTTCTTGGCCTGCTCGGACGGGCTGACCGGAGAGGTGGCTGACGAGCGCCTCACCGAGCTGCTGTCCACCGAGGCCGGGCCGGAGGCGCTCGCCGGGGAGCTCGTGGCCGACGCCGAGGCGGTCGGTGCCCGCGACAATGTCACCGTTGTCGTCCTGCAGGTTGCCTCAACCCCACGCGGCTGACGGACACCGCGTTCCGCGATCACTGTTCGGCGGCGCCTGCCCAGATCGGCCGCGGTCGCCAGCTCGGTCTCGACCATCGTCCTGCTCCCGATCGCAATCGACCTCGCGGTTCTGGCGCCGAGTCTCTCGGCCAGTGGGACCGGATCCGGCCCGCAGGGGCCTCGGGAGCCATCTCGACCGGCAGTCCGGACGCGACGCCGATCCGGCCATCGCGGACCCCTACACGGGAGGTTCCTCGGAAGGCGAACACGGGGAGGCCGGCTGGCCTGCGTGACTCGTGCAGCGCATGCCGGCCGTGAGGAGCAACACCTACGGCGATCCCCGGGTGCACCCGCAGCCGGAGAGCTACTGGGGCCACGTGAACCCGGTGGGAGCCCTTGGGGTGTATGACGAGGGAAGCGCTACGCCGAGGCTCTGACCACGGCCTACCGCACCCACCACGGCAGCTTCTGAGCGCGGGCCGTGACGACCACGGGGTAGGCCAAGTCCTGTGGGGTGAGGCTGCGGACGTCGACCTCTTCGACGGCCAGACCTTGGAGGAAGGTCGTTGCGGCGTACACGTTGCCGTGGCTCTCGACGCTGACCGACTCCGAGCCGAAGACGTCGCCGACGAGTCGCTGGACCGCGGCCGGTGTGAGCGACCAGTACCACTGGTCGCCCCACTCCCCACGGTCGATCTGGCTGATCCCGGGGACGGTGAGGAGCAGGACGCCTCCCGGGCGCAGTGCGGCGTGGAGCTGTCGTATGGCGGCGTGCATGTCCCACACGAGGTGCAAGGTCTGAGTCAGGATGATGCAGTCGAAGGTGTCCGAGGGCAGGACCCCGACGTCGCTTATGTTCCCGACGATCGTCGCGAGCGGATTGCCCGCGTGCACGTGCAGGATGTCCTGTGAGGTGATGCGGTCACCGCCGAATCGGCGCGAGTAGGCGTCGTCGCCGACTTCGAGGACACGGCCGGCGACGTCCTCGCGATTCGTGTTGAGGAAGCCCTCGATGAAGAAGCGATCGACCGGCGTCCCCCGGTCCCAGCCGAAGTCCATGCTGATCGGCTCTGGCCGGTCGAGATCGCCCAGCCGGACCCGGCCGCGTGGTCTCGCGCGGAGGGCAGGCACGCGGCGCGCGAGGGCGTCGTGTGCCCATCCCGGGAGACGGTTCACGAGACGGCGGATCGTCGACCGCACGAGAGCCCGCGCGAACCAGGCGGGTGCGAGTCGGGCCGCTGTCAGCGCAGCCGCTACGCCGGGGTCCCGGGAGCGGTCGAGGAGCTCTCGGGCGTACCAGGCGCGCCAGTTGGCGCGCCCTTCCCACCATGCACGGTGGAGTTCCGCGGACTCTTCTGGGCGGGGGCGGTGTCGCGCGTGCACCCGTAGGGCAGCCATCAGCATGGCTGGTACGTGATTCGACATGTTCGCGTTGTGCCAGCGGTACAGGGCAGTCTCCACCGGGTGTGAGGCGATGAGGTGCCTGCAGGCGAGGCGGAGGTAGACGTCGTAGTCCTCACACCGGGGAAGAGTCTCATCGAATCCGCCGGCCGCCAGCAGCAGATCTCGGCGGTACAGCGCGGTGGCGTGCATGGCGACGGAGTTGCCGCGCAGCAACGTCGACCGGGGATTGCAGCCGGCAGGGATGTAGACACGGCCGCCGAGGGGGGCGGCATCCACGGCGACCCGCCGGTGTGCTCCGTAGACGAGAGCCGCCTCCGAGTGGCGTGCGAAGCACTCGAGTCCGGCGGCGACGGCCACCGGGGTCAGAAGGTCGTCGGCATCGAGGAACAGCACGAATGCAGAGCGAGCCGCATGGAGGCCGGTGTTGCGAGCCGCCGCGAGCCCCTGGTTGTCCTGACGGATGAAGATCGTCCCCGCCCACTGGGCGACCACGGACGCAGGATCGTCGGTGGACCCGTCGTCGACGACGATCACCTCGTCCACCGACCTGGTCTGTGCCGCAACGCTGGCCAGCGCGGCTCCGAGGAAGTGAGCGTGTTGGTAGGTCGTCACGACGACTGAGACCGTGACGGGCTCTGTCATCCGCTCCTCCTCGAGATCACGTGCACGGCGATCGACATCACTTCGTCACGACGGACGGGATGCCCCGCGCGTCGTCGACTGCCTGCCGTCCCGGGGTGGGGACGCAGGCGCAGGGATGGCGCAGCGTGATGATCGTCTCCGCCCCACTGCCACTGCTTGCATCGATCCTCGCGCCCAGTCAGTCACTGTCGACGACGGGCCGCCCACGGGCTGGACGCTAACAAGGGGAGCCGCTCGGACGAGAGTCAAGACGAAATGTCACTCCACCGGGGCGGTGCTTCCGGCAACCGTGCGCTGGCCCACCTGCGGTCGGTAACGTTCCCGGGCGTGTCCGCCGACTCGGGCCCCGTATGGACCGTCAACTCCGCCCGGAGCCGGCTGGTCGACTGGGCCGAGCTCTGGCGGGCGCGCGAGATCATCGGATTCTTCGCACTGCGTGACCTGCGGGTCCGCTACAAGCAGGCGGTGCTCGGCGCGACGTGGGTGGTATTGCAGCCGCTGGTGACCGTCGCCGCCTTCACGCTCGTCTTCGACCGCCTGGCCGGCGTCGACACCCGTGGTGTCCCCTACGTCGCGTTCGCCCTCGCCGGGCTGCTCGGGTGGACGTACGTGTCCCAGTGCATCGGTAGAGGCAGTGAGGTGCTCGTGGGCAACACCTCGCTCGTCACCAAGGTGTATTTCCCGCGGCTGACCGCCCCGCTCGCGTCCTTGCTGCCACCGTTCGTCGACCTGTTCGTCGGGTTGCTCCTCCTCGCCGTCGTGTGTCTCGTCCTCGGTGTCCTGCCGACGGCCGGTCTGCTGTTGCTCCCGCTGTGGCTTCTCCTGCTCGCGCTCACGGCGCTGGGACCGACGTGTTTCCTCGCAGCCGTGAATGTCCGCTTCCGCGACGCCCGCCAGATCGTCCCCACAGCGCTGCAGGTGCTCCTCTTCCTCAGCCCGGTCGGGTACTCCGCCGCTTCCCTCCAGGGAGCCGCCCAGTACGCCTATGCGATCAACCCCGTAGTGGGAGTCTTGGAGCTCGGTCGCTTCGTGCTCGTCGGCGGCCCTTGGCCTGGTGCCGTGCTCGCCATCTCGACGGCCGTGGCCGTCGTGCTCGCGGTCACGGGAGTCCGGTACTTCCTGCGCGCCTCGCGCGCCTTCGCGGACGTGATCTGACGTGGACAGGGTGCAGGTGGACCGGGTCAGCAAGCGCTACCTGCTCGGTGAGCAGCGCAACCTGCGCGAGACATTGACCGCGGCGGTCCGGAGGCGGCGTGACGAGAGCCGCGAGCTGTGGTCGCTCCGGGACGTCAGCTTCACCGTCGCCGACGGGGAGGCCGTCGGGATCGTCGGCCGCAACGGGGCCGGCAAGAGCACTCTGCTCAAGGTCCTCATGCGGATCACCACGCCCACCAGCGGAGAGTCCCGCACACGCGGCCGGGTGGCGGCGCTGCTTGAAGTGGGGACGGGCTTCCACCCAGAGCTGACCGGCCGCGAGAACGTCTTTCTCAACGCCGCTGTCCTCGGTATGAGTCGGGCTGAGACGGCTCGGCGCTTCGACGAGATCGTGGACTTCGCCGGCGTCGATCGCTTCCTCGACACCCCGGTCAAGCGTTACTCCAGCGGCATGTACCTGCGGTTGGCCTTCGCGGTGGCCGCGCACCTGGAGCCCGACATACTCGTCGTCGACGAGGTGCTGGCCGTCGGGGATGCGGAGTTCCAGCGCAAGTGCATGAACCGCATGTCCGAAGCCGAAGCCGAAGGGCGCACGGTGCTCTTCGTCAGCCACGACCTGGCCGCTCTGAGCAGGCTCTGCAGCCGCGCCATCTGGCTCGAAACGGGGCGGATCCGGGACGAGGGCCCGACCGCGTCCGTCGTCCGGGACTACCTCACGTCCGGGTTCAGCGGCGGTGGTCATATGGCTTCCCTCAGCGGTGGATCGGCAGCAGGACGTCTCGTCGAGATCCGGGTCGAGCCCCTCGACCGGTCGAACCGTCCTCTCGTGCGGGAGGAGCCGTTCCGTGTGGTGGTGTGTTTCGAGGTCCGGGAAGAACGCGTGGGTCTCGATCTGAGCGTCATCCTCACCAACCAGGAGGGAGTCCGGCTGGTCGACGAGTCGTTGAGTGACTCACGGCAACAGCGGTTCCCCGTCGGCCACCATGAGGTCAACTGCGTCGTCCCACCGATGTTGCCGCACGGCGACTACACCGTCGGCGCATGGCTCGGCACGGCGCACGAGGACGTCCACTACGAACCTGCGGCGCTGTCCTTCACGCTGCACGGAGCTGATGCCGCCCAGCGGGACCGAGCGGTCGTGCTCGGGCTCCAGTTCGAGATCAGGTAGCCGGGACGGCCGCCCGGAGCAGGAGGAGCGGGACGGTTCGCGGTCCCGGCGTCGTCTGCACCTCGATGCTCACCGCGTCGCTCCCGAAGAGTTGACCGAGTTCCGTCGTGAGCCGGCGTTCCTCCTCGGGTCCGGTGAGTATCAACAGGACGCCGCCCGGACGAAGGACCCGGCGCAGGTGGCGGATCGGCCACGGGCGGCGGACCGCATGTACATCGGGGGTGGCCACCACGCAATCCCATCTCGCGGTGGGCAGCTGCGTCCACTCGTGGTGCGGACCGCCAATCCCCTGAGTATTCGGCCACGGCTGCTCGTGCACGGATGTCATCCACAACCCGGACACGGCTGCTGAGCCTCCCAGGGCGAGGACGTCACCGCGGACGTCGGCGCCATGGCGGGCGAGGAGGGTTGCCGCCCGCTGGGCGTGCACACGCGCGGCGGCCGGCGCGCTCAGCCGCGCCCCGACCCTGCGCTCGACTCCACTCACCACCCTTCGCAGACTCTCAGGCGTTCTTCCCCGGACTATGGTCAGCGACCTTGGGCGACTCGCTTCCGGTAGGTGGAAGGGAACCTCCTCTAGCGCTCGGTCGACCAGTTGCGGCACCTCCGGGTCCCTGGGGTCCAATCGGGCGACCTCGGCTCTCAACCAAGTGAGGTACGCCGTGCGTCCACCGTCGTGCGGCTCGGGCCGCGCTGCGTCACGAGCCGTGAGCGAGTTGGGGTGTTGGCGGTACCAGGCTGAAGCAGAGCCGCTCATGACGGCGGTGCCACGCAACTGGAGGGCCGAGTTGATGACCTGGTCCTCGTACGTGCTCGGGAACTTGTCCAGGTCTGCGATGCACTTCCGCAACAGTGCGGTGCGGACCAGCAGCGCGCACGGCGTTGTGGCCAAGCCGCCATGACGCAGCACCGCTGCCAGGAGCCGGGGACCGGGGACGACGACTCCTGGCGCGAAGGCCAGCGCCGAGAGGGTGTCCCGCGCGGTCCTGTCGTTCCAGCTCCGCCACTCCCAGACGCGACCGCAGACCATGTCCGCCTCGGGGTGAGCAGACAGCAAACTGACCTGGTCGGCCATGTGCCCGGACTCCCAGACGTCGTCGGAGTCGAGGAAGGCGACGAGGTCCCCCGTGCTGTGGCGGATCCCCAACGCCCGGCTGGGGCCGGTTCCGCGATTGGCCCTTCCCTCGTGGTTGATGACCCGGACCCGTGTGTCCGTCGCCGCCAGTCGGTGCGCGAGTTGGTCGCTGCCGTCGCTGCCTCCGTCATCGACCAGGACCAGCTCGAGTGGCTCCCAGGTCTGGTGCAGCACGCTCTGCACGGCCTCGTCGAAGAAGGCGCCAGGGTCCTTGAAGGGCATCACCACGGACACCAACGGAGGCGCAGCGGCGGCGCACGGGGCGGTCATGAACGGGATTTCACCAGCCTTCGGCCGGAGGCCCAGTCAATCGAGGGCAGCGAGCTCTCGCTGTTGTGTACAGATGGGTCGTTCACTCGCGTGTCGACCGCCTGTGGGCTGATCCCTGCGGCTGGCCCGCCTGGGCGGGCCGACGACCAGGCGGGCCAGCCGCGGACGCGGCGCTGGGTCAGCGCGGCATCAGCGTGGAGCACGAGAACCTCCGGGACTTGTGGACTGGATGCCTTCAACGCGCTCCACCCCCGGACGTCCTCACCCCACATGATCGATCAATCAGATCCCGTGGTCACACGCGCGCAAACCAACGTCTCCGCTCAGGGCACCTACGAGGTCGGCAGGCCGACACCACGTGCGTGGCGGGACGCCGGCTGCGGCTCCTGGACGACGACGCCCTCCCCGCTCCCGGCCCCAGTGAGCCGATTCTCAGGCGTCGTGTCGGCGTCAGCCTGGGCTCGGCCCCGAGCGCCGCGGCGCCGAGTTGGGTGGACAGCGGAGGACTCGCGGCGTTCCGCCAGCGAAAGTGCGGCGAACAGGACGATCACGCCGACGGCCACGACACCGACCAGCGACCGCACGAGCCCGGACAACACCGCAGCAGGGGCGCTCGGTTCGGCGACGGGCAGCGCCGTTATGAGTGCCTGTTCGTCGGCTCCGTAGATCGTTTGCATCTCAGCCAGCTCCTGCTGCATGCGCTGAGTGACCAGGTCCATCGTGCGATCGGCTTGGGCGGGACTCGTACCGGTAGCCGTCACGCCGATCACCAACCCCGAGGAGCCAAAAGCCGTGGAAGGGCCGATGGCGTACTGGTCATCGGCCCCTGCGTCGACCAGCTCCTGACGCACGGGGATGGACCCCACTCGGTTGGCGAGGACCTGGCCAACCGTGGAGTCGTTGGTGAAGCGCAGGTAAGGGTTGTTGTAGTTGATCTGACCCAGTGCGGGGTCCTCGGCGATCTGCTCTGCCGTGGGCGGCGCAGGCGGGTAGGCCAGCACAAAGGATGCCGTGGACTCGTACTGCCGCGGCGTAAGGACCACCAGGGCAATGCCGCCCAGGACGGTGAGGGCGATGACGCTCAGGCTCAGGGCCCAGTGGCGTCGTAGGATGCGCGCGATTGTCAGCAGGTCCACGGTCAACCCTTCTGTGGCAGGAAAACCGCTTGGGGTGATGACTGCTCACGACTTGCGAGCACCCAGCAGGCGCCGATCGCGCCGACCACCAAGGCGTGTACCCCTGCGTACATGTTGAATGAGAGAGAGTCGAACGTCGCCGAGCAAACCGCCCCGGACGAGGCAGAACCGGCGAGCGCGGCGGCGAGCGTGCGCAGTCGTGGGTCCCCGGACCGTCGACGGGCTGCGAGCGCGACGAGCGCCGGCACCAGCATCCATGCGAGTAGCCCGGTGACTCCGAGCAAGCCGAGTTCGATGAGGCTCTTGAGGTACTGGTTGTCGAGGATGTCAAAGGCGTTGTCAGCGATGTAGGTACCGCCACCGCTGCCGAACACGGGCCGCATCGATACCAACTGCTCAACCAGTGCGTAGTCGTTCAACCGCGTGGCCACGGAGGGATCGTCTTCGCCTTGCGACACAAATCCTACCAGGGTGCCGAGATAGCCCGGCCGGACGAGGAACTGCGCCAAGGCCCCAATCGGGAGGATTATCAAAGCGGTGATCCGCTGTCGTCGCGGCAGGAGCAGCGCAAAAACGAAAGATCCGACGACGGCCGACAGCACGGCGGAGCGTGACACCGATGCGGGAAGGGCGAGCGCCACGAGGCCGACCGGACCCCACTTGTGGAGGACTGCCTTGTCCGGCTGCTGCAGGGCCAAGGCGATCGCGATGGGCAGGACCATACCTGCTACCACGCCGAGCTCGATCGGATGCAAGGCCGTCCCCGTGACACGGTCAAGGAGACCGCGAGCGGTGAACGTGTTGTAGTCGCCATTCAGAGTGAAACCAGGCATTGCCTCGCGGATAAGGCCCGCGAGGTCGAAACGAAAAAGCCATTGCAATGCCGCGACCACGCCTGAGAACGCCGCCCCCAGCACCAGAGCCCGCAGGACTCGCATGAGGGCTCCCACGGACGGCACCAACTCCGCCGTGACGAGGACGACCCCAGCGGTAGCGGCCAAGAGCATGATCCATCGATCGCCACTGAGGCGTTCCGTCTCGGTGAGCCGGTGAAAGGGCACGAAGGCATAGCTCACCAAACTCATGACCGCCAAGAAGGCCAGCACGCCCCGGGTGGGATGTGGTGTGAGCAATGGATCATGACGGTTGAAGAGCGCAGCCAAGGCCCACAGGGCCAATAGGGCGAGCCCGACCAAGCCGGCTACGTATCCCTGCCCTCCGACAGCGCGGATGACCATGTCCGACGGGAAGATGAACAACGCGAGCGCGTAGCAGACGACGACGCCGACGGCCTGCGGACGCCCTGGTCCTGCCGTTGTCGGAACCTGCGACGGGGGCCGGGTGACGGACGCCGCCGGCACGACCCCGGGGGACAGTTCCTGTCCCCCCGTGAGTGCCGAGTTCGGTTCCGGTGCGCGGTGTCGTCCTCCCCGGCTCACGGGGACCCCGCGGACGCGTGCGTCGGGCGGCGCTTCACCGCGCCCGGGAGGCTCATCCGTCGGTGGGGGGAGACGAGCGCCGCCAGTGAGGCGCGTTCCTCGGGGCGGGTGATCCGGAGCAGCGAGTGCAGGACGGCCGTCCCCCAGAACAGGGCCGTAGCGGGCAGTCCATGCCACTTGCGGAAGTAGCGGACGCGGTTGACATTGAGCAGCGCAACGAGCGCCGGCGAGCTGCCGGACCCGCCTCCGCGGTGCCGCACGACGACGTCCGGGGCGTACACGACCCGGTGTCCCTGCTCCCGAAGTCGGCGGAAGTAGTCGGTCTCCTCCGAGTACAGGAAGAACGAGTCGTCCCAGTCGCCGACAGATGCTGCCGCGTCGCGGGACACCAGGACGGCAGCGCCGGTGGCCCACTCGATGTCGTGCACGACCTCATACGCGGCGGGTTCGCGGACGATCTCCGCCAACCAGGACGGCCGGCTGGCCAAGTGGTCTCCCAGTAGAGCTTCTCCCAATGCACGCAGGACGCTGGGTTCCCTCCGCAGGGAGTGTGCACGCACGCCATGGGCGTCTTCTATGCGCGGGACCACCGCGCCGGCGTGCTGGCGTCTCGCGGTCGTGATGAGGTGCTCGACAGATCCCGACCCCAGAACGAGGTCGGGGTTCAGGACGAGCACCCACGAAGTCGGCGGCAGGTGGCGCGCAGCCAGGTTGATACCGCCGGAGTACCCCAGGTTGCCTCCGGCTCGAACCAGTCGGACGTCCCGGTGGCGAGCGACCACGTCCTCGACGTGGTCCCGCGAGTCGTTGTCCACGACGGTGACATGGGTCGACACCTCACCGACCGCCTCGGGCAGTGATGTCAGGAGCGCGTCGAGGTCGTCCGCGCTGTTGTAGGTGACGACGATGATGGCGCAGTCCACAGCTCCAGGGACCTGTCCAGCCCCGACTGGTGCGACGTCTGTCATCGGCCCACCACATGCTCCATCCGACACCCCCGTGACGTCGGGGCGGCCCCGCAGGTCGCGCCTCAGCACGCTCCCGACACGGTACGACGCCCCAGGTCAGCGCACATCTCTGCCGCAGTGCGCCCTCCCCCGAGGAGTGAAGCGACCGGAGGGCGGGGCTCAACCGGTCTCGAACCGGCAGGACGGCTCACCGTCGACCCGGTAAACATGGACGGCTGTCTCGTCGTCGAAGGAGTCGGTGAACCGGCCCGCACTCATCGACACCGTGCGGGACTCGCCCAGGACCGTGGCGGTGGACGAGTCCTCGAAGCAAGGCATGGAGAAACGGACCTCCGCCGGTCCCTGCCCCCGCGAGGCCGCCAGTACGTACAGGGTGTCGTCGTGCAGCTTCACCAGGGTGTCGACCTCGCCATCCACTCGGACGAAGTCCTGCACGGACGGTGCGTTGAGCACAGGGGCAAGATCCGTCACCTGCTCGTTGACACGCGTGACCTCCTCGCGGACGTCGGCATAGCAGGGATCGCGCAGCACGTGCTGGCTGATGCAGGGCCCTCCGAAGCTGTGGTTGAAGTAGACGATGCCGCGGGCGCCGTGTATGAGGCTGCTCCACACGGCCGCACGTACCTGCTCCGGGGTGATGGTGGGATAGCTGTCGTCCGGGAACGGGTGCCCCACCTCTACGAAGGCCCACACAGGCCGGCTGCCCGGCGGTTCGACCAGGGACCGCACGCGGTCGACCGTCAACCCGTAGTTGGCGGCCCGATGACACTGGTCCGGCGGGATCACGGCCTCGGTGCCGAAGAAGTTGCCTCCTTCACCGAGTCCGCACGTGCTCTCGTCCGTGTACCAGTAGGCATCCACCGAGACGACGTCCTGGAAGTCGTTGACGAACCGGGCCGCCTCCTCGTCGCTCTCCCAGAAGGCCACGCCCTTGCCGTAGTTGCTGTACCGGAGCCGGTCGTCGTCGGGCAGGTCCTCGAGGAGGGTCCTCTGGACCGTGTACCCGCACCGTCCGCCCGCCGGTGTGCAGATGTCCCCTTCCCCTGGGCGGAGGCCGGTCCACTCGTCCTCTCCCGGCCCTCCCCACATGTCGACCTCGTCGGAGACGAGCCAGCCCGCCGTCTCCTCGCCGACCTCACCCTTGAGGTCGTGGATGGCGAGCATCCCGGCGTCACCGACCAGCGAGAGATCGCTGTCCTCGGTGAGCCCGACGTACAGGTTGATCCCGGCAGCGGCGTCCTCCCGGGTGTCCTGCTCCGAGGTGACGCTCTCGAGCCAGACGCCGATGGGGAAGTAGGACTCGTCCGAGGGCAGGGAAGGGGAGAACCTCCCGTAGTAGGCCGGCCCCCCGTCCAGCTCCTGCACGTCGAGGAAGTACTCCTCGCGGTGGTCGCGGAGGACCGCGACGGTGCCGGCGGCAACGGCTGCCGCCACCAGCACCGTCGGGACGACGAGCCGCAGTGCCCGCCGGCCCGTATGCGGCGAACGGTGACCCGTGTCGGGAGTGGTGTCCGATCCCTCCTCGGTCACGCGGGCACCTCCTCGAGCGGGGAACCCCCCAGCGTGGTCCCGCCCACTAGCTCGGGAGGTGCTGTGGCGTCTCATCGGCCCCGGCGTCACCCTGCTCCGCCAAGCTGACGACGACGTCCCCGCGCGACGTCCACGAGTAGTCGAGGACCGAGGCCCGGCGTTCGGTCGGCGTGCTGGGTCCTCCATCCGACAGCGTCTGGCGGATCGCCTCGACGAAGCCGTCGGCGCTGGCCGCCACCCGGACCCGGTCGGTGTAGGTCGCCAGTTCGGCGAAGTCGGTGCTGACCACGGGCAGACCCAGCGCCAGATACTCCTTCAGCTTGATCGGGTTCGACGACCAGATCCACGGGCTGTCCAACCAGGGCATGATGGCCACGTCGAACGACGAGCCGTAGCGGGGGATGTCCGCGTACGGACGGCGCCCCAGCCAGTGCACGTTGCCGTGGCTCGCCAGGCTCTCCATCGGATGCGTCGAGTCGCCGATGAGGACCAAGGAGGCCTCGGGGAGCCCCTTTGCCACGGCCTCGAGAAGACCGAAGTCCACGACGAAGTCGTCGAGCGCGCCGAAGAACCCGATGCGGGGGCGCCGAATGCTGCGGACGTCATCGGGAAGCTCGTGCTCCGGACGGGTCACGAAGTGGCCGACGTCCACCCCGTGGTCGATGAAGTACGCGCGGTCTCCGGTGAGCGACCGTTCCTCGGCCATCAGCGCCCGGCTGACGTACACGACGTGGTCGGCCTCCCGGAGCAGGGACTGCTCGAGGTGCTCCAGCGTCGGTCTGTCGCCCTCCGGGTACTCGGAGTGCCGGTCGGACCGGTTGTAGACGAGGGACCGCCGGTGCATGGGGCGGACCACGTCCCATGCGGTCGGCAGCGTCACGACGACGACCGGTTCGGAGATCCGCAGCACGAGGCACACGAGGCGGACCTGTAGCCGCACCAGGGCGGCGTTCACCCTGCGCATCACGGGGGACCCGTAGAACGGCAGGGGCAGCGGCGACATGACGTGGAACGACGGGAGGTCTGGCAAGGGCCGCCGGACGAACTTGGCGACGCTGCGCAGCTTGCGGCTGATCCTTCGTAGCGTGTGGGTGCTCTTACCGGGGGTCGGCATGCGCATCCCGATGCTGTTGACCACGAGCACCCTGCGTCTCGCCGCGATCGCCCGCATCAGCTGGAAGTCCGAGTGCGCCGTGTTGTGGTACCACCAGTCCTGCGCCGAGAAGCAGACGTAGGCCGGATCCTCAGCCGCTGACATGCCGCCATCCTCCCCGAACCGACCGGCGCTGTCGTCGACCGCAGTGGACCACGGAACGGGACGACCCGCCGCCTGACCTCTCGGTGCACCGTCCTCGGCGGCGAGACGGCGGGATCCTGCCGACGGAAGGTGGCCGGGAGTCCACGCTGGTAACCTGCGGCCTCGCCTGCGCCTCTATCCGGCCGCGGGACGGAAGGACCCCCAGCACAGCGACGGAGCAGCCGACGTGCGCCTACAGGACCGATGGCCGTGGACCCCAGGGCTGTCGCCGCTGCCCCTCGATCAGGTGGTCGAGATGCTCGTTGCGGCATCCCGGGCGGGCACCGGCCACCACGTCCTGACGCTGAACCTCGACATCTACCGGCACCTGATCCACCTGCCGGCTCCTCACGCGGAGGGACTGCGGTCCTCGTACACGCTGCTGCTGGCGGACGGCATGCCGCTGGTCTGGGGAGCCGCGCTGGCGCGCTGTCCCGTGCCTGGCCGGGTGACTGGGGCGGATCTGCTGCCCGCCCTCACGCGAGCCGCGCTCGCGGAGGGGCTCCACGTCCACTACACGGGCGGTCCGCCGGGCGCGGCCGAAGGGGCTGCGGCGGTGGTCCCCTCAGAGGAACGAGGCCAGGGGCGCCTGTCGACCAGTGCCTTCCAACTCGCCCGCGACCCAGCGGATCAGTCGTACCGGCAGGCTGCCGGTGCCATCCTGGCGGAACGGCCCGACATCGTCTTCGCGGCCTACGGATTCCCCAAGCAGGACCACCTGGGGGTCGCCGTCCGTGACCTCGATCCCTCCGTCACCGTGATCGGCTGCGGGGCCTCTTTGGAGTTCGCTGCAGGCATGGTGCGTCGAGCGCCAACTGCCCTGCAGCGGACCGGGCTGGAGTGGCTGTTCCGTCTCGGGACCGAGCCTGGCCGGCTGGGGCGTCGGTACCTCGTCGAGGACCTGCCGGTCCTCGTTCCCCTCCTGCGGAACGCCCTCCGTGCGCGTCACCAGCGTGCGGAGAGTCGGACCGACCGTTGACGGACCCCGAGCGGCGCCTGGACGACCCGCCCGGCTTCCCCGGCTCCCGCAGCGGGACCGGGACGACGATGCGCCGTGGCTTCGCCTGGACGGCTCTCGGTCGAGCGCTGGTCCAGGTGGCTCAGCTCGCCAACGTGGTGATCCTGGCGAGGATCTTGACGCCGGTGGACTTCGGGCTCGCGACGGTCACCGCGAGCATCGTCCTGCTCGCCACCTTGATCGCAGACGTCGGCATCTCCACGTCGATGGTGCACTTCAGGACGGCTGGGTCACGATTCGCGGGGTCCGCACTGTCGCTGAATCTCCTGGCTTCCGTGCTGGTCGGCGCGGCACTGGTCCTCGCCGCTCCCCAGCTCTCGAGCTTCTTCGGGGGAGACGACCTGATTCCCCTCATCCACGTCGCTGCAGCGGGCGTGGCGGCGAGCCCTTGGTCCGTCCCTCTGGGGGAGCTGGCAGCCCAGCAGCGCTTCGGTGCCATCGTGGCCGTCGAGGTCGGCGGGGCGGTCCTCGCCTTCGCCGTCAGCCTGGGACTCGCGCTCGTGGGCGCGGGGGCGGTCTCCTTGGTGGCAGGCCCGGCGGTGTCTGCCGTGGTCCAGGCGGTGGTGTTCTACGTCCTGGCCCGTCAGCGCCTACGTCTGTACTGGGACCGTGCCGCGATCCGCGACATGCTGGGCTATGGCCTGCCGCTGGTCGGCTACGGCCTCCTGTCGACTTTCGCGTCGAACGTCGACCGGCTGTCGCTCGCACGCACCGGCTCGGCGTTCTCCGTGGGGCTCTACAGCAGGGCGGCTCAGTTCGCTGCGCTGCCCAACGCGGTCCTGCAGTCGGTGGTCCATCGGGTGATGCTCCCGAGCCTCGCCCGGCTGGGGCCGAGTATCGCTGCTCAGTTCGCGTCATGGCGACGCACGACACACGACTGCATGCTGCTGTCCTGTGGTGCCATCGGCCTGGGCTGTACCACTGCCCAGTTCGTGGTCCTCGTCGCACTGGGCGACCAGTGGCTCGGGGCGGCACAGCCCTTGTCGGTCCTGCTGGCGGGTGCCCCCTTCCTCATCTACCAAGGTCTCGCCACCGTCTTCCTGCAGGCATGCGGACGTACCCGCCTCCAATTGATCCTCGGCGCAGTGACGGCCGTGACGACGATCGTGGCGGCGGTGCTCGCTGCCCCGGCCGGTGCCCTGACCTTGGCGACAGCCGTGAGCGTCGCCGCGGTGGTGTCGACCGTGTCTTGGGCCTACGTGATGGGACGGGTCGCTGGTGAGCGCCCCTTCGCCGGTGCGAGCGTTCTCCTGCGCCCGCTGGCTTTCGCGGCCGTGGTCGCAGCAGTCACTGGGGTGCCGCTCGTGTTCGGCGACGGTCGCGAGTTCGTGACCTTCCTGATCCAGGTGCTCCTCGGCCTGGCACTCGCGGCCGGCGCGGTGGTGATGACCCGCCGGGGGCACCGCGCTTGAGTCGTCGTGCGCTGGTCAGTCCAGGGACCGGACGATTCGGGCGGGTGCCCCGACGGCGACGGTTCGGGGCGGCACGTCCCGGCTGACCACGCTGTTTGCCCCCACGACGGCGCCGCGGCCGATGACGACCCCTGGCAGGACGACGGCGTTCTGGCCCAGCCACGCTCCGCGTTCGACGCGGACCGGCGCCACGCCCGTGATGCCCTGGTCGCGGATGGGCAGGTCTCCGTGGATCCCGTGGGAGTGGTCTGAGATGTAGACGCCGCGTGCGATCAGCACCGAGTCCTCGATGACGACGGACCGGACTGCTGACACGGTCGTCAGGCCGGACACCGATACACGGTCCCCGAGCTGCAGTACGACCTCCCCAGGCCGGTCGGTCTCGGGTGCGGCCTCGAGCCAGCAGCCGGGGCCGAGGAAGACCCTCGAGCCGATGGCCATGTTCGCCGGCCCGCTCAGCCGAAGCGGTCCGTAGGCAACGCTGTGCTCACCGAACGCAGCGAAGGACCGCCTGATCAGGCGGGTGCGAGCGTGCGCGAGAAGTCGCTGGCCCCTGTTGTGCAACTCAGCCCCATTCGGGGTCCAGCGGCCCTGGCGGCTTCGTTCGAGTGTCTGCTCGACGCCGGCAGCCACCGAGGTCACCGTCGGGACCCCAGGGCCGCTCGGCGGACCTCCAGTGGTGTTCGGGACTTCGCCGAGATCATGACCGCCACGTCATCCGGGCTGATCGCATCGAGGAAGGCCGCTGCCGAGTTGTCGTCCAATGGCTTCTCCTCCCAGTACTCATGGCACAGACTGTCGCCAGACTGAAAGGAGCGTGCAGGTGGATCTGCAATCTCTTCGATGTACACCCCGTATAACGTGTATTCCGAGAAGTGCATCTCGCGACCCACTGCGTCGGTCCAAGCTCTGTTCGCCACCTCCCTGATCCGCTGCAGCATGTTCGACACGAGGACGGGGTTGCAGGCTATGAGCGGTGCGATGTAGTCCGAGTGTGGAGGTGGTGCATGTGGCAGACCCAGCATTTTCCTGGCGACGTCATGCCAAATCACATGACGTGGCAGGGTCTCGTTCACAGCTTTGGGCCGGCGGTAGAAGCGCACGGTGTTGTCCTTGCAGAAGATCTCCGCTGAAAATGGCCGGATGAATTCGACATCTGAATCGGCCACCAGGACGACGTCCGCCTCGACTTGCGCAGCCGCCGTCAACTTCAGGATCTGCTGACGAATCCATCCCCGGACCGGTGGGAACGGGCGTCGCAGATTGATCGTATAGTTCATTCGAGGTAGCGATATGAAACCGCTCGGGAGCATGTTCTCGGCGACGTGCAGCCGAGTTCTAGGGCCGCTGAGTTGGTCGAAGAGTTCGAGGTCGTCTCTGGACACCAGTATGTGGTGCTCGACCTCGGCGGGAGCGTATCGAAGCACTGACCGATGAAGATCACGACAGAGTTCGAAGTCGGGAGCATAACTCGGTGTCAGCACGGCCATCGAGGTCATGTAGCGGCTCCGTGGGTCGACCGGTCGTCCTGACCGTGCGCGGGCACATGCTAGCCGCGGACGGCGAGACCCCATCACACCTCATGAAGGGAGGGACCTCGCCCGGGCCCCTCCCATTCGGCGAGTCGGCCGGTCTCAAGCTCAGTTCCTCACACAGGTAGCCCGACTCGTGGCCTGTGTGCACAGGTGCTACACAGCGTGGTTGTCACACGACGACGGTCCGTCGATCCAGAGACTCCGCCTGGGAAGGCGATGCGCACTAACGAAGGCAGAGCATGGTCGTGCCGCGTGCAGAACGGCTGCGGATCAGAGCGCACCGGACCCCGGGTCGGTGAGCCGACCTGGTCGCCTCCTGCGGCGGGCCGCGGGTGCTTCTCGCGCAGCGGTCGTCCATGGGGTTCTCCGCAAGCTGCGCTGGCCGGTCAGTGAGGACCACGGGTTCGACCGCGGCACCCCGGTGGACCGCACCGTGAACGAGCAGTTCCTGGACCACTGGTCGGGGGACCTGCGTGGCCGGGTGAGGGAGACCTCGGACGACGACTTGTGGCGGCTCCCCCCTTCGGGGCTGCGCTCCCTGCTGGACCGTCACATGCCCCGGGAGGCGGGGGGCACCGTCGGGGGCCGGGGCTACGCCGTCGCTGCGGCCGGCTTCCTGCTGGGTCGGATGGGCGAGGATCTCGGGCCTCGCTCGTTCGCATCGGACGACTGGCGCTGCCCCGTCGTCTCGCTTGCCCACGTAGGGCGAACGGGGTCGGCTGCGTGAGGAGCACCCGCCACGAAGTTCGCGCGCTGAAGCCCGGGCGGCCCGCGCCTCTCGGCCGTCGGCTGGTGGTGGTCAGCCCCCACTGTGACGACGCAGTCCTCTCTCTCGGGGCCACCATCGCTGCGCACACCCGACGCGGCGGCACCGTCACCGTGGCCACCCCTCTGGCGGGAGACCCGTCCTCGTCGGCTGCCGCAGGTCCCTGGGACGCGGCGGCCGGTTTTGCCACCGAAGGCGCGGCGGCGATCGCTCGGCAGGCTGAGGACGTTGCAGCGTGCCGCCTCGTCGGTGCGCGTGCGTACCACCTGCCGGATGTGGACGAGCAGTACCCGCGGCGCCTGGACGATGCTCAGTTGTCGGTCGCCCTGACGCCGCTGCTTGAGGGCGCCGACGAGGTGCTGGTCCCCGGCTTCCCGCTCCGCCACGCCGACCACGCCGCGGTCACCGCCCTCGTCCTCAGGGCTCTACCACCCGACCGGGTCGTGCGCCTGTACGTGGAAGAGCCGTACGCGCTGCGCGAGCGCCTGGCCGACCAGCCGGCGGGTGACCAGTGGCCCCTGCTGTTGCAGTGGGGGCCGGTGCCGGGCAGCCGGCGCGGGGTCGTGCAAAAGCTGCGTGCCGCACAGTGCTACCGCAGTCAGTTGCCGCTGCTCTCGGACCCGAGCCTGCACCGGCGCCTGGGGGTGCGACCCGCCGTCCTGCTGCTCGAGCTCCTGCGGACCGCGGTGTCGCGCGGCGAGTGGGTCAGCGAGCCGGTGTCCGCCGGACGTCTGACCCCGGCGCCCGGGGGCAGTGAGCGGCCCTTTTGACCTGGCCCGAGGGGCGGGTTCGGGAGCCGGGCAGGCCTCGGCGGCACCAGCCCTCCGGTGCACAGCAGGACCGGGTATCCGGACCGACCGGCTTGGGGGTTCGTCTCGAGAGAAACGTGGCCGGACCCCGTGGAGGAGGGCCGTGGCGGCCAGCACGTTGCTCCGGACTTCGCGTCCCGGGCGCCCTGACCAACTCGGCGACCCCGGTGCCCGCCGCTACGGAGAGGACCTCGGCTTGGGTGTCCAGCCCGTCGAGGAACGTCGGGCGGTTGGGATTCGGCAGGTCAGAGGAGTCGTAGCTCCCTCGTAGGGCGACCGCGGAACCGCAGCTGCAGCCGGCGAGGAGGGCCGGGTCCCCTTACCTGCCGGTGAAGACCTTCCCAGCCGCCTGCTGCACGCAGCGCCGACGTCCAGGCCACGGGACGGCACGTGGGGGTCCGCACCGCACCGTTGCGCAGGACCGCCGCCAGGTGCCCGGGCGTCGCTCATGGTGCGACGGGCGCGCCGGGCCGGAACGCGGTCAGCCATGCTTCGGCCTCCTGGCGCCATGCCGGGCTCAGGGCACGTTCGTCCCGGCGGTCGCGGTAGCGCTGCAGTCCGGGCCAGACCAGCCCGGCAGCCGCGTTGCGGATTGCGTGGACGGCCGGCCGCCCCAACGGGACGAGCCGGAGCAGCGCCCTGGCTGCGGCCACTCGCCGGCCAGCCCGCAACTGCAGCGCGGACAGATACCACAGGAGGTTCTCGAGGCTGGGCTCGACGCCGCGGGTCGCGATCTCGGTGCGGTACTTCTGCCGGATGAGGTCCAAGTCCCGCAGGGCGCTCTCGACGTTGCTGGCCATGCTCCCGACATGGGTGTAGTAACCGACGAGCGGCCGTGGGACGAAAACAAGCGGTGAGCGCAGACCCAGCCGGATCCACATGTCCCAGTCGGCCAGGTTGGACATCCGCGTGTCGAAGCCCCCGACCTCGCGGACGACTTCCGTACTGGCCAGCACGCTCGATGCTCCGCCCGGGATGATGTTGTTCTTGAGCAGGACGTCGGCGACGTCGGTGGTCTGCGGTACCGGTTCACCGAAGAGGATCTGCAGGTCCTCGCCGTGTACGCGCACCGAGCCGGTGGTGGCCCACTTGGCCCGGCCGTGAGCCTCCAGGGCGTCCAGTTGGGCCCGTAGCTTGGTCGGCGCCCAGACGTCGTCGTCGTCCGAGAAGGCGATCCACGGCGCGGAGCAGGCCTCAATGCCGCTGTTGCGGGCAGCGGACACTCCTCGTGGCACCTCGTGCCGCACGAGCGTCACGCAGGGGTCACCGAGGCCCTGGACGTAATCAGCCGTGTCGTCCGCCGACCCGTCGTCGACGACGACGACCGTCAGCTCGACGTCCTGCTGGGCAAGGACTCCCCGCATTGTCCGCTCGAGCAGCGCCCGACGGTTGTGGGTGGGTACCACGACGCCCACCGCCGCCGGTCGGTGGCTCACGCTGCCACCGCGTCGTCGAGCAGTTCGATGAGCGCGGTGGCCCGGCGCTCCCAGCTGTGTTGCTCCGCAAACGCCCGCCGGGCCTCGACCAGCGCCGGGTCGTGCGCGTCAGCGACCGCACGGAGCGCGGCATCAGCGAAGGACTTCGGGTCCTCCACCTTCGCGATGAGGTCGGTGCCGAGCCAGCGGGTGGCAGGCAGGTCGGTGCTGACCACGGGCAGGCCGGCAGCTAGGTACTCCAGGGTCTTCAACGGGAAGCTGGCCCAGTTGAACGGCGTGTCCGCGTACGGCGTCAGACCGACGTCGATGGCCCCCAGGTAGCTGGGGAGTTCGGCGAACCTCTTCTGCCCGACCGCCTGAACGTTGGGCCGTCGAAGCAGGCGCCTCATCCGGTCCGGTGCGAACCGCCGGTCCACCGGGCCGAGGAGGAGCAACGACATGCTCGAGGCCGCTACCGCCTCGAGCATGTCCATGTTGGTGCGCGCGCTGATGTGCCCGACGACCCCTGCGATGGGCCCGGTCAGCCGGAGGTCGGTAGGTCGCGGAGCGCTGTCCGTGCGCGAGAACGCCTCCACGTCACACCCGTTGGTGAGGAGGACGGGGGAGCGACCTCCGCCCGACCACCTGTGGAGCAGGCACGGCGAGACGGCCACAACGTCCGTGGCCTTGGCCAGCTGACGCACCTCGGCACGCATCAGAGCCGACCGGCGCAGACCCATGAGCTCGGCGCCGGCGACGTAGTCGTCGGTGCCGTAGAAGACGCGGCGCGGTGCATCACACACGTCGAGCAGGTCCTCGAGTGTCGCGACGACCACTGCGGCGACCCGGACCCCGAGCGCCCGGACGGCCTGCTCGACCTGCCGACGGAGCAGAGACGTGGTCGTTCGGTCGACGAACCGGCGGGTGTGTCCCGGGAGGGCTCGGGGCGTCAGGCGGACCAGAGCGTCATCCACCTGCCGGAGCGTCGGCCCCCATCGGCGGTCGAGGAGTCCACCACGCCCGGGCAGGAGGGGCACCGGCGGGTCGACGTACAGCACGGGCGCATGCCGGGACAGCTGACGTGCCATGTGCACGTCCGTGCCCGCGATGCCCTCATAAGAGGTCCCCGCGCAGTACACGATCACCTCCTCATTCTGGCAAGACCGCCGCGGAACCGTGGCGGGTCTCACCAGTTCGGAGTGGGGGCGACCGCGCTCGACCTCCCCGTCCTCATGCATTGAGCCCCCGTTCACGTGGCTTCCGGTGGTGGGTGAGGTGAGCGGGAGGCTGGGTGCGCGATCCTGGAGCTTGCGGTTTGCCGGGCACTCCACCGCGAGGTGAGGAGCACCCCGATCGCGGTCGCCGCGAACGTCCGCACTCCTGTCACGCGCGGCAGCGCTCCGGCGGGCTGGACTTCGGGCTGGTCAGGACCCAGGACGCGACGTACGCCCGGCCCCGAGACATGCGGCCGACCTTAGGGTCGCGGGTGCGACCGAGCCACCGTGGACCGGCATCGCGTTGCGACGGGCCGGTTTCGTACTGCTCACGATCCCGTCCTCGGGTCCGGATCCCGCGGCTACAGGGGAGCTCGTCCGAGGTCGACTCCGTCGTCCTGCCGCTGTTGCTGTAGGTGTGACCAGCAAAGGGCCGGTCTTCTTCCGGCAGGTGCGCAACGAGCGGTGCGGTGAGCCCTTCACGATGCTGGAGTTCGGCAGAATGGTGCAGGGCGCCGACCGCATGGTGGAGGACCTCGCGGCGGTAGCCCAGGGGTAACGGCGTGCTGTTCAAAGATGCGCCGATCCACGGGTCGCCCGCGTGGGGAGTTCATCTGCCGCTATCGCTCGACGAGCTCCCGCAGCTCGTCGACGTCCTCCGTGGGGACGTGTGCCTGGTGGGCCCTCGCCCACCGTGGCGAAGGAGGTCGCGAGCTACGGCGACGACATACGGCGGCGGCCCCTGGTCCAGCCGGGGCTGACCGGTCTGTGGCAGGTCAGTGGGCGGTCGGACCTCTCGTGGGACGGACTCGGGCCGCATCGACGTTCTCTACGTCGAGAACTGGTCCCTGGGGTTCGTCTCATGCTCGTCGCCAAAACTGTGAGCACGGTGCTGTGGGGTTCGGGCGCCTACTGACGCCCGAACGCACGCCGGCTGGACGCGGTGACCCGACCGGGCGACAGGCCTCAAGCCCGAGCGAGGCCCGGTCGACTACCAGCACGGGAGGTCCGACAGGCCACCCGCGTCGGTCGGTGGGACGGAGTGGCAGTGGCTGGAGTCTTCGCTCAGTGGTCGTCGGTACGGAGTCTCACCGTCCTGGCGTCGGTGGTAGTGCTCGGCGGCGGCTGCGCCCATGGCCCCGCTCCCGTCGGTACGACCGGAACAGCTGCCGCGCCGCGTGCCGGTGACGTGCTGCCCTCCGCCCCCGGCAGTTCCGGTGTCCGGGACGGCTCGACATCGGTTCCCGTGCTCGTCGTTGTCGACGATGACGAAGGCCCTGGTGGCTCGCCTTCGGCGGCGGTGGGCGACCCGGGCCAAGCTCGACCTGCCGGGACCACGGTCGCCGGGATGCCGTTGCCTGCAGTGCCGATGCCCGCGTCATCCCCCTCGGGAGCGGCCACGCCTGCAGACGCCTCGACGGCGACAGTGTCCTCACCGGCCGGGAATGGCGCTGGTCGCCACGGTGTGGACGGGCTGCCGCTGGTTGCGTGGGAGGGCGGACCTGAGTACTACGCGCAGTTCCCCAGTGCGGTGGCAGAGGGTTGGACCGATCCGGCCCGCTTCCCGATCGGCGTCTGGTTGGAGTCCGTGACCGACCCCCGGGACGTCCAGCGCGACCTCGCGGCGGGGCTGAACACCTACGTGGTGCTGACGGACAACACGGACCTCGACCTCGTCCGTGGCAGCGGCATGTCCGCGATCACCTCGTTGACCCAGGACCCCCTGGGTGAGGGTGTCGGCACGTTCCTCGCCGACGAGGCGGACATGTGGGCGGGCGCGGGGGACGGCGCCTGGACCGGCAACTACCCCGGGCAGGGCGACATTTGCTCTCCGGCCACCACCTCCTGCGGCATGACGGTCATGAGCGAGATGGCCCGTCGCGCCGAGGGGAGGTCACCCGCCTACGCCAACTACGGCAAGGGGGTCATGTTCTGGGCCGGCGACGCGGACGCCGCCCGCTTCGTCAACGAGTGGCCACAACTGGCGGTGTCCAGTGACCTGTACTGGTACACAGACCCGCACATCTGCACCTCACCGTCCGAGGGCCCGTCCGTCGGGGCCGGCGGTGACGCTTGCCGCAGGGCTGCGAACTACGGCCTGGTTGTCGACCGGATGCGGTACCTGGACGGCCTGGACGGGCTGCGTCAGCCCATCTGGGCCTTCGTCGAGGTCGGACACCCGTTCATCGAGGACGACGCGCCGACGATCACCGGTCCCCAGGTCCAGGGGGCGGTCATGAACTCGGTCATCCACGAGGCCCGCGGCATCGTCTACTTCAATCACAGCTTCGGGGGTTCGTGCATCTCGCAGCACGTCCTCCGGGATTGCGATCCGGGGCTCCGAGCGAGCGTCGCCCAGGTCAATGCCCAACTGAGCCAGCTGGCGCCGGTCCTCAACACTCAGTCACGCAGTTGGAGCTTCAACCCGGCCCTCGACACGATGATGAAGATCGGTCCCGACGGCGCGGTGTACGTCTTCGCCATGCTGGGTCGGGACACCCCGCCCGGGACCTACCGACTCGACCTGCCCAGCGGCGTCCGCTCCGGAACGGCGGAGGTGCTCTTCGAGGACCGGTCCGTCCCCATGCGCGGACGGCAGATGGCGGACACGTTCGAGACGGAGCACTCGTACCACGTCTATCGGTTGAGCCCCTAGGTGTACCCGGCCAAGACGTTGGTGGCGCGCGGGCTGCTTGAACGAAGAACCTCGGCGGGCGGGGTGTGGCTTGTCGAAGGCCCTCATCCACCCAGAGGTCCTCGTGACCCACGCTGATGCCCGCACCACCGTTCATGGCCGGCTGCTGACCGTCGCGCGGCATCAGGCCGGCTGAACCCAGGCGCCCATCGCCGCGGCGATGGGGATCTCCCGCAAGCGCGTGTGCGGATCTGGCTCACCCGCGTCGCGGCCGAGGGCGAGGCAGGACTGGCCGACCGGTCCAGCCGCCCGCGCACCAGCCCCCGGCGCACCCCGGCTGCCGTCGAGGACCACGTCGTCGAGCTCCGCCGCCCGCAGCGTCGGGGCCCGGCCTTCATCGGCGCCGAGCCCGGCGCGCCAGCCCGCACCGTCTCCCTGGTGCTGACCCGCCGGGGGGCGGGCCCGGCTGGCATGTGCCTGGATGCGGCTGCGGGGCGACCTCAATCACATGGGATGAAGGCGCAGGATGCCTGCTCTGCCTTCATGGCTCCGATGGGTCGCTAGCACGGGATGCGGACCAGGCCCGTACGTGTCTCTGGCAATCTGTCTCCCGTGAGTGAGGTCCGTCGTCTGCTCGTAACCGGCGGTGCCGGCTTCATCGGCGCCAACTTCGTCCACCAGACCGTCAAGCGCTTCCCGCGGTACGCGGTGACCGTCCTCGATGCGCTGACCTACGCGGGCGATGAGGGTTCGCTGGCCGGCGTGAAGGACGCGATCAGCTTCGTACACGGCTCCATCACCGACGCCGCGCTCGTCGACGACCTGGTGCGCGACAGCGACGCCGTCGTCCACTTCGCCGCCGAGAGCCACAACGACAACTCCCTCGCCGACCCCGCGCCGTTCCTTCAGACCAACGTCGTCGGCACGTACACGCTGCTCGAGGCGGTGCGCCGGCACGGCGTCCGGTTCCACCACGTCTCCACCGACGAGGTCTACGGCGACCTCGAGCTCGACGACCCGGCGAAGTTCACCCCCGAGACGCCGTACAACCCGTCGAGCCCGTACTCCTCGACGAAGGCCGCCTCCGACCTGCTGGTGCGCGCGTGGGTGCGGTCCTACGGCGTGCGGGCGACGATCTCCAACTGCTCGAACAACTACGGTCCCTACCAGCACGTCGAGAAGTTCATCCCGCGGCAGATCACCAACGTGCTGGTCGGCCGCCGCCCGCGGCTCTACGGCGCCGGCCACAACGTGCGGGATTGGATCCACGTCGACGACCACAACGCCGCGGTCCACAACGTCCTCGAGCGCGGCCGGATCGGCCACACCTACCTCATCGGGGCCGACGGCGAGGTGGACAACCGCACCGTCCTCGCCACGATCCTCGAGCTGATGGGGCAGCCGGCCGACGCCTTCGACTCGGTGACCGACCGGGCCGGACACGACCTGCGCTACGCCATAGACGCCACGAAACTGCGGGAGGAGCTGGGCTGGCGGCCCCGCTACACCGACTTCCGCGACGGCCTGGCCGCGACCATCCAGTGGTACCGGGACAACGAGAACTGGTGGGGTCCGCAGAAGGAACGCGTGGAGGCCGCCTACGCCGCCCGTGGTCAGTGACGACGGTCGTCCTCGGCGCCGGCGGGCAGGTCGGCCGCGCGCTGACCCGCCGGTTCCCCGGCGCGGTCGCCTTGACACGGGCCGACCTCGACGTCGGTGACCCGGCCGCGGTCGCCGCGCACGACTGGGGCGGCGCCGACGTGGTCGTCAACGCCGCCGCCTGGACGGCCGTCGACGCCGCGGAGGACCCCGCGAACCTCGCCGCGGTGCGGGCGGTCAACGTCGATGGCGTCGGCGCCCTGGCCGACGCCGCGCGGGCGCACGGATTCCTGCTCGTGCACTTCTCCACCGAGTACGTCTTCGACGGCGGGCACCCGGGGCCGATCCCGGAGGACGCCCCCGTGCACCCGCTGAGCGTCTACGGGCGGAGCAAGGCCGACGGCGACCGGCTGGTCACCGCACTCGACCGGCACCTGCTGCTGCGCACCACCTGGGTGGTGGGGGAGGGCCGCAACTTCGTGCGGACGATGGCCGGCCTCGCCGACCGCGGCGTCCGCCCGTCCGTCGTCGCCGACCAGGTCGGCCGACCCACGCTCGCCGACGACCTCGCCGCCGCCGTCGCGCACCTCATCGAGCACGGGTCCCCGGGCACCTACAACGCCACCTGCGGCGGGCAGCCGGCGTCCTGGGCCGACGTCGCGGAGGTCGTCTTCGCCGCCCGCGGCCGCGACCCGCACGACGTGCGGCGGGTCAGCACCGCCGAGTACACGGTCGACAAGCCCGGCCTCGCGCCGCGGCCGCTCAACAGCGTGCTGGACCTGACCCGGCTGGAGGCGACCGGCTGCAAGCCGCGCAACTGGCGCACCGCCGTCGAGGGCTACCTCGCGACGCTGGGTTGAGCACCGCCGCGAGCACCTGGCGGGCGCACTCGTCGACGTCGCGCCCGACGGTCCCCACGGTGACCTCGGCGTCGGTGGGCGTCTCGCAGGGGTCGCTGATCCCGGTGAAGGCGGGGTCTCACCGCACCGCGTCCGGGCGTAGTGGCCCTTGCGGGCGCGCGCCTCGCAGGTGGCCAGCGAGGTGGCCACGTGCACGAGCACGAAGCTCCGCGGGCCCGCCTGCGCCAAGGCCAGCCTCGGCTTCGGCGGCGGCTGCCTGACCAAGGACATCCGTGCGTTCCTGGCCCGCGCCGGCGGCGATCAAGGGCGGCCGCGAGTCGCTGGACCTGGACTACACGAGCACCCCGGAGCAGGCCGCCGCCGACTTCGTCCTGGTGCTCACTGCGTGGCGCCAGTACCGCGAGCTCGACCCGTCGCCTTCGCGGAGGTCGTCGCGAGCAAGCGGGTCCTCGACGGTCGCAAACGCCCTCGACCGCGAGGCCTGGACCGCCGCTGGCTGGGCCTACCGCGCCCTCGGTAGCCGCTTCGGCTGAGCGCGCCCAGTGCGGCAGTGCAACTGCTGCCGTGACGGGCTGTGGCGGGGATCTCCCATTCGGGACTTCACGACAATGGGACGGACCAGTACTGTCCCTCTGTCGGTTGAACGTTGAACCGCCGCGCCGACGCTCAGTCATCGTGAATCTCGACTTGTCGATCGCCGGCTCGATCGGGTTTCCGCACGGGGGTACGGGAATTACCACGCTCGACATGCCTGAGGGGGCGCTGCTGCGCTCCCCGGGCTCACACGTCCAGTACGGAAACACCCCGGCGGCCGGCGAGACGCCACGGGCTGATGCGGAGTCCCGCCGCGCCTGGCGCAGGGCCTACGTGCGGCGCATCGCGGTCGGGGACGTGTTGTCCGCCGCCGTGGCAGGGGTCGCCGGCTACCTCGTCCGCTTCGGGGCGGATCCCGCAGTGGCCTGGCTACCGCTGTGGTCGGTGGTTCTGTTCCCGGCGGCCTGGCTCGTCGTCATGCACGCGGCCCGCAGTCACGAGCAGCGGTTCCTGTGGGCCGGCCCCGAGGAGTTCCGGCGAGTGTTGCTCGCCGCCGTCGTACTGCTGGCCGGCGTGGGCACCGTGTCCTGGGCGTTGAAGCTCGAGGTCGCCCGCGGACTCGTCATCCTCGCGCTGCCTCTTGCCGCTGGGCTCACGCTGCTGCAGCGCTACGCCCAGCGGCGGTTGCTGCACCGCGCCCGGGGTCGTGGTCGGCACCTGCAGCGGGTCGTGCTAGCCGGACACCGCGCTGCGGTCGCTGCGCTGCACGAGCAGATGGCCCGCGACGCACACCACGGCTACCAGGTCATCGGCTGCTGCCTGCCGACCGGCACGCCCGGTACGGGAGAGGCCATCTTCGACGGCCTGCCAGTGCTCGGGAGCCTGGACCAGGTCGCCGGGGTGGCCGCCTGTCAGCGGGTGGACACCGTGGCGGTCCTGCCGTGTCCCGAGCTGGACGGCGCCGCGCTGCGCAGGCTGGGTTGGGAGCTGGAGAGCACCACGGCTGAGCTGCTGCTGGCCCCCGCGCTCACCGAGATCGCCGGCCCCCGCGTGTGCATCCGGCCCGTCTCCGGGTTGCCGCTGCTGCACCTGGAGCGGCCCGAACTGGGTGGTGCACGCCGGCTGACCAAGGAGGCGTTCGACCGCTCCGCCGCGGTGCTGGGGCTGCTCTCCCTGCTACCTGTGTTCCTCACGCTGGCGGTGGCGGTCAAGGCATCCAGCCGCGGACCGATCTTCTTCCGTCAGGAGCGGGTCGGCCGCGACGGACGTACCTTCCCGATGCTGAAGTTCCGCAGCATGGTGGTCGACGCCGACCGCATGGTCGATGCGCTGGTCGCCGACAGCGACGGCAACGGCGTCCTGTTCAAGAAGAAGAACGACCCGCGCGTCACGCCGGTTGGCCGGGTCATACGGCGCTACTCACTCGACGAGCTGCCTCAGCTGATCAACGTCCTCCGCGGGGAGATGTCGCTGGTCGGTCCGCGCCCGCCGCTGCAGAGCGAGGTCGAGAGATACGGCCTCGACATGCACCGTCGATTCCTGGTCAAGCCCGGGCTCACCGGTTTGTGGCAGGTCAGCGGCCGCTCCGACCTCTCTTGGGACGACTCGGTGCGCATCGACGTCCGCTATGTGGAGAACTGGTCGCTGGCCTTCGACTTCATGATCCTCTGGAAGACCGTCGGGGCAGTACTGCGCGGCTCCGGGGCGTACTGACGGCAAACCCTGCTGACGCGCGCATCGGCAGCCGGACTCAGGGTTCACCGCGCTCCTGGTCTGCACCGGCAACATCTGCCGGTCGGCGCTGGTCGAGCGGCTCGGGCGTGCCACCCTCGACCAGGTACTCATCCCAGACGCCGCCCCCCGTATGTGAACTCGGGCACCCGGCCCGTGGCCGGCTCTGCCATGCACTCCGACAGCGCCCTTCGTCCTGAAGAGGCTTGGCGGCGAGGCCGGCGACTTCACCACCCGTCAGCCGGCCGACCCACATGGTGATGGACGAGGACCTCGCCTCACCATGATGCGGGGTCACAGGAAGGCGTTCTCGAGCGCGCGCCGCGCGCTCTGTTTCGCGCGCCCATTGTTCCGAAAGCTGCTGGCCCGCTGGATCACGTGGACAAGGACATGGGAAGGGGTTCGCGGACCGCGCCGGTGTGCTCGTCAGCGGGCTCGCCGCGGTGCGGTCACGCAGGCGGAGCAGCAGTGACGCCGACGTCCTCGACCCATCGACCGGTTGCTCGAGGTGCACCAGGAGGGATCATGACCCAGACGTCGGGCAGGGCCTCGCCGCTGAACTCGTCGGCATTCTGGGTGAGTGAGTCGTTGCCCAGGTAGGCCCACATCCGGTCGCAGGCGACGCCGTCGAGGCAGACCACGCTGGCCGAGCCTTCCGTGCCGGTGCCGGTGCCGAGCGCGGGCGCGGTGAAGAACTCCACGTCGTCCGGGTGCAGCCCGCGCAGCGAGTGGGCCAGCGACAGCATGTCGCCGTTGCCCAGCTCGTCGTCCACCGCGACCGCGGAGGTCACGGCGAGCAGGCGGCATCCAGGCGGCCGGGGTCGGTGAAGGTGTCGGAGCCGAACAGCTGGACGAACAGCGACCGCAGGTACTGCTGCTGGTGCCTCACCCGGTCGAAGTCGCCGCCGGCGAGGCTGTAGCGCTGACCCAGGTACCAGCGCCTGGTCGCCGTCGAGGTGGTTCACGCCGGCGGGGAAGGTGTACGGCCCGTTGCTCGTCGTCTCCGCGACGACGACGTCCACCCCGCCCAGGTCGTCGGTGACCTGGATGGGACCCCGGAAGTCGATGGCCACGTAGTGGTCGATCCGGACGGCGGTGAGCTGTTCGACGGTCTGGATGAGCAGCGACGGCCCACCGAACGCGTAGGCGGCGTTGATCTTGTCTTGCCGTACCCGGGGACGTCCAACCCACGAGTCCCGCGGGATCGAGATCAGCTGCGCGTGCTGCCGGTCGCCTGCAAAGCGGGCCAGCATGATCACGCCCGAGTGGCTGCCCGCGGCGACGCCCTCGTCGGCGGTCGCCCGGGTGTCGGAGCCGAGCAGAGGGACGTCACCGGCTCCTCCCCGGCCTGTTCCACCGGCGTCGCCGGCGCGGGGCGCGACTGCTCGTCGAGGTCGGCGAGGACGTCGGAGACCCGGTCGATGTTGCGTACCGATCGGTGAGGTACCAGAGGTACCGCCGACGAGCAGGGTGAGCACCAGGCCGAGGACGCCGAGGCTGACCAGCACCCGCCGCAGCGTGCGACGCCGTCAGGTCGTCTCGTTCTCCCACGGCGACGGCGAGCGGTCGACCGGCGAGAGGCAGCCGGAGACGGCGCGGGACGCCGACGGCCGGCGCGAGACCTTGGCGGAGCGGCGGGAGGCCCGTGGGGGGCGGAGGACGACGGCGGCCGGGACCTCGTGGTGCTCGGCGGCGTGGATGGACCGGCCGATGACGACGGCGCCCGCGACGGCGAGGAGCAGCCACCCGATCCCGATGACCACCATCCAGTGCATGTGCCCCCCAGACCGCCTCGACTCGGCGCTGCGGGGAACCGCGCCCCGCGGCGCTGAGTCAACCGGAGAAGTGGTCGCTTGTCCGCCCCCAAACGTCGGGGAGGCGCGACGGGCTGTGACGTGCGTGACGGACGAGTGCACCACCATTCCGCCGGGTCGCGATCCCGGGCAGACTGCGCACCGTGATCGCGCTGCTCCGGGTTCTCGCCCGCCGCCCGCGGACGGGGCACCGGGAGGTCACCTGGCCGTGTCATCGGCACCGCTTCTCCTGGGCCGGCGACGACGCCTTCAGCAGCTCGAGCCTCTACGCCTGTCGCTGCGGGGTCGTCCGCCCGGGGCTCTGAGGCGAGCTCAGGAGGCCTCCGGCAACCCCGGCGCGCCCTGCTCGGCGGCCCACGCGCTGCGCACCGTGTCAAGCAGGTCTCGCTTCGCGGTCCAGCCGAGCTCGGCGGCGATCCGGTCGACGCGGCCGACGATGTGCCCCGGGTCGCCCGGCCTTCGCGCCACGACCTCGTATGGCACCGAGCGGTCGATCACGGTCGAGATCGTCTCCAGCACCTCGAGGACGCTGCTGCCCACGCCGCGGCCGACGTTGTACGTCGCGATCCGCGGCCGCTCCTCCAGCGCCGCGGCGGCGGCCACGTGGGCCTCAGCGAGGTCCACGACGTCGATGTAGTCCCGGATGCAGGTGCCGTCCGGCGTGGGGTAGTCGCCGCCGAAGACCCTGGCCGGCGTGCCGCGGTGCAGCGCCTGGAAGACCAGCGGCACGAGGTTGTAGGTGCCGGTGTCCTGCAGCTCCGGGGCGGCGGCGCCCACCACGTTGAAGTAGCGCAGGTTCACCACGCCCATCCCGTACGCTGCCCCAGCCGCGGCCAGCACGCGCTCGCCGTAGAGCTTGGACTCCCCGTACGGGCTCTCCGGCCGCGTGGCGGCGTCCTCGTCGACGACGTCGACCGACGGTGTCCCGTACACCGAGCAGCTGGAGGAGAACACCACCCGCGACAACCCGGTCTGGCGCATCGCCTCCAGCAGGCTGACCACCCCGCCGGCGTTCACCCGGGCGTACAGCAGGGGATCACCCACCGACTCCGTCGGAGATTTCTTGCCAGCCATGTGGACCACCCCGGCGGGCGAGGTCCGGCGGATGACGTCGGCGAGGAAGCCCGTGTCGAGCACCGACCCCTCGGCGAACTCCACGCCGTCGGGCACGCGGCAGGTCAGACCGGTGGAGAGGTCGTCGACGACCACGGCGTCCCGGCCCGAGGCCAGCAGTGCGCGGACGACGTGTGCACCGATGTACCCGGCGCCGCCGGTGACCAGCCAGGTCGTTCCCGTCATGGCCGGAGGCTATCCGCCCCGCCGACACCATGACGGAGCGTCGACGGGGGACCACGGAGCGGCGGCCCTAGAGTCCGTCAGGGTGTACGAACGCTCCTCCGACCGGGTGGTCTGCGAACGGTTCAACTTCGACGTCGTCGACTCGACCGTCACCAGGTCGGACGGCGCCACGTTCGGCCGCTCCTGGGCCCGGCACGAGCCGACCGTGGCGACCGTCGCCGTCACCTCCGACCGCCGGGTCCCGCTGATCCGCCAGTACCGCGCGGCCATCGACGCCGACAACCTCGAACTCCCCGGCGGGCGCATCGACGCCACCGACGCCGAGCCGTCGTCCGCCGCGGTCCGGGAGCTGGAGCAGGAGGTGGGCGTGCGCGCGGCCGCCGTCACGCCCCTCGGCAGCTTCCTCAACTCACCCGGCCACTGCAGTCAGCGGACGCTGTTGTTCCTCGCCGAGGACCTGACGGACACCGCCCGCGACCTCGACGCGGAGGAGGAGTCGACGTCGCAGGTGCAGTACGTCGACCTCGCCGACGTCGACGGCCTCATCGCCCGGGGCGACGTGCAGGACGCCAAGTCGATCATCGGGCTGCTGCTGGCCGCCCGGCGGCTGGGGGGCTGAGCGTGGCCTTCGTCGACGACGTCGCCGCCAACCTCGTCAGCGGCATGGTCGCCGGTGGGCTCTCCAGCGCGGCCACGGTCAGCTACCTGAGGGCCAGGGAGTGGCTGCCGGCCCGCCGGCTCTGGCGGCTGAGGGACCCGAAGCACCTCACCGTCATCGTCTCCACCAGCGAGACCCCGCGGCACATCACCGGAAAGGTCCGCCTCGGCACGGGGGTGGGTCAGCTGCGCGGGGTCGCGCTGCTCGCGCCGTCCCTGATCCGCGCCTACGGCTCGGCCCTCGCCCCCGACATGGTCGTGCTCTCTGCCAACGCCGGCCCCGAGGAGGAGGAGGGCGACGTGATCCTGCTCGGCGGCCCCCGCACGAACGCGGTCGCCGCGAAGGTCTGCGAGGTCCAGGGTCTGCCGGTGTACATGTGCGACGCCCCGCGAGCCGACGGCAGCGGCCCGGTGGACAGCCGCATCCACTGGGCGCCGCCCGGCCAGGAGCCGGTGGTGCTCGACACGGCCGACGAGGGGGACTGGGCCTACGGGATGGTGTTACGGCACCGGAACGTCCTCGTCGACACCTCTCCCGGGCGGATGTGGATGATCGCCGGTACCTCCACCTACGGCACGCAGGCGGCCGCCGAGTGGCTGGTGGCCAACACCAAGGTGCTCGCCAAGGCGAAGGACACCGCGGCCTACGTCGTCCGGGCCCGGCTGATCGGCACCCCCGCGCGCGGCATCCGCACGCCCCAGGTGCACCTTGCGGTCGACTATGCCGACCGCTGAGGTCGTCGCCACGCGCGGCAAGTACGACGACCCGGCGCGCAACGAGGACGCCGTCGTCGTCACCGAGCACTTCTTCGCGGTCGTCGACGGCGCGACCGCCAAGCACCCGGTCGCCGGTGGCGAGTCGCCCGGACGGCGGGCGTCGCAGGCGGTCGCGGCGGCCATCCGCGGGCTGCCACCGACCGTCGGCGCGCGCGAGGCGGTCGACGTCCTCACCCGGGCGCTGGCCGCCCTCGGGACGTCGTCCGACGTCGCCGAGCTGCCCTCTGCGAGCGTGCAGCTGCTGTCGGTGCACCGCGACGAGATCTGGGCCGTCGGCGACGGCTGGGCCTCCTGCGACGGGGAGGCCACCCGCTTCGGCCACGAGGTGGAGCGCCGGGGTGCCCGCGCCCGGGCCGCCCTCCTGCGCACGCAGCTGGAACGGACCGGCCTCGCCGAGCTCCTCGAGCACGACCCCGGGCGGGCCATGATCCTGCCCCTGCTCGCCAGCGAGCACCTGCTCACCAACCTCGACCGGGACGACCCCCTCGTCTTCGGCCGGCTCGACGGCCGCCCCGTGCCCGACCGGCTGCTGCGCGTCATCTCCCTGCCTGCGGACTGGCGCCGGGTGGTGCTGGCCAGCGACGGTTACCCCGCTCTCGGCGGCACCTTCGAGGAGTCCGAGCAGCTGCTCGCCCAGCGGCTGCGCGAGGACCCGCTCATGATCGCCGACCCGCCCGCCACCAAGGGCGTGGGCCCAGGGCAGATCAGCTTCGACGACCGCACCTGGCTGGAGGTGGTGCGGTAGCCGTTCCCTGGCGGGGCGACGACGACGCGCGGTCGACGGCGACTTCCGCCATGATCGACTGGCCGCCGGGCCGTCGCACGGCGGGGAGGAGCGCCGGGTCGCGGGACGTGGGAAGCGGTGAGTGCGAACGTGACGAGCACGTCGAGGGGCCCGGCGCGCCCGCGAGAGCGGTCCGTGTGAGCCCGTCGACGCGGCGGCCGGTCTGGGAGCAGCGCTGGCACCCCCTCCGGGAAGAGTGGGTGATCGTCGCCGCGCACCGCCAGGGCCGCCCCTGGCAGGGGCAGACCACCGCGGCCCAGCACGACCGCGTCCCCGAGTACGTCGCCGACTGCTACCTCTGCCCGCGCAACACCCGCGTCTCCGGGGCGACCAACCCCGACTACCGGGGCGTGCACGTCTTCGACAACGACCACCCGGCCATCGGCCCGGACGCGCCCACCGACCTCGAGGTGCCGTCGCCGCCCTACCGCGTCCAGCCGGCGACCGGCGTCGCGCGGGTCATCTGTTACGACCCGCGTCACGACCTCACCCTCGCCCGGATGCGGTTGCCCGCGGTCGCCGCCGTCGTCGACGCGTGGCGGCGGGAGACCTGCGACCTCGGTGCCCGGCCCGGCGTGCGGCAGGTGCTCGTGTTCGAGAACCGGGGCGAGGCCGTCGGCGTCTCCAACCCGCACCCGCACGGGCAGGTGTACGCCACCAACTTCACCTGGAAGACCTTCGACGGCGAGCTCGAGGCGCAGCGGCGGTACGCCCGCGAGACCGGCCGCGGCCTGTTCGCCGACGTCATCGCAGCCGAGCAGGCCGACGGACGCCGGGTGCTGTGGGAGGACGAGCACGCCATCTCGTTCGTGCCGTACTTCGCGCGCTACGCCTACGAGGTCTACGTGGCGCCCAAGCGCAGTGTCCCGCACGTCTCCGCGCTCACCGACGACGAGGCCGAGTCCCTGGCCCGCGCCCTGAAGGACCTCACCGTCCGCTTCGACAACCTCTGGCGCCGGCCCTTCCCGTACGTCATGCCGCTGCACCAGGCCCCGACCGACGGCGGGGACCACCGCGACCACCACTTCCACGTCGGCTTCCTCCCGCCGCTGCGGCAGCCGAACCTGCTGAAGTTCCTCGGCGGGCCGGAGAGCGGCGGTGGCAACTTCCTGAGCGACACGGCACCGGAGGAGAAGGCGGCGGAGCTCCGCGCGCAGCCGACCGTGCACTACCTCGATGCGGAGGACACATGAGCGGAACGCACCCCGGCGGCACGCGTCCGGACGTCGCCGACGTCCACGGCACCGACCTCGAGCGCTGCGCCGCCGCGGTCGCCGCGAGCGGGGAGTTCTTCGTCCCTTCCCGGCCGGTCCACGTGGCGCGCGCGCCGGGGCGGCTCGACGTCATGGGCGGCATCGCCGACTACTCGGGTGCGATGGTCCTGGAGCTGCCTCTCGCGGCCGCCACGCTCGTCGCCGTCCAGGAGGCCGACGACGCCGCCATCACCGTGCGCAGCCCTGCGGCACCGGAGTTCGGGGCCGATGCGGAGGTGCGCGTGCCTCTGGACGTGCTCGCGCCCGATGGTGTGGTTCCCGACTACGACGTGGCCCGCGCGCTGCTCGCCGGGTCTGAGCGCACGCGCTGGGGCGCCTACGTCATCGGCACCCTCGTCGTCCTGGGGCGGGAGAAGGGGGTGCCCCTCGATCGCGGGCTGCGGCTGCTCGTGGACTCCAGCGTCCCCACGGGCAAGGGCGTCAGCTCGTCGGCGGCGCTCGAGGTGGCCACGATGCGCGCCGTCGTCGACGCGCTCGGCGTGGACCTGGAGGGCCGCGAGCTCGCCCTGCTGTGCCAGCGGGTCGAGAACCTGGTCGTCGGCGCCCCGTGCGGCGTCATGGACCAGATGACCGCCGCCTGCGGCCGCGAGGACGAGCTGCTCGCCCTGCTCTGCCAGCCGGCGGAGCTGCAGGACCACGCGCCGCTGCCGGCCGGCATCGAGGTGTGGGGCATCGACTCCGGCATACGCCACGAGGTGGGCGGATCCGACTACGGCGCGGTCCGCGTGGGCGCCTTCATGGGCTACCGGGTCGTCGCCGACCTCATGGGCCTGGACGTCCGGGAGGTGGCCGACGGGCGGGTCGCCGTCGACGACCCCCTCTGGCACGGGTACCTCGCCAACGTGCCGCCGTCCCTGTGGGAGTCCGAGCTGCGCGACCGGGTCCCGGAGAAGATGGACGGCGCCACCTTCCTCGCGCGGTACGGCGGCACCACGGACGACGTCACGCGGGTCGACCCGAGCGCCAGCTACGCGGTCCGCCAACCGACGGCACACCCGATCCACGAGCACGCGCGGGTGCGGCTGTTCCGGGCGCTGCTCGGCGCCCAGCACCTGACCGAGGAGGTGCGCGCGCTGCTCGGCGAGCTCATGTACCAGTCGCACGCGAGCTACTCCGCCTGCGGCCTCGGGTCCAGCGGCACCGACCGGCTGGTGGAGCTGGTCCGGTCCGTGGGGCCGGACGGCGGCCTGTACGGCGCGAAGATCACCGGAGGCGGCAGCGGCGGCGTGGTGGCCGTGCTGGTCCGCGCCGGCGCGCGGGACGCCGTGGAGGACGTCGCCCGGAGGTACGCGGCGGAGACCGGGCGGGCGGCCCGGGTGCTCGGCGGGTCGTCGTCCGGGGCGATGGCGTTCGGCGCGATCCGGATCGACGCCCGGGGCTCCTGACCCGGCCGCCGGCACAGGCTCCTCTCTGTCCGTTCCCGATCGTCAGTAGGCGCCCGAGCACCTCAGGACGGCACGGACGGTGCGCAGGAGGATGGCCAGGTCGAGCCCGAGCGACCAGTTCTCGACGTAGCGGACGTCCAGCTCGACGGCCTCGTCCCAGCTGAGGTCCGACCGGCCGCTGACCTGCCAGAGGCCTGTGATCCCCGGCTTCACCAACAACCTGCGGTGCATGTCCGGCCCGTACTGCTCGACCTCCTTGTCCACGTGCGGTCGGGGCCCGACGAAGGACATGTCGCCCTTCAGGACGTTGATCAGCTGCGGGAGTTCGTCGAGGGAGTACTTGCGGAGGAACCGGCCCACCTTGGTGATCCGCGGATCGCGGCGCAGCTTGAACTGGACCGCGTTCCCCTCGTTCTTCTCCCGTAGGGCGTCGAAGTCCCGGTCGGCGCCGGCGACCATGCTGCGGAACTTCAACAGGTCGAAGTGATGGCCACGCTTGCCCACGCGGCGGTGCCGGTACAGGGCCGGTCCGGGGCTGGTCAGCCGAACCGCCACTGCGATCGCCACCATGACGGGGGAACCCAGGACCAACAAGACCGCCGCGCCGACCCGGTCCAGCAGGCCCTTCAGCAGTCGCCGGTGCCCCCGGAACTCGGGCTCACGGATCTGGATGAGCGGCACGCTCGTCGTCGGGCGGATCTGCAGCCGGTGGGGCGCGACCTCCACGAGCCCCGGGCTGACGATCACGTCGATGTTCGTGCCCTCGAGTCGCCAGGACAGTTCGCGCAGGTACTGAGCAGCGGTCTCGCTCGCCGAGGCGACGACGACTGCGTCGGCGCCCACCTCGTCCACGACCCGGACGACCTCGTCGAGGTGTCCGAGCACCGTGATGCCGCGCACCTCCAGGTTCCTGCGCTCGGTGGTTCGGGGCACGCACGCGCCCACCACCCGCAGACCGGCCGTGGGATCCCGTCGCAACCGCCGGGCGAGGTCGAGGACGGCCACGTCGCGACCGACCACGACGACCTGTTTGGTCATGAGCCCGCGCCGCCGGGCCGCGTGGAGGTGCCACCGGCTGAGCAGTCGGTTCACGAGCGTCAGCACGGTCGCCAAGGGCACACCGATGAGGAGGAGACCGTTCAACGAGCCCAGAGCCGGGACCTGAGCGGCATAGCCCGCCACTGCGATGGCGATGACGCTCGCAGTGCCCACGCGCTTGTACTCGGCGGCGCCGGTTCCGTGCCGCCTCTCGGCGTATGTCCCCAGCACCAGCAGGAGCACGGGCCACGCGAGTGCTCCTGCCGTGACCAGAGCGACTCCCCGGTCCCAGACAGGGCCGGTGAGGGCGACTGCGACGCAGGCGGCAGCAACAGCAGCGACGACATCACCCGCGACCAGGGCAGCGGTGTAGGTCACCAGCCACTCCGGGGGCCGCCGTCGACGAGCGCGGTAGGGGTCGTACACCGGACGTGCCGGTACGGGGAAGGGATACGTCCCCGTTCCTGGGGTTCTCGCCAACGGCGGAACCGGGCGTAGTTGGCTCAGAGGGCGCACCTCGGGCTCGATCACGGGTACGTCGGGGGACGGGCAGTCGACGCCCGTGATGAGGACGCCGTCCAGCCGTTCCCTGAAGGCGTCGCTCATCTCGTCTCTCCCCCCTCCGTACAGAGTGCGGCGCGGTCGCGACCGCACGTGGGAGTCGGCGGGTGTGCAGCTGGCTGCTCGGGCCGGCTCTGGCCGCCTGGTACGTACTCCCGGGAGCAGGTGGTGGGGACGTGTGCGAGGTGCGTGCGTGTGTCGTGTCTCATCGGGCCTTGTCCTCGGCCTGTGTCCGCAGCTCTTCCTCGAGTGCGGGGTGATCAACGGGTGGTGGGTGAGTGGTTCCCGAGGCGGGCGCCGGACGGAGCCGTGAGCCCTGTGTGGTGCGGACGGTCGCGGGTGCGAGTAAGGCACCCGACAGCACCAGCGGGGCTCAGCCGGGGTGGCTACCGGGATCGTCCGCGCACCCGAGAACCCGGCTGGCGGTGCCGAAGGCGACACGGGCAGCGGCCTGGGCCAGGGTGGTGGCGAGGTCGGCGTCGATGATCGCGAGGTCGTCGTCCGTCTGGTTGTTGTGTCCGCCCCCGCCCGTGGTGCTGCTCACGGCCGCGTTCCCAGCAGGCGTCACCGGGGCGGGCGGAGGAGCGAGGGGTGGATGCGAGATCGGGGCCACCGGTGCGATCGGCGGGACGTCGCTGACAGAACCGGTCCCTGCGCCGCCCGCGCTGCCAGAGGTCCCTCGCACCCTGGTGGTGGTGCCGGTCGACCGAGCCGCGGCGTCCGCCTCGACGTGCTCCGTGGCGCACGGGCAGAGGACGGTAGGGGTGAGGAGCGGCACGGTCTGCGGACCCGTCGCCCTCGGCGTCGTCGTGGTGGCCGACACCGCGGATCCGATCCGGGTCGACGTGGTCGTCGCGTCCGGAGGGCGAGTGGTCTGCGACGGGCTGGTCGGCATGGCGCCGTCCTCGGGATCCGATTCCCCCCGGTCCTGAGCCGGCGGCGACTGGTCGGAGGGCGCAGGCGCGGAGGGCGTCGAGGTCTCGTTCGAGGCCCCCGAAGCCGGTCGAGGGTCAGCCGGTTCGGAACCCTGTCCGGCGGGTCCGGTGTCAGCAGGTTTGGGCGCACCGAGGTGGTCGGAACCCGTTCTCTCGTTGTCGCTCCTGAGGACGTCGTCCGACGAGGTGCTCGGCTCGTCGCCGGAAGCGGGAGACCTCACGGCGGTGGACCGGTCGCGCTCGACGTCAGCGCGTTCATCGCTGGTGGGTGCCGCCCGCACGAGGTCCTCGTCCTCGGGGTTCCGCACCTCCGGCTCGGACGGGCGGGCCGGCGCGGGCGCGGAGTCGCTGTCCCGCCCGGGCGCTGTCGCCGGGTTGTCGGGAACAGGCCGCGGCGTGGACGCCGGCGGGTCGGGGACGGGTGGCGTGACAGTTGGCTCGTTCTCCGAACCGGTTCCGGTGGAGGGGCTGTCGGGAGCCGCCGAGGGCCCGGGCAGTTCGGGCTTGGGCTGGATGACGATCGGGTCGTCCTCCGTGCCGGTTCCGCGCGGTGGGGTGTCGGGCGTCGCCGGCAGTTCGGGAGGAGGCGGCGTGACGGCAGGCTCATCGCCGTCACCGGGCCCACTGGACGTGCCCTCTTCCGGGGCGGTCGTCGGCTCCTCCGGGTCCGGGGCGCCCGGCCGAGGGCCGGGCGGGGTGGCGGAAGGGTCTTCCCGGCCGGGCGGTTCCGACATCGGCGGGCCGGTGACGACGTCCGGGTCGGCCACCGGAGTGGCACCGGCGCCTTCGTCCGGCTGCCCCCCCTTTGCGGGGGAGTCGGGGGACTCGGTGTCCCGTGGAGGCGCCGACGGGGACGGGCGCGGGGCGGCCTCGTCAGCCGGTGTGTCGCGGGGCGGTGTGGCGGGGGTGTGGTCGCGGGTCTCGCCGGGCGGGGCGGCGTCCGGGGGCTGACCGCGGTCGCCGGTGTCGGCCCGCTTGTCGTCCTGGGCGGATGGGGAGTCGGGCTTCCGCAGAGGCGTGTCCTGGTCGGTGCCTCCGGGGGTGTCGTCCCGCGACTGGCCGGGCAGCGTGGTGTCCGGGGGCTGACCGCGATCGCCGGTGTCGGCCCGCTTGTCGTCCTTGGCAGAAGGGGAGTCGGGGTTCCGCGGAGGCGTGTCCTGGCCGGTGGCGCCGGGGGTGTCGTCGCGGGTCTGGCCGGGCCCGTCGGCGTCCCCGGACCGGTCGGGCGGCGTGGTGTCCCGTGGCTGGCTGCGGTCGCCCGTGTCGGCCGGCTTGTCCCTCTTGGCGGGGGACGAGTCGGTGCTCCGCGACGGGTCGCGGTCGCCACCGGTGCTCCGGCTGGGCGAACCGTTGTCCGTGTCCCGAGCCGGCGTCGACCGAGTGCTCGTCGACGAGCCGTCGTCCCGGGCCGGCGGGGTCGCGTGGGCCGGGCCCGCCAGGAGGACCAGGATCTGCCATGTGCCGACCAGGAGGAAGGCAGCCACGACGAGACGCCGGCGCCAGGACCACCGCGACGTGGTCGCGCGGCACCCCTCGTGAGCGGTCGTGCCCGGCGACTTCTCACCGGACGACCGCACGAGGCTGCCGTCGATCGACACGACGTCTCCTCTGCGTCAGACGAAGCGCACGGGGCGCACGCCCCCGTGGACGTGGCCGTCGCTCGCTGTCCCCTCGGCGTCGGACCCTCCGTCGCGACCGCGGACACTGGCAACCCCCCGGCGCGCCCTGCACGACACGCCACGGCGGGGTCTCACACAGGGTGCATGGAGCAGGGGCGAGGGGTATCGGAACTGTGTCGACCCTTACAGTGCGCGCACCCCTGCTGGCTCCCGGTTCACCGGGGGTGCCGGTGGGCACCTCGACTGCCGATACACGTCGACGTGGAGGTACTCGTGGGCGTTCTTCTCGTGTGGGTCCTGCTCGCGGTCGTCGTCGCCGTCGTCGTGGGCCGGGGCATCCGGCTGGCCGGCGAGCGCGCCGGCGTCCCGGCGTCGCTGACGACCGCCGACCTGCCCGCTGGCTTCGCCCCGGAGGCCAGCAGCGCCCGACGCTGACGGCCTTCCCCGATCGGGTGACCGGACGGTCAGGTTCCGCCACTGACCTGCCGATGGTCAGGGCGTGTGGCTCTGGGTCGTCGGGGGACTGATCGTCTGGGTGTTGTTCGCCCTGGTCGTGGCCGTGGTCGTGGGCCGCGGTATCCGGGTGGCCGACGTCCAGGCCGGGCACGCCCTCCCGGCCGCTCGGACGCGGCGTCGCCGCATCCCGCTCCCGCCGGTCGGGGTCGCCCTGGCCGCCACCGCCGTCGTCCTGGAGACGATCGGCTACGTCGGCCGGCTCACCGGCGCCAGCGGGAGCACCGCCCGGGCCCTGTCGATGGACGCGCCCTACTCCGTCCCCCGCATGTTCGTGGCGGCTCTCTTCGCCGCGGCCGCGATCGCCGCCGTCGCCGGCGCCGCCCGGGCGCCGGGACGGCGCACCTGGTGGCTCGCCGTCGGTGCGGTGGCCGCCTTCATCGCCGTCGTCAAGGTCGGCAGCACCCTCCACGCCGAGGCCATGACCGCGCTCGAGCGGGCGATGGGTGAACCCGCCGCCGTCGCCGTCAGCGTGCTGGTCGCCGCCGGCGTGATCGCCGTGCTCGCCTTCGTCAGCCGGGCCGAACGACGGGACCGGCGCCGCGTGCTCAGCTGCCTGGCCGGCTACGCCGTGGCCTCGGTCGGCCTCTCCGCCGTCTCCGCTGCCGTCACCGGCCGGCTGGCGATCACCGCGACCTTCCTCGAGGAGTCGGGGGAGGCGCTCGCCGGCGTCGCGGTCCTCGTGGCGGTGCTCGTCGGCGTCGCCCCGCGCCTGGTCCTGCCCGCCGAGTGGGTGCTGCGTCGCGCGGCCGACGCTGCCACCCTCGATGCTCCGCAGTCCCAGCCGGGTGCGGCGCGTAGCTGAGTTCTCACCGAGCGCACGGGTACCTCGTCAGGAACGAGTCAGGCTGCCGTGTCCTTGCGCGATCCGGCTGCCTGTTGTATGGGAACTTGAGTGTTTCGACGCGCTCACGACTCGTATGGTGACTGTCAGTGATACAGCGCCGGAACTTGCTGTGAGTCACACCCCAACAGGTTGACCCGCACACGCTGTCGTCGAACAGTCGCTGCCGGGTGATTGCGGGCAAGAGGCCTGCCACCAGCCACATCGCTGCCCGTGCGGATGTGGCGCGGGGGAGTGGACGTGCTGAGCGCAGGCGGCAAGGAGGAGGCGAGCGGTCACTCCGCGTCACCGCCCTCCGCCGTCCCCGCCGCTCTCCGCCGCCCCTCCTGGGCCACCCGCGCACTCCTCGCCGGGCTCTTCCTGATCGGCCTGTCGGCACTCATGGCCGGCACCGCGTCGGCGAGTCCCGGCGCCCACCGCAGCAGCGGGTCCGACGGCTGGTCCGACCGCAGCTGGGACGGCTCCGGCTTCGCCGGCGGCGCGCACCGCTGGGACGGCCACTCCGGCTACCTCGACCGCTGGCACGACGCCGCATGGGGCGCCGACGCCCGGTCGTCGCGCGACGTCCGGGACGGTGGGTCCGCCGCCGAGGCGTCGCCGGAGGGGCTGACGGCCGACGGCGTCGTCGGGCGCGAGACCCTCGCCGCGGACACTGACGCCGTCGCGCCGGCCGACGCCGCACCGCCCGCGCCGCCCGTCCAGGACGCCGCGCCCCCCGTCGTCGAGCCCCCCGCGCCGGCGCCGCCCGCGGAGACCCCCGCGGACACCGGGGACGCCGGCCCGCCGTCGTCCGGCGGTGTAGTCAGCACGCCGCAGTCGGTGCCCCTGCCCACCGGCCCGCCACCGGCCGGCCCGCCGCCCGCCGCGCCGGCCGATCCTGCTCCCGCGCCCGAGGAGCCTGCCCCCGCCCCCGAGCAGCCTGCCCCCGCGCCGGCGCCGCAGCCCGATCCCGTCGTCCCGCCCTCGGGCAGGGACGTCGCGGCGCCGGTCTGCGACGTCGTGGACGGCGTCCTCCCGGAGCTGCCGCTGGGCCAGGTGCAGCCGTGCCCGACCGACGAGCCGTCGACCCCGGTCGCCGGTGGCGGAGGCACCCAGGCCCCCGCGGGCAACGGCTCGCAGACCCCCTCCGGCAACGGCTCGCAGACCCCCTCGGGCAGTGGCGCGCAGGCGCCGTCGGGCAACGGCGCCCCCAGCCCGCTGCCGGGCGCCGGCACCACGCCGCCGCCCGCGGGCACCGGCACCACCACCCCGCCCGCGAGCGGTGTCCAGCCGCTCCCGGCCACCGACCAGCCGCCGGCGTCCGAGCCCGCTCCGCCGGCGGCCCCTGCTCCCTCGTGCCCGGTGACGCCGGCCCCCGACGCGACGGGCTCGACGGCGGCCGGAGCCGCGGCCGCCGCCCTCCTCGGCGCCGTGACCGACCCCGTTCCCCCCGGGACCGGTACCGCACCGGCCGCCGACCCGGCTCCCGCGCCCGTCGTCGACCCGCTGTGCGCCGCCCCGGTCGCGCCGGCGCCCGGCGCCGCGACGCCCGAGTCCTCGACGCCCAAGCCGGCGAAGGGTGCCGAGCCCGCGACCGACGCGACGGCGCCCGGTACGCCCGTGCCCGCGACCGGCGACGTCCCGGTGCTCGTCGTCCTCGACCGCGTCGCCCAGGAGCTGGTCGGGCCCCTGGCCGGGCCGCCGCTCGACGTGGTGTCCCTGACGCCGCTGTCCGAGGTGCTCGCCTCGCCCGCGGCCCGCGACCTGCGCGTCAAGGGCAGCGCCGCGGTCGGTACCGGCTCGGCGGCCGGTGCCCGCGCCACCGTGCCCGCGAGCGTCTCCGACGCCGGGGACGTCCCCGTCGCGCCGCCCGTGACCTCCACGCCGGTACCCCCGGTCGCCCCCGCCCCGGCTGCGCCCAGCGCGCCGTCCACGGGCGGAACGCACGCCTGCTCGTCGTCGGCCGGCTCGGGGGGCCAGAACGATGCGGTCGGCCTGCCGGCGGCGGTGCTCCCGGTCTCCTGGGTCGCGCCGCCCGCGAGCCACGCCGCGCTCCTCTCCTCCGGCATCGCCGGATCGGTCGTCGGGGGTGCCGACGACCCGGGCTGCAGTCCCGACTGACCCGGTTCCCGACCGGCTGATCCCCTGCGCGCCCTGAGCGACGCGCCCGAGGGCAGCCGGTGCTCCGGCGCGCCCGCCCTCCGTCGCGCGGCGCCGTCGACCGCCTGACCCGTTCCCACGGTCGCGCCCGAACCCCCTCACGCCCGCACGCACACCTGCACCCAAGGACTTCGAACCATGAGGCGATCCACGCCCGGCCTCGGCCGCGGCACGGCCACGATCCCCGTCTTCGCCAGCCCCTCCGGGCGGCGTTGGCGACGGCTGCGCGCCGTCCTGCTGACGCTGCTCCTCCTCGCCGTCGGCTTCGCGGTCGTCGCCGTCCCGAGGATCCTGGCCGCGCCGACCCTCGCCGGTGCGCCCGTCCCCGCCGGCCCCACGCCGGAGGACGTCGGCGACGACGCCCCGATCATCGGTGCCGGCCCGCTGGTGCGGGTCGTCGAGGTGCTGCGCGCCGACGGCGAGACCTACGCGCAGGAGCCGTTCACCGGCGAGGTGGTCGGGCGGCTGGACCGCGACGAGCTTCGGACCGTCGGCGACGCCGACTACGCCCTGCAGTTCTACGGGTACGGCCCGCACGTCCACCGGACGATCTCGCTGACCTTCGACGACGGCCCCGACCCGCGCTGGACCCCGCAGCTGCTGGACCTGCTCAGCGAGAACGGCGTGCCCGCGACCTTCTTCGTGACCGGCGAGCAGGTGGCCAAGAACCCGGCGATCATGCAGCGGATCGTGCGGGAGGGCCACGCGCTCGGGAACCACTCGCTGTCCCACGTCGACGTGAGCGACGCGACGGCCTTCCGGGAGAAGCTCGAGCTCGCCGTCGCCGACCGGATCATGCGGGCGCAGACCGGCCAGGCCGCGCCGTTCTTCCGGCTGCCGTACGAGAGCCCCGACGAGGAGACCGTCCGCGAGGACACCACCGGCATCCTCCGGGCCCAGCAGCTGGGCTACACGGTCGCCTCGCACGACTTCGACACGCTGGACTGGGCACACGCCAGCGGCGAGGAGCCCGGCCCCATCGAGATGCCGCCCCTGGGCGACCAGGACAACATCACGATGCTGCTGCACGACTCCGGCGGCGACCGGTCGATGACCATCGCCTACGTCGAGGACCTCATCGCCGAGGCGAAGGCGGCCGGCTACTCGTTCACGACGATGCCGCAGTCCCAGCCCTCGATCGACACGGTCACGGGGGTGTCGGTCAGCCTCTGGGACCGGTTGGCGCTGTGGGGCGCCGAGGTGCTGTTCGTGCTGCCGCCGGACCTTCTCTACGTCCTCTTCGTCGTCGCGCTGGTCACCATGCTCGGCTTCGGCCTGTTCAACGCCGTCCTCGCCGTCGCCCGGGCGAAGCGGCGGATCCGGCCGGTGAACATGGGCCGGCCGCCGGTCAGCGTGCTCATCGCCGCGTTCAACGAGGAGAAGGTGATCGCGCGGACGCTGGACTACCTGCTGGCGTCGAAGTACCCGATCGGCGAGATCATCGTGGTCGACGACGGCAGCACCGACGGCACGTCCGCCGCGGTGCGCTTGGTCGCCGACCGCGACGAGCGGGTGCGGCTCATCCGGCAGGACAACGCCGGGAAGTGGGCCGCGCTCAACAACGGGTTCGCCGAGGCCCGGCACGAGTTCGTGGTCACGCTGGACGCCGACACCCTGTTCACGCCGACGACCGTGGCCCGGCTCATGGAGCAGTTCCACTCCCCGCGGGTGGGCGCCGTCGCCGGCGTCATCAAGGTGGGCAACTACTCCACCAACGTCATCACCCGGTGGCAGGCGCTGGAGTACGTCACCCAGATCGGGCTCGAGCGTGCCGCCGGCGCCCTGCTCAACGCGGTGATGGTGGTGCCCGGCGCGTGCGCGGCCTGGCGCAAGGCCGCCGTCCTCGAGGCCGGCGGGTACGACAACGCCACCCTCGCCGAGGACTGCGACCTCACCCTCGCCCTGCACCAGCACGGCTGGCAGGTAGAGCAGGCCGACCAGGCGGTCGCCTGGACCGAGGCGCCCGAGACCCTCGACGCCCTGCTCAGGCAGCGGGTGCGCTGGATGTACGGCACCATCCAGGCGGTCTGGCGGCACCGGAACATGCTGCTGCGGCCGCGCTACGGCTGGCTGGGCATGCTGTTCATGCCGATGACGGTGGTCACCCTCGTCGTCCCGCTGGTGTTCACCCCGCTGATCCTGCTGGGCGTCGTGCAGACCCTCGCCGATCAGGGCCCGCTCATGCTGGCGCTCTACTTCGGCCTGTTCGCGGTGGTCTACGGGCTGCTCGCGGTCATCGCGGTCAAACTGCTCGACGAGCGCGCCGAGCACCTGCTGATGGTGCCGGTGTACCGGCTGATCTACGAGCCGCTGCGGGTGTACCTGCTGTACGCCTCGCTGGGGACGGCGGTCCGCGGCATCCGGCTGGGCTGGGGCAAGCTCGCCCGCACCGCCCACATGGACGAGGTCGCCACGGCCACAGCCGCGGCGCCGCAGCCGGTGGCGGTGGGCACGTGATGAGCCACCACCGTCGCGACCCGCTGCTGTGGCTCGCGGTCGCCGCCGCGGTCGTCGTCCTCGTCGTCGGGGCCGTCGTCCTGCGGCCGCGGCTGTTCCCGGGCACCCAGCCGCTGGTCACCGCTGCCTGGCTGCCGGTGTGGGACGAGCGCGCCGCGGGGTCGCTCGAGACCGCACTGGACGAGGGCGGGCTGACCGAGGTCAGCCCCACCTGGGCGGCCGTCGCCCCCGACGGCTCGCTGTCGCTCACCCCGCCGCCGGCCGAGGTCCTCGACCGGCTGGCGGGGGAGGACGACGTCCTGCTGGTCCCGACCGTGCAGAACTTCAGCGGCGGGGAGTGGCAGGGGCAGGCGACCGCCGACCTGCTCGCCGACCCGGCACGGGCCGCCGACCACCGCGCCCAGCTGGTCGAGCTGGCGGTGGCCAACGACTGGGACGGCATCGACGTCGACTACGAGTCGCTGCCGCCCACGGCGGGCCCGCAGTACACCGAGTTCCTCGAGGGCCTGCGGGACGACCTGGACGCGCACGGTCTGCAGCTGACCGTCGCCGTCCCGGCCCGCACCAGCGACGACGACCCCACCGGCCTGGCCTACAGCTACCGGGTCATCGGGCAGATCGTCGACGAGGTGCGGGTCATGACCTACGACCACCACTGGAGCACCAGCGAGGCCGGGCCCATCGCCCCGGTCGAGTGGGTGCAGGACGTCGTCGACCACGCCGTCGACCGCGTCCCGAGGGAGAAGCTGATGCTCGGGTTGCCCACCTACGGCTACGACTGGGTCGGCGACACCGGCACCTCCCTCGCGGCCACCGACGCCGAGGCGCTGGCCGAACGGGTCGGCGCCGAGCCCCGGTGGGACGACGACGCCGCCGCGTGGACCTTCGCCTACGAGCAGGACGGTCAGCAGCACACGGTCTGGTACGAGGACGCGCGCTCGCTGCAGCGCAAGCAGGCGATCGCGGTCGAGGCGCGGCTGCGCGGCGTGGCGATCTGGAGTCTCGGCGGGGAGGACCCGCAGGTGTGGAGAACGGTGACGACCACTACGAGCAAGGGGGTGGAGCAGTGATGGCGCAGCGGGACCGGTACATCGACTTCCTGAGGACGTTCGCGCTGATCCGTGTGATGACCTATCACACGTTCGACTGGGCCTGGCTGCCCATGGCCTTCCCGGCGATGGGCATCATGTTCGCCCTCGGCGGGGGGCTGGTGGCCGCGTCGCTGGACCGCGCCGGCTCCGCCCGGTCGTTCTGGCGCAAGCGCGTGCGCCGGCTGCTGCCGCCCTTCTGGGTGTTCGGCGCGGTCGTCGTGGCCGCCATGTTCGCCGTCGGCTGGCGGGTCGAGAGCAGCATCAACACCTTCGACTGGAGCACCGCCTGGCTGTGGCTGCTGCCGCTGTCGGACCCGCCGTACTCCGCCGACGCCTTCGACTGGGTCGTCCCGCTCTGGTACATCCGGGTCTACCTGTGGTTCATCCTGCTCAGCCCGGCGATGCTGTGGCTGTTCCGCCGCTGGCCGCTGCGGATGATGGCGGTCCCGCCGGTCGTGCTGATCGTGACCGTCCTCGGCCTGGTGGAGCTCGGCGGGCGCACCTACGACAACATCGTCGAGCTGTCGATCTACGCCTGCTGCTGGATGATCGGCTTCGCCCACCACGACGGGAAGCTGCGCGCGCTGCCGCTCAAGCGCACGCTGCTCGCCGGGGTCGCGCTGGTGGGCATCGGCCTCTGGTACGCCTTCACGCACCAGGAGCAGTACGGCACGTACAACATCGACGACGTCCCGCTGGCCAACATGCCCTACTGCCTGGGTGCCGTGCTGATCCTGCTGCGGATCTACCCGAGGTTCACCTGGCTGGACCGGCTGCCGACGTTGGGTGCGATCGTGTCGCTGTTCAACAGCCGGGCGATGACGATCTACCTGTGGGGCAACGTCGCGATCGCGATGGCCCCCGTCGTCCTGGCCCACACCCCGATCTCCGGGTGGGACACCGACGGCGCCCGCGGCATGGTCGTCGAGTACATGACCGCGTGGGCGCTGATCTTCGTCGCCGTCCTGGCCGTCGGGTGGGTCGAGGACGTCGCGGCGGCGCGGCGGCCGCGGCTGCTGCCGTGGGACCGCGTCCGCACGGCCGTCCCGGTGCCGGCACCCCGTCCGGTCGCGGCCGAGCCGCGGCCGGTCACCTTCGCCGACAACGTGGCGCAGGCGCTGCCGGCTCGGCCACGGGTGTCCTTCTCGGACAACGTGGCCCGGGAGGTACCGGCCGCCGAGCAGCCGGCCGCACGCTCGGCGGAGCGGCCGGTGGGGGAGGTGCCTCTGCCGCGGCTCGTGCGCGACTACGGCCGCCGGGTCAGCCTGCCGGACGTCTCGGTGCCCGAACCGCGGGGCGGCGTGTGACCGCCGTCCGCCGCGGGTGACCTCCCGCCCGGGTGCGCCTGCCAGCACGGGGGTGGCCGGCCGTGCACCCGGGCGGGACTGCGGACGCCGGCTGGGCGCCGCCGCGGATCAGCCGCCGGCGCTCAGCCGGTCGTCCGGCCGAGGAGCTGGTCTGCCGGCCAGGTGTTGACCACCCGCTCCACCGGGACGCCGACCTCCACCGCGCGCTCGCAGCCGTTGCCCTGCCAGTCCAGCTGACCGGGGGCGTGGGCGTCGGTGTCGATCGCGAACTCGCAGCCCAGCTCGACGGCGAGGGCGAGCAGCCGCAGCGGCGGGTCCAGCCGCTCGGGCCGGGAGTTGATCTCCACGGCGGTGCCGTGCTCGATGCAGGCCCCGAACACCGCCTCGGCGTCGAACTCGCTCTCCGGCCGCGGCCGCTGCCGGCGTCCCTCCCGCTGTTCGCGGGGGATCAGCAGCCGGCCGGTGCAGTGCCCGAGGACGTCGGTGTGCGGGTCGGCCACGGCGGTCAGCATCCGCTCGGTCATCGCCGCCCGGTCCGCGCGCAGGTCGGAGTGCACGCTCGCGACGACGACGTCCAGCCGGCCCAGCAGCTCGTCGGTCTGGTCCAGCGAGCCGTCGAGGTTGATGTCGCACTCGATGCCGGTGAGGATCCGGAACGGCGCCAGCTCCTCGTTGAGCTCCGCGACGACGTCCAGCTGCCGCTCCAGCCGCTCCGGGGACAGCCCGTTGGCGACCGTCAGCCGGGGCGAGTGGTCGGTGAGCGCCATGTACTCGTGGCCGAGGCCGATGGCCGCCTCGGCCATCTCCCTGATCGGGCTGCCGCCGTCGGACCAGTCCGAGTGCACGTGGAGGTCCCCGCGCAGCGCGGCCCGGAACTCGGCGACGTCGTCGGCCAGCGGCACGAGCTCGCCGTGGGCCTCCTCGAGCCGCGCCAGGTACTCGGGCACCTCGCCGGCGTGGGCCTGGACGATCGCCGCCCCGGTCTTGGGGCCGATGCCGCGCAGGTCGGTGAGGGTCTTCGTACGGATCCGCCGGTCGAGCTCGTCGGGCCCGAGCGTGTCGACGACGGCGGCGGCGGTGCGGAACGCCGCGACTCGGTGCGTGGGCTCGCGGGCGCGCTCCAGGAGGAAGGCGATCCTCCGGAGCGCGGCCGCGGGTGGGAGGGGAGCGCTCAGCGGGAGGCCCTCTTCGCCCGCCGTTCGGCCTTCCTGTGCGCCTTGGCCGCGCGCTTCTGGGCCTTCGCGTAGCTCTTCTCGGTCGTGTCGGCCGCCCGCTTCGCCGCCCGGCGGGCCCGGTAGCCGACCGACGGCTTCCCCTCGGTGTCGACCGCGGCGATCAGCAGTCCGCCGAGCAGGCCGAGGTTCTTGAGGAAGTGGATCGTCTGGCCGGCCTTCTGCTGCGGGTCGTCGTGCTCCCAGAAGCGGTGTCCGGCCAGCGTCGTCGGCACGGTGCTCACCGCCAGCGCGGTGGCCGACAGCCGGGGCAGCTTGCCGAGGGAGAACAGGGCACCGGCGGCGACCTTCACCGCGGCGTCGATCTTGACCCACTGCTCGACGTCCCGCGGGACCTGCACGGGCAGCTGCTCGTCGGCCTTGGCGGTGATCGTGTCGACGACCGGCTTGGCGCCGGCCACCCGCGACTGCGGGTTGCGCAGGGTGTCGATGCCGCCGTAGACGAACGTCGAGGCGAGCAGGGGCCGGGCGATCCGGCGGACCAGCATGGGAGGACCTCTCTCATCGGGGACATTGGGTGCCCCGGTCACGACCGGGACACCCCTGCTCGGACCGTAGTGAGATCACCGCCACTCCGCCTACCGAGTCCCACGCCGCAGCGGCTGGTCGCCGTCAGTCGGTGCGGGAGCAGTACACGGTGAGGCAGGCGCGCTTGCCGAAGGCGAACTCCGTGGCCCGCTCGCCGGTCTCGCCGTCGTAGGCCACCTGCTGCGGCCCCGAGCGGGACACCACGCGCACCTCGCGGACCTGCAGGTCGGCGTAGCCGGAGCTGCGGTCGCTGATGCCCAGCAGCGAGCCGAGGACGGCGCGGGTGCGGCTGAACCGGACGTCGGCGCGCAGGTACTGGACGTCGAGCAGCCCGTCCTCCAGTCGCGGTCGCCAGGCGGGGGCCAGCCCGCGCGGGGTGTAGCGGCAGTTGCCGACGAAGAGGATCCAGACCAGCGCCGGGCGGCCGTCGATCAGCAGCGACACCGGGGTCCCGTGTCGGAGCGTGCGGGCGACGGCCACGGTCATCGCCGCCCACTTGCCCATCCGCCCGGCCAGCGCGTCCCGGCGGCGCACCATCTCGGGATAGCTGCCGAGGCTCGCGGTGTTGAGGAACGGCGTCCCGTTGACCTCGGCGACGTCCACCTCGACGGCTTGCCCGGCGGCCACCGCCTCCGCGGCGTGCTCGAGGGTGTGCACGCCGACGTCCCGGGCGAAGTGGTTGAGGGTGCCGGCCGGCAGCACCGCCAGCGGCAGGCCGTGCTCGACGGCGACCGCCGCGGCGGCCGCGACGCTCCCGTCGCCACCGGCGACGCCCAGTGCCCGGGCCCGTCCCGAGCGCGCGGCCTCCGCCAGCAGCTCGGCGACGCCGGTCTCCGGCGTGGTCTCGTGGACCTCGGCGCGGGGCAGCAGCCGCCGGACGTCCTCGGCGGGGTGGTACCCGTCCGGGCCCGACCGCGGGTTCACCGCGACGACCAGCCCCTCCCCCTCGGGCAGCGCCGGCGCCGACCGCGCCGGTCGGACCCGCGCCGGGGTGGTCGGACGCACCGCCCACCAGTGCCGGCCGGCCGTGGCGACCGCCGCGCCCACGGCCAGGCCGGCGACGACGTCCCCCGGGTAGTGCACGCCCACGTGCACGCGGGAGTAGCCGACCGCCAGGCCCACCGGCGCGAGCGCCGCCCCGGCGAGCGGGCTCTCCATCGCCACGCCCGTGACGAACGCCCCCGCCGACGCGGCGTGCCCGCTGGGGAAGGAGTGGGTGGTCAGCGGGTGGTGCAGGAGCTTCTCCAGCGCGTGCCCGGCGAGGTCGGGACGGCGCCGGCTGAACACCTGCTTGAGGACGGCGTTGACCACGGTGCTGGACACCGCCAACGACCCGAGCCCCCGGATGGCGGCCCGCCGCAGCGCGCCGCGACGCAGGCCGAGCAGCAGGCCGATCGCCATCCAGAGCCGGCCGTGGTCGGCGGCGGTGGTGAGCCGGCGCAGCCAGCGGTCGGCCGGCGAGTCGGGCAGGCCCCCGACGAGAGAGTGCAGGCGGGCGTCCCAGTGCCGGGCACTGCGCATGCCGCTGGACGCTAGCGGTTGTGGAGTGGATCCGTCGGGGTGATGGCGACGGATCCACTCCATCAGGTCCTGCGGCGGGCGCGGTAGGCGGCGACGGTCGAGCGGCTGGCGCAGGTGTTGGAGCAGTAACGGCGGCTGGCGTTGCGCGAGGTGTCGACGTAGACGTTGTCGCAGCCCTCGGCGGTGCACACGCCCAGCCGCTGCCACCCGTGCTGGACGACGACCTGCGACAGGCCCATCGCGACCGTCGTCGTCAGCTGCTCCAGGGCCGAGGCGTCCGCGCGGGCGTAGTGCAGGTGCAGCTCGCCGTCGTGGTCGGTCGCGTACGGCTGGGGCGAGGCGAGGGCGAGCAGCGCGTTGAGCCGCTCGATCACCTCCGGCTGGGACCCGGCCACGGCGACCGCGCGCACCAGATCGGCGGTCTCGGCGGCCTGCGTGGCCTCGGCGGGGGAGAGGTCGAGAGCGGTGCCCGGCTCGAACCACTCGTCGTGGGCGCGCAGGAAGGCGGCGAGCCAGTCGGCGTCCCGGTCGGCGTTGGCCAGGTCGATGGCCAGCTCGACGGCGCTGGACCCGTAGGTGTCGTAGTCCATCAGGCTCCCCGGTCCCCTCCGGCCCCGCGCGACACGTAGGTGGCGTATCTCATTTGACTCCCTACCGCCGCGTCCCTAACCTGTAGGTGGCCAACAGAGTTTGGCCCCCTACTCTTCCTCATCTGCTCGTCCGAAGTGGGTTCGTCGTGCGTTCGTACCTCAGCGTCTGGCGGCTGCCGTCCGCCCCGGTGCTGCTCGTGGCCGGTTTCGCCGGCCGGCTGCCGTCGGCGATGGTCCCGCTGGGGCTGCTGCTCATGGTGCAGCAGCAGACCGGTTCCTACGCCGTCGCCGGTGTCGCGTCGGCCGCCTACGGCCTGGCGATGGCGGTCATGGCGCCGGTCCTCGGCCGGCTGGCTGACCAGCGCACCCCTCGCCCGGTCCTCCTCGCCCAGGCCGCGGCCTACCCGCTGCTCCTGGCGCTGCTGGTCGCCGTCGTCCTCGGTGGTGCGCCCACGGCCGCGATCGTGGCCGCCGCCGCCCTCGCCGGGGCGGCGACGCCGCTGGTGTCGGGCACCGTCCGGGCGCTGTGGTCGCGGGTCGACCCGCGGGTGCGCACCACCGCCTTCGCGCTCGACGCCACCGCCACCGAGCTGGTCTTCGTCGCCGGCCCCACCGTCGTGGCCGCGCTCGCCGTGCTCGCGGCCCCCGCGTGGGCGCTGGGCGTCGCCGGGGCCCTGGCCGTGGCGGGTGCCGTCGGCATCGCGACGTCCCGGGCGATGCGTGGCTGGGTGCCCGCGCCGGCCGCCGAGCGGGCGCACCCGCTGGCCACGGTGCTCACCCCCGGCATGCCCCGCCTGCTGGCCAGTGGTGCGGCGCTGATGCTCGGCTTCGGTGCCCTCGAGGTCGCCATCCCGGCGTGGGCGGACGCCGCGGGCACGCCGGGCATGTCCGGGGTCCTGCTGGCCCTGTGGTCGCTGGGCTCGGTCGCCGGCGGGCTGTGGTTCGGCGCCCGCGTGGTCAGCGTCTCCCTGCCGCGGCAGTACCGCTGGCTCCTGCTCGGCGTCACCATCGGCCTGGCCCCGCTCACCGCGGCGTCCGGCCCGTGGGTGCTGGGCGCGCTGCTCTTCCTGGGCGGGACGGCGATCGCGCCGACCCTCACCGTGCAGAGCTCGCTGGTCGGCACGCTGGCCCCCACGCACGCCACGACCGAGGCGTTCACCTGGCTGTCGACGATGGCCACCGGCGCCTCCGCGATCGGTGCGGCGCTGGGCGGCGCGCTCATCGACGGTCCGGCCGGGGTCTCCGGCAGCCTGCTGCTGGCCGTCGCCGGGGCCGCGCTGGCGGTGACCGTCACCCTGCTGCCCGGCCGGCGACGGGTGGCCGCCGAGCCGGTCGCCGCCTGATCGACGGGCCGGGGGAGGGGCCCCGTGAACCGCCGTCCGAGGCGCTGGTAGTGTCTCTCCTCGGTGGTTCCGGGGGGACTCGGACCCCGGGAGGCTTCGCCTAGTCCGGTCTATGGCGCCGCACTGCTAATGCGGTTTGGGTTAATCCCCATCCCGGGTTCAAATCCCGGAGCCTCCGCGCACGACAACTGAACACCAGGCACCCGTAGCTCAACGGATAGAGCATCTGACTACGGATCAGAAGGTTAGGGGTTCGAATCCCTTCGGGTGCACGTCTGGTTGAGACAGCACCGCGGCCCTGCCCTCACTGAGGACGGGGCCGCGATGTGTTGGTGGCCCCGGTCGCGGGCTGCGGCGTCCCACCGGGACCTCCCCCGCGGATGCTCGTGCTCTGCCCACCACCGTGGGCAGAGCACGAGCATCCGCGGAGGTACCCGGTCGCCGGGCGGTGCGGCTCACCCGGTCCGGACGGGCAGGTGGACGACGGTCCGCGGCTGCTCGACGTCCGGGCTCGGCCAGCCAGCGCTCGCCGCGGGCGTAGGCCTCCGCCACCCCGGCGTGGGGGCCGCGGTGCAGGACGCGCTCGGTGGGGACGACCCGGCCGGCCGCGGTCACCGGTCCGGTCACGGGGAACCCGGCCTCGACGTCGACACCGGTGTCGGTCATGAGGTAGCAGGCGAAGGGCGGGCCGGCAGGGGTGTGCCCCTGGCGGGAGATGGCCGCGAGGGTCTCCTCGAACGCCGCGCCGAGGAACTCCGGCAGCGCCTCCTCGGCGACGTGCCCGCGCACCACCGTGGCCGGCTGCTGCTGCAGCCTGACCTCCTCGACCTGCTGCGTGCTCACCGGTCGCCGTCCGCGGGCAGTGGCGCGAAGGCCGACGCCGGGTGCGGGGTGCGGGCGTGCTCGGCCTGACGCTTCACCGCCACCAGCGTGGCGCGCTGCAGCTGCCGGACGAACGGGCGCAGCAGCAGCCAGTACGCCCCGAAGCGGCGCCGGGCCGTCGCATCGGTGGTCACCGTGCGGCACTCGTAGGTGAGCAGAGTGCGCCCCGCGCCGTGCGGGTGGAGGGAGAAGGCGGCGACGGTCTTGGCGTAGCCCGGGCGGTCGAAGCCGGCGAACTCCTCCGGGCGCAGGCGCACGATCCCGTAGTCGCGCTGCCAGAACCGGCCGACCAGTCCGACGAGGAACTCCACCCCGGGCGCCTCGCGCAGCGACACCCAGCCGCCCTCCTCGCCCGCCGTGGTGTCGCGGATGCGGAATCCCGGCCGGCGGGTGAGCTCGCGACTGCGCAGCACGTTGGGCAGGTCCCGGACGCCGACCATGAGCCGGGTCAGGGGGTTGTCCATCAAGTCGGCGTCCAGCAGGGCCTCGTAGGTCTCCCGCGGTCCGGCGTTCACGACGATGTGCTGCACGACGTTGGTGTCGAAGTGCGGCATCACCTCGTCGATGCGCAGCGAGGCAGGCGTGACGGTGGCCGGCGGTGCGTCCAGGTCGGTCATGGGGCCACCGAAGCGCCGGGCGCCGGGGTGCGGACAGGGCCTCCCGGCCCGGCCGGACCGGGTCGTGGGGCTCCGCCGTGCCGACCGGCGGAGGCGCGGGCTCGCGGGGGTGCGGGTCATGATGCCGGGGACACGGCAGCGGCGGGGGAGGGCATGGCGGATCCCGAGCACCTGCTGGAGCGCCCCGCCCGGCCGCCGGCCGGTCTCCGGCAGGTGGCCCGCGACCTCGGGGCCGTCTACGCCGCCAACGGCCTCATCGGCTTCGTCTTCGCCGCAACCGGCCCGGTCGCCGTCATCCTCGCCGTCGGCGGCGCGGGCGGGCTCAGCCGCGACCAGTTGGCGTCCTGGCTGTTCGGGTGCTTCGCCCTCAACGGCGTCCTCACCGTGCTGGCCTGCTGGCTGTACCGGCAGCCGCTGTCGTTCTTCTGGACCATCCCTGGCACCGTCCTGGTCGGCCCGGCGCTGACGCACCTGTCCTGGCCGGAGGTGGTCGGCGCGTTCGTCGCCACCGGGCTGCTGATCGTCGTCCTCGGCCTCACCGGCTGGGTGCGGCGGCTCATGGCGGTCATCCCGATGCCGATCGTGATGGCGATGGTCGCCGGGGTCTTCCTGCGCTTCGGCTTGGACCTGGTGCACGCGCTGCAGGACGATCTCGCCCTCGCCGGGCCGATGGTGTTCACCTTCCTGGTGGTCAGCGCCCTACCCGGGCTGGCTCGGGTGGTGCCGCCGCTGCTCGCCGTCCTCGCCGTGGGGGCGGTCGCGGTGGCCGTCTCCGGCCGGTTCGACCCCGGTCCGGAGGCCACCTCGTGGGTGGCCGCGCCGGTGTTCCAGGCCCCGGCGTGGTCGGTGCAGGCGCTGCTGGAGCTGGTCGTCCCGCTGGCGATCACCGTCATCGTCGTCCAGAACGGGCAGGGCGTCGCCGTCCTGCGGGCGGCCGGGCACACCCCGCCGGTCACCGTCATCACCGTCGCCTGCGGCGTCTGGTCGCTGCTGACCGCCGCCGTCGGAAGCGTCTCCACCTGCTTGACCGGCCCCACCAACGCGCTGCTGTCGGCCTCCGGGGAGCGGTCGCGGCACTACACGGCCGGCGTCGTCTGCGGGCTGCTGGCCGTCGTCTTCGGCGTGCTCGCGCCGCTGGCCACCGACCTGCTGCTGGGCACGCCGGCGGCGTTCGTGGCCACCCTCGCCGGCCTGGCCATGCTCCGGGTGCTGCAGGCCTCCTTCGTCACCGCGTTCGCGGGCCGGCTGACGCTGGGCGCGCTGGTCACCTTCCTGGTGACCGTCGCCGACGTGACCCTGCTGAACATCGGCTCGGCGTTCTGGGGCCTGGTCGCCGGCGGCGCCGTCGCGGTGCTGCTCGAGCGGGGGGACCTGCGGCAGGCCGCCGCCTGAGCAGGACGCGGACGCTCGAGTTGCGGTCAGGACCGATCCCCTGTAGAGGAGTGCCGCTACAGTTCCGGTGTGCGCGCGACCCGGTGCCCTCGGTGACCGGGACGCCGGACCAGGAGCTGCTGCGGCGCGACGCGATCCTCGACGCCGCGCGCTCGGCCACCGAACGTCTCCTCGGGGCGGACGACGGGTGGCGCCGCCACCTGCCGGAGATCCTCGGGGCGTTCGGGCGGGCCGCGGAGGTCAGCCGGGTGTTCGTCGCCGACCACGTGCTCGACGACCAGGGACGACTGTGCAGCCGGAGCATCGGCGAGTGGGACGCCCCCGGGATCCCCGTCGCCGGGAACGACCCGCAGCTGCAGGCCATGCCGTACGAGCCCGACTTCGGCCGGTGGCTCGACCTGCTCGGCCGCGGCGAGATCGTCTCCGGCGCCGTCCGCGACTTCCCCCAGGCGGAGCGCGCGCTGTTCGAGCCGCAGGGCGTGATCTCGACCGTCGTCGTCCCCGTGTTCGTGGAGGGCGAGTTCTGGGGGCACGTCGGCTTCGACGAGTGCACCGCCGAGCGCACCTGGTCGGCCGCCGAGCAGGCCGCGCTGCGCACCGCGGCCGCGATCATCGGCCTCGCCGTCCGGCTGGACCGCACCCGCGCGGCGCTGCGGGCCGAGGAGGGCGAGCGCGCGCAGGCCATGGCGCTGCTGGAACGGCGGGTCACCGCCCTCGGCCGGGTCGCCGGGAGCCTCACCGTCGACCAGCCGCTGGAGGTGACCGCCGGCGACGTCGTCCGCGTCCTCGTCGAGGCCGGTGCCGGTGTGGCCGCCGCGCTGCACGTCGTCGACGCGACCGGCCGGCTGGCCGTCCTCGCGACGCACGGCCTGCCCGAGGGGTACGAGGAGGGTCTGCAGGCCACGTGGGCGGCCGGCGCCGACCTGCCGACGACGGCCGCGCTGCGCAACCAGGAGCTGCTGCTCACCCGGGACGCCCCGGCCCGCAAGCTCGCCGACCCGCTCGCCGCGCCGCTGCACCGCTACCTGGACGGCGTGCCGTGGGACACCGTGCTCTCCCTCCCGCTGGACTCCCTCGGCCGCAGCCTCGGTGCCCTGCACCTCTACCGGCCGCCCGGTCCCGACCCCGAGGCCGACGAGCTGGCGTTCCTGCGCGCGGTCGCCGACCAGACCGCCGTCGCCGTGGAGAACGCGCGGCTGCTCGCCGACGGCCGCCGGGCCGCCGCGCTGCTGGAGCGCCAGCGTCTGGCCCGGGACCTGCACGACTCGGTCTCCCAGGCGCTGTTCTCCATGACCCTGCACGCACGCACCGCCCAGCTGGCGATGGCCCGGCTCGGCCTGCCCGACGACGGCCCGCTCGGTCGCACCGTCGGCCAGTTGCGCGAGCTGACCCAGGGCGCGCTGGCCGAGATGCGGGCGCTGATCTTCGAGCTGCGCCCCGGCGCGCTGGCCGAGGAGGGGCTGGTCGCCGCGGTCACCAAGCAGGCCGCCGCGCTCGGGGCCCGCGAGGGGCTGCCGATCCTCGTCAGCGGCCCGTCGGAGCGGCCGGTGCTGGCGCCCGAGACCGAGGAGCACCTGTACCGGATCGTGCTCGAGGCGCTGCACAACACCGTCAAGCACGCGCGCGCCGGCGCGGCCGGGGTGACCGTCACCGCTGACGACGGCCTCACCGTCGAGGTCGCCGACGACGGCGTGGGCTTCGACCCCGGCACGCGGCGCGCCGGCTCCCTCGGGCTGGGCACCATGCGCGACCGTGCCGCCGCCATCGGCGCCGACCTCGTCCTCGACAGCGCCCCCGGCCGGGGCACGCGCGTCACCGTCCGACTGCCAGGAGGCAGGCCGTGAGCATCCGGGTGTTCCTCGTCGACGACCACCGGGTGGTCCGCGACGGCATGCGCGCGTTCTTCGCGCTCGTCGACGACATCGAGGTCGTCGGCGAGGCCCCCGACGGGCGGGCCGCGCTCGACCGGCTCGCCGTCCTCGAGCCCACCGGGGAGCTGCCCGACGTCGTCCTCATGGACCTGCTGATGCCCGCGCTCGACGGCATCGCCGCCACCCGCGAGGTCAAGCGGCGCTGGCCGTCGGTGGAGGTGGTCGCGGTGACCAGCTTCCTGGAGGAGGCGCAGGTCCGGGCCGCGCTGGAGGTGGGCGCGAGCGGCTACCTGCTCAAGGACGCCGAGGCCGACGACGTCGCCGCCGCCGTCCGCGCCGCCGCCCGTGGGGACGTGCACCTGGCCCCCGCCGTCGCCCGTGAGCTGACCGCGGCCCTCCGCACGCCGCAGGTCGGGGCGGTCACCCTCACCCCGCGCGAGCGGGAGGTGCTGGCGCTCATCGCCGACGGCCGGACCAACCGGGAGATCGCCGCGCACCTGCAGGTCACCGAGCGCACCGCCCGCACCCACGTGAGCAACATCCTCGCCAAGCTCGGCCTGACCTCCCGCACGCAGGCGGCGATGTACGCCGTCCGCGAGGGGCTGGTACGTCATCCGGCCGAGTCCGTCGGCGGGATGACGCAGCCGGAGTCCGGCCTCCTGCCGCATCCGCGCCGCGCGCCGCGCGGTCAGGCTCTCTCCCCGGGTGGGCTCCCGCCCCGCTGAGGACAGCCGGAGGAGGACGTGTGCCCGTCGGTCCCCTCTGGCTGCTGGTGGCCGACGACGACCCGCGGGTGCGCGCGGCGCTGACCGCGGCACTGTCGGAGGTCGGCGGCCTGGCGCTGCTCGCCGTCTGCGGGTCCGCGGCGGAGCTGAGGCGCTGCCTGGCCTGCGCACGCCCCGACGTGGTGCTCCTCGACGTCCACCTGCCCGACGCCGGCACCGGGCTGGCCGTGCTGGAGGAGCTCGCCTCCGCCGCGGTGCCCGCGGTCGCCATGAGCGCCGCCGGCAGCGTCCGCAGACGGGCGCTCGCCGCCGGCGCCGCCGCCTTCGTGGAGAAGGACGGCGCGCTCGACGGGCTGGTCGCCGCCCTGCTCGCCGCCGGCACGGCCGGGGTGTCGGGCTGGCCCGACACCCCGCAGGCCAGCTGGCGGGATGGGCTGCCGGCCGCCTGACCAGCAGATTCGACCACCGTGCGAGACCGACAGGAGACGAGAGTGGACGGACGCGGCAACCTCGCCGCCCGGATGGGCCGGTGGAGCGCTCGGCACCGGAGGACGGCGGTCGCCGGCTGGCTGGCCTTCGTGCTCGCCGCCGTCGTCCTCGGCGGGATGCTGCCCTCGGGTGAGCTGACCCGCGCCGAGCAGATGGTCGGCGCCCCGGCCGAGGCCCAGCGCATCCTCGACCGCAACGGGTGGACCGAGCCGGCCTCGGAGATGGTGCTCGTCCAGCGGGCGGACGGCGTCCCCGAGGCCGCCGCCACTGCCGCGCTCACCGACCTCGTCGCGGGGCTCGACGCCACCCCCGAGGTGACGAACCTGGTCAGCCCGCTGGACGGTGCCCCGCTGGTCTCGGCCGACGGGCGCTCGGCGCTGGTCACCTTCGACATCGCCGGCGACCCGGAGACCGCCGCCGACCGGATCGGGGCCGTCCAGGACGCCGTCGCCGCCGTCGCCGCCGACCACGACGACGTCCGGGTCGAGCAGTTCGGCGGCACCAGCGCCGACCTGGCCCTCGACGCGGCTCTCGACGCGGACTTCGAGCGGGCCGAGTACCTGTCGATCCCGATCATCCTGGCGGTGCTGCTGCTCACCTTCGGCGCGCTCGTCGCCGCCGTCCTCCCGCTGGTCTTCGCGCTGACCGCGTTCGCCGGCGCACTGGGCCTGCTCGGCTTCGCCAGCCAGCTGTGGCACGTCGACGGCAACGCCCAGACCGTCATGCTGCTCATCGGCCTGGCCGTCGGCGTGGACTACTCGCTGTTCTACCTCAAGCGCGAGCGGGAGGAGCGGTCCCGCGGGCTGTCCGCCGAGGCCGCGCTGGACGTCGCCGCGGCCACCTCGGGCCGGTCGGTGCTGATCTCCGGCATCACCGTCATGGTGGCGATGGCCGGCATGTTCCTCACCGGGTTCGCGGTGTTCACCGGCATGGCGGTCGCGACCATCCTCGTCGTCCTCACCTCGGTGCTGGGGTCGCTGACCGTGCTGCCGGCGCTCATGAGCTGGCTGGGGGACCGCGTGGAGAAGGGCCGGCTGCCGTTCCTGCGCCGCCGGCGGGCCGCCGCCGAGGGCCGGTTCTGGCCCGCCGTGCTCGGCGTCGTGCTGCGCCGCCCGCTCGTGGCGGCGGTGGTCTCCGGCGGGCTGCTGGTCGGCCTCGCCGTCCCCGCGTCCGGGCTGTCGCTGCGCAACGAGGGCATTCCCGACCTGCCGCAGGAACTCGCCGTCATCCAGACGTACGAGCGCATCGCCGAGGCGTTCCCGGGCGGCTCCGACCCGGCCGAGGTGGTGATCGAGGCCGATGACGTGACCACGCCCGCGGTGCAGGCCGCGATCGCCGACCTGCGGACGGCGGCGCTGGCCACCGGGCGGATGAGCGAGCCGATCACCGTGCAGGCCAACGACGCGGGCACCGTCGCCGTCGTCTCCGTGCCGCTGGCCGGGGACGGCGAGGAGCAGGCCTCCCGCGACGCGCTGGCTGCCCTCGCCGACGACGTCGTCCCCTCCACCGTGGGCGCGCTGGGTGACGTCACCGTGGTGACCTCCGGCAGCACCGCCTACTCGGTGGCGTTCGAGGAGCTCATGGCCGACCGGACGCCGTGGGTGTTCGGGTTCGTGCTGGTGCTCGCGTTCCTGCTGCTGCTCGTGTCGTTCCGCTCGGTGGTGGCCGCGGCGACCGCGATCGTGCTCAACCTGCTGTCGGTGGCGGCGGCCTACGGCTCACTGGTGCTGGTCTTCCAGGAGGGCTGGGGCGCCGGCCTCATCGGGCTGGACGCGACGGGGCCGATCGTCAACTGGATCCCGCTGTTCCTCTTCGTGATCCTCTTCGGCCTGTCGATGGACTACCACGTCTTCATCCTCAGCCGGATCCGCGAGGGTCACGACCGCGGCCTGCCCACCCGGGAGGCGGTCCGGACCGGGATCACCTCGTCGGCCGGGGTGGTCACCAGCGCCGCCGGGATCATGGTCCTGGTCTTCGCCTGCTTCGTCGCGCTGTCGATGACGTCGATGAAGCAGATCGGGCTGGGCCTGGCGGTCGCGGTGCTGCTCGACGCGACCCTGGTGCGGGCGGTGCTGCTCCCGGCGGTCATGCGGCTGCTCGGCGAGGCCAACTGGTACCTGCCGCGGTGGCTGGCCTGGCTGCCGCGCCTGGAGCACGAGCCGGCCGCCGTCCCGGCGCCGCCCCTGCCGGCCCCGCGGCCGGCACCCGAGGAGGCCACCGCCCTGACTGGCAGCTGATCCCGCCACGAGATCGCCGATCTCGCGCGCTCCGGGCGTCGAAACCGCGCCAGATCGCCGATCTCGCGCGGTCGAGGCCTCACGACCGGTGCCGGACTACGTCAAACCGCCGAGCCCGGGCCCGGCCACCGAGCCGATGTGCCCGCCTCCCGGCGCGCCCACGATCCCCACCGAGAACCCCACCCCAGGAGTTGAGACCGCCATGTCGGCACCCAGCACCACGTCCGTCGCCCGCCCGCCCGCGCAGCCGGAGCCCGCGGCGGCCACCGTCGACGCCGTCAAGGCCTACGGAACGGGGGAGGCGACGGTCCGCGCGCTGGACGGCGTGACGGTCGCCTTCGACCGCGGCCGCTTCACCGCGATCATGGGCCCCTCGGGCTCGGGCAAGTCGACGCTGCTGCACTGCCTCGCCGGGCTCGACACGCTGACCAGTGGCGACGTGCGGCTCGGCGACCGGTCGCTGACCGGCCTCCGCGACAAGGAGCTCACCCTCCTGCGCCGCGACCGGATGGGCTTCGTCTTCCAGGCGTTCAACCTGCTGCCCACGCTGACCGCGGCCGAGAACATCCGGCTGCCGCTGGACCTCGCCGGGCGGACGGTCGACCAGGACTGGTTCGACACCGTGGTGGCCGCCGTCGGCCTGCAGCAGCGGCTGGACCACACCCCCGCCCAGCTCTCCGGCGGGCAGCAGCAGCGCGTCGCCGCCGCCCGCGCCCTGGTCACCCGGCCGGAGATCGTCTTCGCCGACGAGCCCACCGGTGCCCTCGACTCGAGGAGCGGGGCCGACCTGCTGGCCTTCCTGCGCCGCGCGGTCGACGAGTTCGGCCAGACCATCGTCATGGTCACCCACGACCCCGTGGCCGCCGCGCACGCCGACCGGGTGGTGTTCCTCGCCGACGGCCGCATCCGCGACGAGCTGACCGCGCCCACCACCGACGCCGTCCTCGACACGATGAAGCGGCTGGGCAACTGATGCGGAAGGTCGTCCTCAAGGGCCTGCTGGCCCGCAAGCTCCGGCTGGCGCTGACCGCGGTCTCGATCAGCCTCGGCGTCGCCTTCGTCTCGGGCACGTTCGTGCTCGGCGACACGATGACGGCCACCTTCGACCAGCTCTACGAGGGGCTGACCGAGGGCACCGACGTCACCGTGCGCGGGGAGTCGGCGTTCTCCGACGCCACGACCCTCGGCAACACCAGGCCGTTCGACGCCGCGGTGCTCGAGCGGGTCGAGGCGGTCGACGGCGTCGCCGCTGCCGAGGGGGCGGTCACCGGCTACGCGCTGGTCCTCGACAGGAGCGGGGAGCCCGTGCAGCCGGGCGGCGCCCCGACCCTGGGCACGAGCTTCCCCGAGGTGCCCGAGCTCAGTGGCGGGATCTCCATCCGCAGCGGCTCGGCCCCGTCGTCCCCCGGCGAGGTGGTCGTGGACGCCGCCACCGCGGAGAGGACCGGCTACGCGCCCGGCGACGAGGTCACCATCCTGTTCGCCGACGGACCGCGAGCGTTCACCCTCAGCGGCATCCTCGGCTTCGGGGACGCCGACAACCTGGCCGGCGCCACCATGGCCGCCTTCCAGCAGGACACCGCGCAGCAGGTGCTGGGCAAGGTCGGCGTCTACGACACCGTGGCCGTCCGGGCCGAGGACGGCGTCGGCGCCGAGGAGCTGCGCGACCGGGTCGCCGCCGCGCTGCCCGGCGGCCTGGAGGCGGTGACCTCCGACGAGGTCGTCGCCGAGTCCAGCGCCGCGGTCGCCGACGCGCTCGGCTTCTTCACCACCGCGCTGCTCGGGTTCGCCGCGATCTCCCTGCTGGTCGGCGGGCTGATCATCTGGAACACCTTCTCGATCCTGGTGGCCCAGCGCACCCGTGAGCTCGCCCTGCTGCGGGCGATCGGCGCCAGCCGCCGGCAGGTGCGCACCTCGGTCGTCGTGGAGGCGTTCGTCATCGGCCTGGTGGCCGCCGGCATCGGGCTGGCGCTCGGCGTCGGCGTGGCCGCCGGCCTGCGGGCGGTGCTCGGCGTGGCGGGCATCGAGGTGCCGACGACGAGCCTGCAGGTGCAGCCGCGCACCGTCGTCGCCGCCCTGTTCGTCGGCGTGGTGGTGACCGTGCTGGCCGCGCTGCTGCCGGCCCGGCAGGCCACGCGGGTCGCGCCGATCGCCGCGCTCCGCTCGGTGGACGCCCCGGCGCGGCCGATGAGCCGGCTCCGGGTGGCCACCGGGCTGGTCCTCACCGTGCTCGGCGCCGCCGCGCTGACCTGGGCGGTCGTCGACGAGGGCCGGCCGGCGGTCGCCGGCGCCGGGATGCTGCTCACCCTGGCCGGCGTGCTCGCCCTCGCACCGGCCGTCGCCGTCGGCGTCATCCGGGTCATCGGTGCGGTGGTCGCGCGCCTGGGCGGCACGCCGGCGCAGCTGGCCCGGCGCAACGCGCTGCGGACACCGAAGCGCACCGCCACCACCGCGACCGCGCTGATGATCGGGCTGGCGCTGGTCTCCACCGTGACCGTGGTCGCGTCGTCGATGAAGGCCTCGGTGGCCGACGTCATCACCGACAGCACCCGCGCCGACTTCATCCTCAAGGCCGCCGGCCAGGCCTCCCCGGGGCTGCCCCCGGCACTGGCCGAGGGGCTGCGGGGGGTCGACGGGGTCGACACGGTCGCGCAACTGCGGTTCGGCTCCGCCCAGGTGGACGGCGCGGGCGCGTTCGTCGTCGCGGTCGACCCCGCCACGGTCGAGGCCGCCGCGGACCTCCAGGTGAGCTCCGGCGCGGTCGCCGACCTCGACGACTCCTCGGTCCTCGTCTCCGACGGCGTCGCCGAGGCCCGGGGCTGGGCCGTGGGCGATCGGGTCGAGGTCGTCTACGCGCAGACGGGAGCGCAGGAGCTGACCGTCGCGGGCACCTTCGGCAACACCGCCCTGCTCGGCGGGGACTACGTCACCACCCTCGCCACGCACGGCGCCAACGGCGGCTCGCCGCTGGACGTCGCGGTGCTCGTGGCCACCGTGCCCGGGGCGGACCTGGACGACGTGCGGGCCGGGCTGGAGGCGGCCGCGGCGGCGTACCCGAACGCCCAGCTCGACGACGCGGCGTCGTTCACCGAGTCGCAGGCGGCCACCATCGACCAGCTGCTGGCGATCGTGACGATGCTGCTGGCGCTGGCCGTGGTCATCGCGCTGCTCGGCATCGTCAACACCCTGGCGCTGTCGGTGTTCGAGCGGACCCGCGAGCTCGGCCTCCTGCGGGCCGTGGGCACGACCCGCCGGCAGGTGCGCGCCGTGGTGCGCTGGGAGTCGGTGGTCGTCGCGGTGCTCGGTGCCCTGCTGGGGGCCGTCCTCGGGCTGGCGTTCGGGGCCGCGCTGACCCGCGGCCTGGCCGGGGAGGGGCTGAGCGTCGTGGCGGTGCCCGGCGGGCGGCTGGCGGTCTACGTGCTGGCCGCGGCGCTGGCCGGCGTCCTGGCCGCGGTCGGCCCGGCGCGACGGGCGGCGCGGGTCGACGTCCTCCGGGCGGTCGCCGCCGCCTGACCCCTCTGACGGGATCGCGCGATCTCGCACGCCCCGGCCCCCGGGACCGTGCGAGATCGCGCGAGAGGGCGCCGCAGGAGGTGAGGGGCGGGGGGCCGGTCCTGACGGTCTGGCCGCGTTGGTCGGTCCACCCAGCAGTGGGTGGCCACTCGTTGCCGGCTGCCCCCGCCCGTCCCCTATGTGACTCCGTTCACACGAACGGGTCAAGTGGAGCCCGGCGTGTCGCCCCGTCCGCGCGTCAGCCGACCCGGCGCAGCACCTCGGGGCCCAGCTGGGAGACCGCGGTGTGCCCGGTCAGTGCCAGCGTGAGGTCGAACTCCCCGAGGACGTCGGCGACCACCTGCCGCACGCCGTCCTCACCGGCCAGCCCCAGGCCGTAGGCGAACGGCCGGCCGAGCAGGACCGCGCGGGCGCCCAGCGCCACCGCGGTCAGGACGTCTGCGCCGCTGCGCACCCCGCTGTCGAGCAGCACCGGCGCCCGGTCGGCGACGGCCGCCACCACGTCCGGCAGGGCGTCGAGCGCGGCGATCGACCGGTCGACCTGGCGCCCGCCGTGCGTGCTGACCACGAGGCCGTCCACGCCCTCGTCGAGTGCCCGCCGCGCGTCGTCCGGGTGCAGGACGCCCTTGAGCAGGATCGGCAGCCGGGTGCGGCCGCGGAGCCAGGCCAGGTCGGCCCAGGTGATGGAGGGCCGGGAGTAGATCGCCAGGAACGTCTCGACGGCGGCCCGCGGCAGCGGCGAGCGCAGGTTCTCCCGCAGCGGCCCCGGCCACGCGCGTGCCATCCCGACCAGTGCGCGCACCGCCGACAGCGTCGGCCGCGGCTGCCGGTCGCGGCGGGCGGCGGACCCGGCCTCGACGGGGGCCGGCGCGGCGGCGGCCCGCTCCTCCACCAGCCGCCGGAACACCGGGTCGGAGGTGTACTGCGCGATCCCCTTGCCGAGGGCGAACGGCAGGTGCCCGAGGTCGAGGTCGCGCGGGCGCCAGCCCAGCATCGTGGTGTCGAGGGTGACCACGAGCGCCTCGCACCCGCTGGCCTCCGCGCGGCCCACCAGGCTCTCCACCAGCTCGTCGGACGTCGACCAGTAGAGCTGGAACCACCGGGGCGAGGAGCCCATCGCCGCGGCGCACTCCTCCATGGCCACCGACGCCTGGTTGGAGAAGACCATCGGCACGCCGAGCGCCGCCGCCGCCCGTGCCACCGCGAGGTCGGCGTCGGGGTGCACCAGCTCCAGCGCGCCGACCGGGCCGAGCAGCAGGGGCGCGGGCAGCCGCCGTCCGAACAGCTCCACCGAGGTGTCCCGGACGCTCACGTCGCGCAGCACCCGGGGGACGACGGCCCACCGGTCGAACGCGGCGCGGTTGGCCCGCTGGGTGGCCTCGTCCCCGGCGCCGCCGGCCACGTACGCGTACCCGCGGGCACCCAGGCGCTCGCGGGCGCGGCGCTGCAGCGCGCGGGCCGCGGTGGGGACCCGGGGCCGCCGGCCGTACACGCCGGCGCGGTAGACCTCGTCCTGCCGGCGGCGACCGGTACCCGCTGCTGAGTCCACCGGGCCACCGTAGTGAGGGCGCCGTCACAGGCCCCGGAGCGGTGTCGCCGAGGAAATGTGTCGACACGCCGCAACGACACGCGGGACCGGTCGATGACGCCCCGTCAACCGGGCGTTCCGCCCGTCATCATGGGAGCCGCACCGGCGCATCGCGGATGACGCGGGTCAGCACGATCCAGGGGGAAGTACACGTGCCGGTCCTCACCAGGACCGCGACCATCGCGGGCCTGTTCGCACTCCTCGCCTGTGCCGGTGTCGCCGGCGCCGCGCCCGCGCTCGCCGTCGACGACCCCACCCGCCCCGACGCGCGGGTCACCCACGGCCCCAGCTGCCGGCCCGGCGGCGTCGTCCTGGAGGTCACCGGGGGCGCCGTCGCCTACACCGTCACCCTGACGACCACCCGCGCGCCCGCGGGGGAGGACGTCGCCGAGGTGCAGCCCGGCCAGGTGGTCGTGCTCGGCACCGGCGATGTCGACTGGGGCGAGACGATCGACCCGGGGCTGGAGTACGCCGCGCTCGACGGGTCCGGCACGCACTACGTCGACGACCTCGAGGGGTACAGCTTTACCCGTCCCGCCGCCGAGGACTGCGCGGCCATCGCCCCGCCGACCGCCGCCGCGACCGTGCCGGCCCCCGCCGTCGACGCCGGGTCGCCGGCACTGCCGGGGACCGAGCTGCCCGACGCCGGCACGGCGCCGGGGCCCGGGGGGGCCGCCCCGGACGAGCCCGGCCCCGCGGACCCCGGCCCCGCGGACGCCCTCGACGTGCTGCCGGCGGTCACCGCCTCGGCGCGCGAGGTCGTCGCGGGCGAGGAGGTCACCGTCCACGGGCAGGGCTTCGCCCCCGGGGAGCAGGTCGCCGTCCGCGTGGCCGACGGCGACGTGCTCACCGCGGTGACGGCGGGTGCCGACGGCGCCCTGGACGCCGACGTGCGCATCCCCGCGGCCACCGCCACCGGGGCCGCCGTGCTCGAGCTGGTCGGTGCCGACTCCTCGTCCACCGCCACGGTCGGGCTCCGGGTCGCCGCCGCGCCGACCCCCCTCCCGCGGCCGGACGGCGGGGTCGCGCTGCCGGTCGTCGTCGCCGGGATCGCCCTGCTCGGGGCGGGTGCCGGCCTCGCCGCCGTCACCACCCGGCGGGCCCGGCGGGCGGCCGACCCCACGTCTCCCGGGAGCGCCTGAGCGCGTCGTCGGCGACGATGGGACGGTGCCCCGCCCCGAGGACGCCGTCACGCAGGCCCTCCCTCCCGCCGACGTCGCCCGGGTGCCCGGTGCCGGGCCGCTGCCGGCGGAGACCTGGCTGCGCATCGTGCAGGTGCACGACCGCATCACCCACCGCGTCGACTCCGTCCTGCACCGCCAGCACGGCATCTCCCTCACCGGCCTCGAGGCGCTGCGCCGGATCGCCGAGGCGCCGGGCGAGCGGGCCACCATGGGGGAGCTGGCCGAGGCGCTGGGGCTGTCCCGGGCCGGGGTGACCAGCACCGTCAGCCGGCTGGTGGACGAGGGCCTCGTCGTCCGCGAGCGGGCGGCGGACGACCGGCGGCTGATGCACGCCCGGCTGACCCCGGCGGGGCGGGCCCGCGTGGCCGAGGCCGCCCCCACGCACGACGACCTCGTCGCGCACCTGCTCACCCTCCTGGGGGACGACGCCGCGGTGGTCACCGACGCCCTCGCGCGGGTGTCCGCGGCGGCCCGTATCCGCCGCTGAGCTGCACGGACACCGTTCCGGCGGCTGCGGATGCAGCGTGCGCGGAAAACACTTCGAGCTCGTAGTGTTTCCCGGCACGGGTACCCGGGCAGGACGCGATCATGCAGGTGGGGATCGAGCAGTGCTCCGTGGTCGTGCCGACCGTCGGCCGGCCGTCGCTGGACGCGCTGCTCGACGCCCTGGCGGCCGCCCCCGGCGCCCGCCCCGCGGAGCTGGTCCTGGTCGACGACCGCCCCACCGGAGCCCCCCTGCGGCCGGACCGGCCGGGGCTGCCGCCGGTCCGCGTGGTCCGCACCGGCGGCGGCGGCCCGGCCCGGGCGCGCAACCTCGGCTGGCGCACCGCCCGCACCGAGTGGATCGCCTTCCTCGACGACGACGTCGTCCCCGATCCGGACTGGTACCAGCGGCTCGCCGCAGACCTGGCGGACCTCGCGCCTGACGTCGCGGGCAGCCAGGGGCGGGTCCGGGTGCCGCTGCCCGGCGACCGCCGGCCCACCGACTGGGAGCGCGGCACCGCGGGCCTGGCCACCAGTTCCTGGATCACCGCCGACCTCGCCTACCGCCGCTCCGCCCTCGCCGGGGTCGGGGGCTTCGACGAGCGCTTCCCCCGCGCCTTCCGCGAGGACTCCGACCTGGCGCTCCGCGTCATGGACACCGGCGCCCGGCTCACCCGCGGCACCCGCTGGATCACCCACCCGGTGCGCCCGGTCGACCGGTGGGTGAGCCTGCGCGTCCAGGCGGGCAACGCCGACGACGTCCTCATGCGGCGGCTGCACGGGCCGGACTGGCGCGACCGCGCCGACGCCCCGCTGGGCCGCCGTCCGCAGCACCTCGCGGTCACCGCGCTCGGCGTGGCCGCCGTCGGGCTGGCCGCCGCGCGCCGGCCGCGGGCCGCGGCCGCCGCGGCACTGGCCTGGGCGGCCGGCACCGCCGAGTTCGCCTGGGCCCGCATCGCCCCGGGCCCGCGCGACCGCGCCGAGGTGGGCACGATGCTCGCCACCAGCGCGGCGATCCCCCCGCTGGCCACCTGGCACTTCCTCCGCGGGATCGTGCGGCACCGCCGGGTGCGGCCCTGGCGGGGGCTGCCCGACCTGGTGCTCTTCGACCGCGACGGCACGCTGGTCCGCGACTACCCGTACAACGGCGACCCGGCGCTGGTGACCCCCGTGCCCGGGGCGCGCGCGGCCGTCGACGCGCTGCGCGCCCGCGGGGTGCGGATCGGCGTGGTCAGCAACCAGTCCGGCGTGGCCCGCGGCCTGATCACCCGCGAGCAGGTGGACTCCTGCATGGCCCGGCTCGCGGAGCTGCTCGGGCCGTTCGAGACCATCCAGGTCTGCCCGCACGGCCCCGACGACGGCTGCAGCTGCCGCAAGCCGGCGCCGGGCATGGTGAAGGCGGCCTGCGCCGAGCTGGGCGTCGTCCCCGAGCGGTGCGTGGTCATCGGCGACATCGCCGCGGACGTCGACGCCGCGGCCGCCGCCGGCGCGTCGGCGATCATGGTGCCCACCCCCGTCACCCGGAAGTCCGAGGTCGCCGCCGCCCCGCGCCGCGCCGGCACCCTGACCGAGGCGGTCGACCTCGTCCTGGCGGGGGAGTGGTGAGCCTCCCCCGGGCGGCCCGGCGGGCGGGCACGCGCGAGGCGCAGGCGTGACGCGCACCGTGCTCGTCGCGCGGCTGGACTCCGCCGGCGACGTGCTGGTGCAGGGGCCGATGGTGCGTGCGGTGGCCGCCGGCGCCGACCGCGTCGTCCTCCTCGCCGGGCCCGCCGGCGCCGAGGCCGCCGGCCTGCTCCCCGGGGTCGACGAGGTCTGGACCTGGTCCTGCCCCTGGATCCTCGGCGACCCGCCGCCGGCCGACGCCGCCGACCTCGCCGCGCTCACCGAGCGGGTCCGGGCGCTCGCGCCCGACGAGGCGGTCGTCTCCACGTCCTTCCACCAGTCGCCCCTGCCCCTGGCGCTGGTGCTCCGCACGGCGGGCGTCCCGCGGATCTCCGCGATCAGCGTCGACTACCCCGGCTCGCTCCTCGACGTCCGCCACCGGGTGGACGACGACCTGCCGGAGCCGGAGCGGGCCCTGTCCCTCGCCCGCGCCGCCGGGTTCGAGCTGCCGCCGGGTGACGACGGCCGGCTGGAGGTGCGCCGGCCCCTGCCCCCGGCCGCGCACGAACCGGGGTATGTCGTGCTGCACCCGGGCGCCTCGGTGCCGGCCCGGGCCTGGCCGGCCCAGCGCTGCGCCGAGGCGGTCGAGGCGCTGGCCGCGGCCGGCCACCGGGTGCTGGTCACCGGCGGCCCGGGGGAGCGGGAGCTCACCGCCTTCGTCGCCGGCACCCTCGGCGTCGACCTCGGCGGCGGCACCAGCCTCGCGCAGATGGCCGCGCTGCTCGACGGCGCGGCCGCCGTCGTCGTCGGCAACACCGGCCCGGCGCACCTGGCCGCCGCGGTCGGGACGCCGGTCGTCTCGCTGTTCTCCCCGGTCGTCCCCGCCGCGCGCTGGGCGCCCTACGGCGTGCCCACGGTGCTGCTCGGCGACCAGTCCGCCCCGTGCCGCGACACCCGGGCCCGCGAGTGCCCCGTGCCCGGCCACCCCTGTCTGTCGTCGGTGAGCGCCGCCGACGTCGTCGCAGCCGTCGAGAAGGTGGTCGCCTCGTGAAGGTCCTGGTCTGGCACGTGCACGGGTCGTGGACGACGGCGTTCGTCCAGGGGCCGCACGAGTACCTGCTGCCCGTGACGCCTGGTCGCGGGCCCGACGGGCTGGGCCGGGCGCGCACCTGGGACTGGCCGGCGTCGGCCCGCGAGGTCACCCCCGAGCAGCTGCGCGAGGAGGCCGTCGACGTCGTCGTCCTCCAGCGGGTGCGCGACCTGGACCTGGTCCGCGAGTGGCTGGGCCGAGAGCCCGGCCGCGACCTGCCCGCGGTGTTCCTCGAGCACAACGCGCCGGGGCTGGAGCCCGACGACGGGCCGGTCCCGCACACCCGGCACCCGCTGGCCGACCGCGCCGACATCCCGATCGCGCACGTCACCCACTTCAACCGGCTCTTCTACGACAACGGCCGGGCCCCGACGGCGGTGATCGAGCACGGGATCGTCGACCCCGGCGAGCGCTGGACCGGGGAGCTGGCCCGCGCCGCCGTCGTCACCAACGAGCCGGTCCGGCGCGGCCGCACCGTCGGCGCGGACCTGCTGCCCGGGCTGGCCGCGGTCGCGCCGGTCGACGTCTTCGGCATGGGGCTGACCGGCCTGCACGAGCGGTACGGCCTGGACCCCGACCGGGTCGCCCTGCACGACGACCCGCCGCAGGCGGCGATGCACGCGGAGCTGGCCCGCCGCCGGGTCTACGTGCACCCGGTCCGGTGGACGTCGCTGGGCCTGTCGCTGCTGGAGGCGATGCACCTGGGGATGCCGGTCGTCGGGCTGGCCACCACCGAGGCGGTGGAGGCCGTCCCCCGGGAGGCCGGCGTGCTCTCGACCGACCCGGGGCGTCTCTGGGATGCGGTCCGCACCTACCTGCACGACGAGGACGCCGCCCGGCTGGCCGGCAAGGCGGCACGGGCCGCCGCGCTGGAGCGGTACGGGCTCCCCCGGTTCCTCTCCGACTGGGATGCGCTACTCGAGGAGGTGGTCCGGTGAAGGTCGACCTGGTGTCGGAGCACGCCAGTCCGCTGGCCGCGATCGGCGGCGTGGACGCCGGCGGGCAGAACGTGCACGTCGCGGCCCTGGCGGCCGGGCTCGCCCAGCGCGGGCACGACGTCACCGTGCACACCCGCCGGGAGGACCCCGACCAGCCCGACCGCGTCCCCACCGTCGACGGCTACACCGTCGCGCACGTGACCGCCGGCCCGGAGCTGGTGCTGCCCAAGGACGACCTGCTGCGGCACATGCCCGAGTTCGCCTCGGTGCTGCGGCGCTCCTGGTCCGCCGCGCCGCCGGACCTGGTGCACGCGCACTTCTGGATGAGCGGCCTGGCCTCGGTCGCGGCCGCCGGCTCCATCCCGGTCGTGCAGACCTTCCACGCCCTCGGCTCCGTCAAGCGCCGCCACCAGGGCGCGGCCGACACCTCCCCGCCCCAGCGGATCGAGCTGGAGCGGTCGCTGTGCCGGACCGTCACCCACGTCGTCGCCACCTGCTCCGACGAGGTCTTCGAGCTGCGCCGCCTGGGTCTGGACAGCGACCGGGCCTCGATCGTGCCGTGCGGCGTGGACACCGCCGTCTTCACGCCGAGGGGCCCGGTGGCTCCGCGCACCCCCGGCCGGCAGCGGCTGCTGGTCCTGGGCCGGCTGGTCGAGCGCAAGGGCCAGGAGGACGCCGTCCGGGCGCTGGCCGCGGTACCCGGGGCCGAGCTCGTCGTCGTCGGGGGACCGCGCGCCGACCGGCTGGACGCCGACCCCGAGGTGCAGCGGCTGCGGGCGGTCGCGGCGTCCATCGGCGTCGCCGACCGGCTGGTGTTCGCCGGGGCGGTGGCGCGGGCCGACGTCCCCGCGTGGGTGCGCTCGGCCGACGTCGTGCTCGCCGTGCCCTGGTACGAGCCGTTCGGCATCACGCCGCTGGAGGCCATGGCGTGCGGGCGGCCGGTGGTCGCCACCGCCGTCGGCGGGCTGCAGGACTCCGTCGCCGACGGGGTCACCGGCGACCTCGTCCCGCCGCGGGACCCCGAGCGACTCGGCGCGGTGCTCGCCGCGCTGCTGGCCGACGACGCGCGCCGGGCCGCCTACGGCGCGGCGGGCGTCCGCCGGGTCCGCTCCCGCTACCGCTGGGCCCGCGTGGTCGCCGACACCGAGAACGTCTACCGGCAGGTCCTGGCCAGCCGCCGCCCCGTGGAGGTCGCCCGATGAGTTCCGCCGCCCGCGAGGTCGTCTCCCCCGACACCTGCACCCACCTGACCGGTGCCGACCACGTCGCCTCGCTCACCGCCGCCCTGGGGTCGCTGAGCGGGCAGCTGGACGCCCTCGACCGGTGGGGCCGGCTGATCGCCGACGTCCTGTGCGGGGAGTCCCGCGGCCGGTTGCTGGCCGCGGGCAACGGCGGCAGCGCCGCGCAGGCCCAGCACCTGACCGCCGAGCTGGTCGGCCGCTACCGCGCCGACCGGCCGCCGTTCTCCGCGATCTGCCTCACCGCGGAGACCTCATCGCTGACCGCGATCGCCAACGACTACCCGGCCGACGAGCTGTTCGCCCGCCAGGTGGAGGCGCACGGGCGGGCCGGCGACGTGCTGGTGCTGCTGTCGACGTCCGGCCGGTCGCCCAACGCGGTCGCCGCCGCCCGCCGCGCCCGGGAGTGCGGCCTCACGGTGCTGGCGATGACCGGCCCGGCGCCCAACCCGCTGGCCGCGGCGGCCGACGACGCGGTCTGCATCGACTCCCCGTGGACGGCGACCGTGCAGGAGTGCCACCTGGTCGCCCTGCACCTGGTGTGCGCCGCCTTCGACGCCGCGGTGCTGGCCGAGCCCGCGCGGGTGCCGGTCAGCCGGATCGGCGTGGTCCAGTGACGGGGCCGCTCGTCGTCGTCGGGGACGCGCTGCTCGACGTCGACCTGGTCGGGACGGCGTCCCGGCTCACCCCGGACGCCCCCGTGCCGGTCGTGGAGGACGTCGAGATCCGCGAGCGCCCCGGCGGTGCGGCCCTGGCCGCGGTGATCGCGGCGGGGCTGACCGGCCGCGAGGTCGTGCTGGTCGCCCCGATGGCCGACGACGAGGGCGCGGCCCGGTTGCGGGCGCTGCTCGACGGCCGGGTGCGGCTGGTGGCGATCCCGGCCTCCGGCGGCACCGCGGTCAAGCAGCGGGTGCGCGTCGGCGACCACTCGGTGGTGCGCCTGGACAGCGGCGACCCCGTCGCCACGCTCGGCGCCCTGCCCGACGAGGCGGCCGCGGTGCTCCGCGACGCCGCGGCGGTCCTGGTCGCCGACTACGGCCGGGGGACGACGGCGGCGGCTGACGTCCGGGCCGCGCTGGCGCAGGCCGGGGGCCCGATCGTCTGGGACCCGCACCCGCGCGGCGCCGACCCGGTCCCGCAGACCCGGCTGGTCACCCCCAACGGATCCGAGGCCGCCCGGGTGGCCTCGGCGACCGGGGGCGCCGCCGACGGGGACGGGCTGGCCGCGGTGGGGGCCCGCGCCGAGGCGCTGATCCGGCACTGGGGCGTGGGCGCGGTCGCGGTGACCCTCGGGGCCCGCGGCGCGCTGCTCTCCTACGGCGAGGGCGCCCCGATGGTGGTGCCCGCGGTGCCGGTCACCGGCGGGGACCCGTGCGGCGCCGGTGACTCCTTCGCCGCCGCGGCGGCGCTCGCGCTGGCCGACGGGGCCGTGACCGGGGAGGCGGTGGCCGCGGCGGTGGCGGCGGCCTCGGCGTTCGTCGGCCGCGGCGGCGCGTCGTCCTGGGACCGGCCGCGGCCGGGGACCGGCCCGGTGCCGGGCGCAGGAGGCGGCCCGGACGTCGACGCCCTGCTGGCCGGGGTGCGCGCCGCCGGCGGCACGGTGGTGGCCACCGGCGGGTGCTTCGACCTGCTGCACGCGGGGCACGTCGCCACGCTGCGCGCAGCCCGCGGGCTGGGCGACTGCCTGGTGGTGTGCATCAACTCCGACGAGTCGGTGCGCCGGCTGAAGGGCCCGTCGCGGCCGCTGGTCACCGCCGCCGACCGGGCGCGGGTGCTGGAGGCGCTGGAGTTCGTCGACGCCGTGGTGGTCTTCGCGGAGGACACCCCGGCGGAGGTGCTCGACCGACTCCGCCCGGACGTCTGGGCCAAGGGTGGGGACTACGCGGGTGCCGACCTGCCCGAGGCCGCCGTGCTGCGGCGCTGGGGCGGTCAGGCCGTGGTGCTGCCCTACCTGGACGGCCACTCGACGACCGCCCTGGTCGAGCGATCCCGGGTGTGAAGGGCGCGCCGGTCGCCGTCGTGCTGCGGCCGCTGGGGCTCGGTGACCTGCTCACCGGTGTCCCGGCGATCCGGGCGGTCCGCACCGCCGTGCCCGGGCACCGGCTGGTGCTGGCGACGACGACCGCGCTCGCGCCCCTCGCCCGGCTGGTCGACGCCGTCGACGAGGTCCTGCCCGCCCGCGAGCTGGAGCCGCTGGACTGGTCCGGGCCGCGCCCCGAGCTCGCCGTCGACCTGCACGGCAAGGGCCCGGCGTCGCACGTCGTCGTCGCCGGCCTGCAGCCGGAGCGGCTGGTGACCTTCGCCAGCCCCGGCTACCCCGGCCCGACCTGGTACCCCGACGAGCACGAGGTGCGCCGCTGGTGCCGGCTGGTCGCCGAGGGGCTGGGCGTGGCCGCCGATCCGGACGCGCTGGACCTGGCGGTGCCCGACGTCGCCTCCGCGGCCCCCGACGGCGTCGCCCTGGTGCACCCGGGTGCGGCGTTCCCCGGCCGGCGCTGGCCGCCGGACCGGTTCGCCGCCGTCGCCCGTCACCTGGCCCGGGCGGGGCTGGACGTCCGGATCACCGGCGGCCCTCCCGAGGTGCCCCTCGCCCGCCAGGTGGCCGAGGCGGCCGGGCTGGGGGAGGAGGCGGTGCTCGCCGGCCGGACGTCGACGCTGGAGCTGGCCGCGGTGGTCGCCGGCGCCCGCGTCGTGGTCAGCGGCGACACCGGGATGGCGCACCTGGCGACCGCCTACCGCCGGCCGTCGGTGGTGCTGTTCGGACCGGTCTCCCCGGCACTGTGGGGTCCACCACCGCGGGCACAGCACGTCGTCCTGTGGCACGGGGACGGCACCGGCGACCCGTGGGGCACCGAGCTCGACCCGGCGCTGGGGAAGATCACCGTCGACGAGGTCACCGAGGCCCTCGACGGGTTGCTCTGAGGATGCTCGTGCTCTGCCCACCAGGGTGGGCAGAGCGCGACTGTGCGAGGAACAGGTGTGCCGGGGGAGCCTACGGCGCGGTCAGCCGTCACGCTGGCGGAGGGCGTCGAAGAGGACGGTCTGCAGGGCGGTCGGGTCGACGGCGGAGTACGCCGCGCCGTCGGTCGCCTCCGCGATCCGCTCGAGCGCACCCAGGTCGGCGTCCGGGCCGAGCGCGACGCCGATGACCTTGACCGGCCGCTCGGGGTCGGCCTCGTCGGCCACCGTCGCGAGCAGCTCGTCGAGGGAGATGCCGTCGTCCTCGTCGGTGCCGTCGGTGACCAGCAGGACGCTGTTGACCGCGGCCGGGTCGAAGTCGGCCCGCGCGGCGCGGACGGCGGCGAGCGTCGTGTCGTACAGGCCGGTGCCGCCGGGGGTCAGCCGGTCGGGGATGGTGTCGAGCTGCTCGTCGAGGAGCTCCCGCTGCTCGCGCCCGTCGGCCTGCGCCTCCAGGGGGCGGGTGGGCACCAGCTCGGTCCAGTCCTCGTCGCCCTCGAGCTCGTCGGCGAACACCCACAGGCCCAGCGCGAAGTTGCCCGGCACCAGCGACAGCGCGCTCTTGGCGGCGTCCCGGGCCAGGGTGGCGCGGGTGCCGCCCCCGGCCGGGGCCTCCATGGACGTCGACACGTCGAACACGGTGAGGATGCGCGACGGCGCGGCGAGCTCGGAGAGCTGCCCGAGCAGCGCCTGCACCTGCGCGGGGTCGAGCAGCAGGGCCTCGGGCGCGACCTCCTGGGTGCCGGTGGCGGCACCGGCACCGGTGGGCGGGGCCCCGTCGGCGTCGCGGAACCCGGCGTCCCGGACGGCCGCGCGGGCCGCCTCGGAGGTCAGGGCACGCAGCGCGGCGTCCACCGCGGTGGCGTCGGCACCGGAGGCCGACCCGACCCGCACCACCGGGTAGTCCAGCGAGGGGCTGCCCTCGCGCGGGTAGACCGCGACCAGGGACGGGTCCTCGACACCGGCGTTGGTGGCGACCACCTGCTGCTCGCGCACCGGCACCAGCGGCGCGTCCCCGGCGTTCGCGCTGCCCGCCTCCAGGGCGTCGCCGGGGGAGGTCGAGGGCCCCCGTTCCGCGGCGAGCACCGCCTGGACGACGGCGTTGTCGGCGTCCTCGTCGGCGCCCAGTGCGGTCCGGACGGCGCTGAGCGCGGCCAGCCCCTCGGCGCTGGTGGCCAGGTCGGGGACGGCGAGGGGCCGCCCGCCGGCCAGGGCCTCGCCCCAGCCGGGAGGGGCGTCGGCCCAGCCCAGGGCGTCGACGGCGGCGCGGCTGGTGGCCAGGACGACCGGCGAGCTCGCCACCGACCCGGCGGTCTCCAGCGCAGCCTCGCCGGCGCGGGCCGGCCACAGCGAGGAGTCCGGCACCCAGAGGTGGGGCAGGTCGCCGGCCTCCAGTGCACCCAGGTCCCCGACGGTCTGCAGCGGCTCCTGCGCGGTCACCTCGGCGGCGGCGCAGTCCTCGGCGCGCAGGCCCTCGGCGCCGGAGAGCAGCTGCTCGGCGACCGGCGCCAGCTCGGGGGCCACGGCCACCCGGACGACGTCGCTGCGCGCGCAGTCGCCGTCGCCGGAGCCGACCGCCCACCAGGTGATGCCGGCGGCGACGAGGACCACGGCCGCCCAGCGACGGCGATGAGGACCTGCGGCGTGATGCCCGAGAAGCCCCGGCCGGCGGATGTGTCGGCGTGGCGGCCCATGCGCGCAGTCCCCCGTCGGTCGGTCGGTCAGGGCGTCGTCGGTGACCCCCGCGACCGCCCATCACAGAGTAGATGCGGTTGCTGACTCTGCGGTCACACCGGCCGGGTCGCCGACGACCGCCGCACTACTGCAGGTAGCCCTCGACCTGCTCCTCCGGTCGGGGAGAGGCCTCGTCCGGGTCCTGCCCGTACTGCCGCTTGGCGTCCCGCTGGCGGAGCAGGTCCCACAGCTGGTCGCGGTCCTCCTCGATCTGCCGGAGCCGGGCGCGCTGCTCGTCGGTGTGCTGACCGCTGTCCCGCAGTCGGCGCTCCTCCTCGACCAGCGCCTCGATGCGGCTGCGGATCTCGCTGTCGTCCATGACCGCTCCCTGCCCCTCGCGGCGCGGGTGAAACGGTCAGCGGTCCGGCACGTGGCCCTCGACGAACGCGGCCAGCCGCCGGGTCACCGCTCCACCCGCCCGGCCCAGCGCCAGCAGCGCTGCCCGCTCCAGGGGCACGCGCACACCTCGGCGTCCCGGCGCCGACCCGGTCTGGACGGCGTGCCCGGCGGCGACCAGCTCCGGCCAGGGCCGGGCCAGCTGGGCCTGCACACGGGCCAGCGCCGCCGCCGTCGGCCCGGCGTTGCCCTCCACCATCGCGGTGACGAACGCGGGGTCGCTGGCGATGACCCGGGTGCCGTCGCGGAAGCTCCCCGCGGCCAGGGCCAGCGCCAGCGGACCGGCCTCCCCGGCGGCCGCCGCCAGCGCCGCGGCCAGCAGGTGCGGCACGTGGCTGATCGCGGCCACGGCGTCGTCGTGCTCGGCGGCGGTGGCCGGCACCACCTCCGCGCCGACGGCGAGCGCCACCTCCGCCACCCGCAGCCACCGGGCCAGGTCCGTGTCCGGCTCCAGGCACACCGCCCACCGTGCGCCGGCGAACAGCGCGGGGTCGGTGGCCTCGTGGCCGGACCGCTCCGTGCCGCACATCGGGTGCCCGCCGACGTAGCGGTCGCCGTACGCCGCCCCCAGCTCGGCCAGCACCGGCAGCTTCACCGAGCCGAGGTCGGTGACCGTCGCGTCGGGGTCGACGGTCAGCCCGTCGAGGGCTCCGGCCATCACCGGCAGCGGGACGGCGAGGACGACGACGCCGGTCATCTCCCGGCCGATCCGCACCCCGCGGGCGGCGGCGGCGTCGCGGGCGGCCGGGTCGACGTCCCAGCCGGTCACCGCGCGCCCGGCGGCGACCAGGGCGGCGGCCAGCGACCCGCCGAGCTGGCCGAGGCCGACGACGCCGACCGGCGGCGCGGGCATCGTCGGTACGGGGAAGGAGGCGGTCACGCCGATCCCCAGGGGCGCTCGGTGCGGAACACGCGGGCCAGCGCGGTGGCGACCAGCCGGCCGTCCTGGGCGCGGGCGTCGATCCGGTAGACGGCGGTGCGGCTGCTGCGGTGCACCTCGGTGCCCTCCGCGACCAGCCGGTCGCCGGGGCGTCCCGGGGCGAGGAACTCGGTGTGCACGTCCTGCGCGACCGCGACCGTGCCGTGACTGTTGCTGACCGCCGCGTGGACCACGTCGAGCAGCGCCATGGTCGCGCCCCCGTGCGCGGTCCCGACGGCGTTGAGCAGCTGCGGCCCGACCGTCATCGCGGCGCGGGCGTACCCGGGGCGCACCTGCTCGAGGACGATCCCCAGGTGCCCGGCCAGCGGGTCGGCCGCCAGCCGGGCGAAGAGCGCGGGGTCGACGTCGGCACCGTCGTCCGGTGCGGGATCGGCCATGATCAGAGGCTATGACGCCGCGGTCGTTCCTCCTCACACCGGAACTCAGCGACTACGTACGCGCCACCTCGGAGCCACCGGACGACGTCGCCGTCGACCTGATCGCCGAGACCGCCGCCCTCGCCGACCGCGGGGAGGTGCCGTCGACCTTCCAGATCGCGCCCGAGCAGGGCACCTTCATGCAGCTGCTCACCGGCGCGCTCGGCGCCCGCCGGGCGATCGAGATCGGGACGTTCACCGGCTACTCCGCGCTGTGCGTCGCCCGTGGCCTGCCCGCGGACGGCTCGCTGCTGTGCCTGGACGTCAGCGAGGAGTGGACGGCGATCGCCCGCCGCTACTGGGCGCGGGCCGGCCTGGCCGACCGGATCGAGCTGCGGCTCGGAGACGCCCACGAGTCGCTGCGGGCCCTGCCGGCCGAGCCCACCTTCGACCTGGCGTTCGTCGACGCCGACAAGACCGGGTACGCCGCCTACGTCGACGACCTGTACCCGCGGATGACCGCCAACGGCGTGGTGCTGCTCGACAACACCCTGGCCGGCGGCGAGGTGCTCGACCCGCAGAACGACAACCAGCGGGCGATCGTCGCGCTCAACGCCGCGCTGGCCACCGACCCCCGGTGGGAGACGGTGCTGCTGCCGGTCTCCGACGGTCTGACGATGCTGCGCAAGCGATGACCGACCCCGAGGTGCGCGCCAGCTGGGCGGTGCGGGTGAGCCGGCCGGAGGGCCGCTGGCAGGTGGAGCTGCTCGCCACCGACGCCGGGGACGAGCTGCCGGTGCTCGAGCGGGCCCTGGGCGAGCCCGGCGCCGGCGGCTGGCCGGGGCCGTTCGTGGTCGTCGTCGACTCGCGGCTGTACTTCGTCGTCCTCCGGCACGGCCCCGGCGGACTGGTGCGGGCGCTGATCTCCGACGCCACCATGCAGGAGTGGATCCTGGCCGCCGAGGTGGTGGAGCGCTACGGCATCGCCGTGGACTCCGACGGCGCCTTCGACGACGACGAGACCGGCTGGCCGGGAGGTGACCTGGACGTGTTCTCCGACGACGGGCTGCCCGCCGAGCAGCTGCGGACCATCGTGACCGCCGACGACCTGTGGGCCGACGAGATGGTCGCCGCCATCGCCGCCCGCCTCGGCTTCGCCGACGAGCTGGCCGCGGCAGTGACGCCGTGAGCGGCCGCGTGTCCGCCGTCGTCTTCGACCTGGGCGGGGTGATCACCGAGAGCCCGATGCCGGCGTTCGCCGCCTACGAGGCCGAGGCCGGGCTGCCCGACGGGCTGATCCGGCGACTGAACAGCACCGACCCCGACACCAACGCCTGGGCCCGCTACGAGCGCAACGAGCTGGACGCCGCCGGGTTCGTCGACGCCTTCGAGGCCGAGGCCCTCGCCGCCGGGCACCGGCTCGACGCCTCCCGGGTGCTCGCCGCCCTGGCCGGTGCCGTCCGGCCGGAGATGGTGCGGGCGGTGCGGCGGCTGCGGGACGCCGGACTGTCCCTGGCGCTGCTGTCGAACAACGTCGCACCCATGGAGCGCACCGGCGCCCTCGGGGAGCTGCTCGAGCTGTTCGACGCGGTGGTGGAGTCCTCCCTGGAGGGCGTGCGCAAGCCGGAGCCGGAGATCTACCGGCGCGCGCTGAGCCGCCTGTCCGACGCCCTGGGCCGGCCGGTCGAGGCGGCGGACTGCGCCTACCTCGACGACCTCGGCATCAACCTCAAGCCGGCCCGGGCCATGGGGATGCACACGATCAAGGTCGTCGAGCCGGCCGCGGCGCTGGCCGAGCTGTCGGACGTCGTCGGCATCGACCTGCTCGACGTGGCCGGGACGTGACCACGCCTGCGGCGCACCTGTCTCCGCGGGCAGTTGTGCTCTGCCCACCCTGGTGGGCAGAGCACGAGCGTCCGGCAACCAGATCGCGGCCCGCCCCATCGTGCTCTGCCCACGGTGGTGGGCAGAGCACGAGCTCTCGCAGGGCGACCGGGTGACCCTCGACCTCGACGCCGCGATGGGCCGTGCCCTGGAACTCGCCGCGGCCGCGGTGGAGTGGGGCGACACGCCGATCGGTGCCGTCGTCCTGGACGCAGGCGGCGCGGTCCTGGCCGAGGCGGCCAACGAGCGGGAGAAGCAGGGCGACCCGACCGCGCACGCCGAGGTGCTCGCGCTCCGCGCCGCCGCGCGGGTGCACGGCGACGGCTGGCGGCTCACCGGGACGACGCTCGTGGTCACCCTCGAGCCCTGCACCATGTGCGCCGGCGCCAGCGTGCTGGCCCGCGTCGGCCACGTCGTCTACGGCGCCGACGACCCGAAGGCGGGCGCGGCCGGGTCGCTGTGGGACGTCGTCCGCGACCGCCGGCTCAACCACCGGCCGCAGGTCACGGGCGGGCTGCGGGCCGAGGAGTCCGCCACGCTCCTACGCGAGTTCTTCCGCCGTCAGCGGGGCCTGTAGTCTCTTCGGCGGTGGCGTGTCCGAGCGGCCGAAGGAGCACGCCTCGAAAGCGTGTGAGGTGCAAGCCTCCGTGGGTTCAAATCCCACCGCCACCGCCAGGAGCTACTGACGGAAGTCTCGTCGAGTAGCGACGAGAGTGACGGCGAAGCCGTCCTCGGAGGACCTGACCGACAGGTCGGTGACTCCGGGGGCGGCTTCGTTGTTGTTCGGGGCCGGATGAGCCGCTTCGTCATCGCCAGCCAGCAGCAACGAGGGTCACCGGACTACGACACGCTCTGACCGCGGCAACTGTTCCGAGGGGTGAGGGTCAGCCCGGCGAAGTCGCCCGCGTCGCGCCAGTCCCGCAGCATCTCGAAGAAGGTGTTCCCGGCGGGGAGGTAACGCCCGGCCGCCAACGTGTTCGGGTCGGCGGCATTCCCCTCGTTGTTGCCCGCGGCGGGGGTGCAGGCGTTCAGCTTCGCGATCACCTCCGGGCTCATGCTCCGGCTGCGGACGTGGTGCACGTAGTCGTCCTCCGCCTCCTTGGTCGCCTCGATCACCGCACCGCGCCGCTCGGCCTCGGCGATGACGTGCGCGGCGTGCTTGGTCTGCTCCAGCGCCATGTGCGTGTAGCTGACCGAGAACGCCGTCTGGGTGAAGCCGAAGAAGAACGCGTTCGGGTAGTCATGGGTGTGCATCCCGTGAAGCGTCCGCAGACCCTCGGACCACTTGTCCGACAGCAGCTTCCCGCTGCGGCCGATGATGCGCAGCCCGGTGCCGTAGAGGAAGCCCATGCCGAGGTCGAAGCCGGTCGCGAACACCAGGGCGTCGAGCTCGTAGGCCTCGCCGTCCACCACCACGGCGTGCTCGGTGATCTCGTCCGGGCCCCGGCCGTTGGTGTCGACCAGGTGGACGTTCGGCCGATTGAACGACGTCAGGAACTCGTCGTGGAAGTTGGGGCGCTTGCAGCCGTAGCTGTAGTACGGCTTGAGTGCCGCCGCGACGTCCGGGTCCTCGACGACCTCGTCCACCCGGCTGCGGATCCGTTCCATGACCTCCAGGTCGGCGTGCTCGAGCGGCTTCCCGGACGCCGTGGCCGAGGCGAGGAACTGGGCGATCTCCGTCCAGCCGTCCTGAACCATGTCCGGCTCGCCGTCCGGGGCGGGGTAGCCGGTGGACACCGCGGTGAAGTTCCACATGCGCCGGTACTGCCACCCCGGTTCGAGGTCCTTGCCGAAGTCCTCCGGAGTGGGGGCGTTGTTGCGTTCCCACGGCGCGGCCGGGGTCCGCTGGAACACGAACACCTCCTTCGCGGCCTCGGCGAGCCGCGGGATGACCTGGATGCCGGTCGCGCCGGTGCCGAGGATGCCCACCCGCTTGTCGGCCAGGTTCTCCAGGTTCTCCCCGGTGAAGGCGTGGTCCCACCGGCTGGTGTGCCAGTTGTGGCCCGTGAACGACTCGATGCCCTTGATCCCCGGCAGCTTGGGGTTCTGCAGGCGTCCGGGGGCGACGATGAAGTACCGCGCGCGGACCGTGTCGCCGCGGTTGGTGCTGATCACCCACCGGGAGTCGGTGTCGTCCCAGCGAGCCTCCTGGACCTCGGTCTGGAAGACGGCATCGCGGTAGAGGTCGAAGTGCCGGGCGATCCGCCGGCAGTGCTCCAGGATCTCCGGCTGCCGGGCGTACTTCTCGGTCGGGATGTACCCGGTCTCCTCGAGCAACGGCAGGTAGACGTGCGACTCGGTGTCGCACTGCGCGCCCGGGTAGCGGTTCCAGTACCAGGTGCCGCCCACGTCGCTGGCCTTGTCGATCATCATGATCCGTTCGAGGCCCACCTCGCGCAGCCACACGGCCATCTGGAGGTTGGCCAGCCCGGCGCCCAGCAGCACCGCGTCGACGGTGGCCTCGATCGGGTCGCGCGATCCGTCGGTCTCCGCCCACGGGTCCTCGGCGAAGCGCTCCAGGTCGCCCTCGAGGTGGACGTACTGGTCGAGCCCGTCGGCGCGCAGCCGCTTCGCCCGCTCCTCGGCGTACTTCCGCTGCGCCTCCTCGGGGGTCAACGGCGTCGCGGCGGCCGGCACCGCCGGGGTCACCGGGAGCTCCGGCCGGCGATCAGGGCCGTGTAGATCGACGCCCCGCCGTCGACGACGATGTCCTGACCGTTGACGAACGACGAGCCGTCGCCGGCCAGCCACAGGGCGACGTCGGCCATGTCCTCGGCGGTACCGGCGCGGCGCGACGGCGTCCCCCGGACGAACTGGTCGCGGATCTCCGCCACGGCCTCGTCCACCGATTCCAGGTCGAGGTCGTTGACCACGACCCGCGCCCCCTCGGTGGCGAACAACAGCGCCGCAGCGAGACCCTGGCCGCGACCTGAGCCGGTGATGACGGCGGTCTTCCCCTCGAGCTGCGCCAATGTCGCCTTCCTTCCAGCGGGATGGGTGATCGGACGCCTGAGACGTCGCAGATCACCGTCGCTGGCGAGGCGAAGAGGCGGACATGTGCGGGGGACCATTTTCCGCCGCCGTCGGGTGTGCGGGCGTCCGTGTCCGGCCCGACGCCGCGCCGTTGGCGTCCGTCGCCGGACGCGCAGGCCGAACGGCCCGCCGACCTCTCCGCTCCGTGACGGCAGGAAGGTCTCATGAGGACATCAGCAAGGACGATGCGCGGCCGGCGGGCCAGGTTGCTGGTCAGCGCCAGGCTCCGGTCGTACGTGCGTCAGCCGATCGTCCGGACGTACCGGTCGAGGTCGACCAGCCATCGGCCGTCGTCGGCCTGCGTGAGTCTCACCTCGTGCAGCTCGAGCTCCGCGCTGCCGTCGTCCCGCGTGAAGCGGACCTCCGTGGTCGCGGTGATCGCGCCGTCCTGCTCCTCGACGTCGCGCACCTCGGCCAGCTCCACCTCCGACCACGGGGACCAGAAGTCCCGGTAGTAGTCGGGATCGGCGGCCTCCTGCAGCGTGGGGCCGGTCAGGTCGTACGCGGCGTCGGGGTCGTCGGGCAGCAGCGCGTAGTAGTCGTCCAGCGTCTCCTCGGCCACGGCGGCCGGGTCGTCGGCCGGGTCATCGGCCGGCGCGTCACCGGCGTCGTCGGAGGCCGGGGTGTCCGCCTCGCCGGCCGAGCCGTCAGGTGCGGCGGACGACGGCGGCTCGGCGTCCTGCGTCGGCCGCTGGGTGTCCGCGTCGGCCGACGTCCCGGGCGGGTCGCCGCGGGTGGTGAGCCACAGGGCCCCGCCACCGGCCAGCAGCAGCACGAGGAGCAGCGCTGCCACCAGCAACGGCCGGCGCCGCGCCCGACCGGTGAGCACCGGCGCCGGCTGCTGGGGCGGAGTGGTGCCGGAGGCAGTCCCCGACCGGGGCGCGGCCGACGCAGCGGGGGTGCGCGGCCTCGGTGGTGCGTCCTGGACCGCGGTGTCGGCGGCCCCGGCCGCGACGGCCGGCGCCGCGCTCGTGGACAGCTCCTCGGTGCGCTGCCGGTTGGTCGAGGAGCGCAGGATGGTGCGGGCCAGCAGCACCGTGGTGGGGTCGCCGTCCCGGCCGGCCGCGAGCCGGGCCAGCTCGTCGCGGACCTCGGTCATCGTCGGCCGGTGTGCCGGGTCGTCGGCCAGCATGCGGGTCAGCGGCCCGGTGAGCGAGCCGGCACGGCGAGGCGGCAGGGGGCCGCCCGCGGCGACGCGGTGCAGCAGCCGGAGCGGGTTGTCGTCCATCCCGAAGGGCGGATGCCCCTCCATGCAGGTGTACAGCGTGGCGCCGAGGGAGAAGACGTCGCTCGCGGGCGTCATCTCCTCGCCCCGTGCCACCTCCGGCGCCAGGAACGCCGGCGTGCCGGTGATCTGGCCGGTCTGGGTCAGCGTCACGTCCCCGGAGGCGTGGGAGATGCCGAAGTCGGTGATCTTGACCAGCCCGTCGACGTCGGGCCCCTGGCCGATGAGCACGTTGGCCGGTTTCACGTCGCGGTGCACGATGCCCGCGTCGTGCGTGGCGACCAGCGCGTCGGCCACCTGGGCCCCGATCTGCGCCACCTGGTCCACCCGCAGCACGCCGTCCTCGTGCAGCACCTCCGCCAGGCTGCGCGAGGGCAGGTACTCCATGACCAGCCAGGGGGAGCCGGCCTCGACCGCGACGTCGTAGACCGAGACGGCGTGCAGGTGGCTCAGCCGGGCGGCGATGCGGCCCTCTCGCAGCGCACGCTGGCGCTGCCGTTCCACCGCCGCCGCGTCGGCGCCGGGAGGGGGCAGCACCTGCTTGACCGCGACGTGGCGCCCCAGGCGCTCGTCACGGGCCAGCCAGACCGCACCCATGCCGCCGCCCCCGATGCGGTCGAGCAGCTGGTAGCGGCCGGCGACCAGGTCACCCGGCGCGGTCATCGCCGGTCCGTTCCCGCGCTCGGAGCGCCGGCGCCGGTCAGACGCCGCTGGGGACGCCGAACCGGCGGGCGTACTCCTCCTGCGCCCCGGCCGGCAGCACGTCGTAGAGCTCGCCGAGCTCCTGGGTGGCGTCGGGGGAGAGGTCGTCGAACAGCCGCTTCCAGGTCGGCGGGTCGTCGTAGCTCCGGGTGAGCAGCAGCTCCCACGCCCGTGTCTGCCGGTCGCGCTTGCTGCGCTCGGCGACGAACTCGGACAGGTAGCGGTCCTTCGCGGCGTCCTTCTCCTCCTTGGTCGCCGTCGGCGGCAGGCCGGAGGGGTCGGCGCCGTGGAGCACCGCGACGATGGCCTCCACGACGTCGGGCCGGAGCTGGTCGGTCTCGCTCATGGGGCGTCCTCTCGTGTTGCACCGGCCGTCGATCCCGTTCCGGACCACCCTGCCCCACCCGACCGCCGGGAAACACCGCCCCGTTCCCGGCCGCGTGCCACGCCGCCCGGGTGCCGCGGCTGACCGGCCGGACGGCGCCCGGTATCCTGGCCCGCGCAGTTGGAGGATTCGCCTAGTGGCCTATGGCGCTCGCTTGGAAAGCGGGTTGGGGGCAACCCCTCGGGAGTTCGAATCTCCCATCCTCCGCAGCCGAGGCCGGGCCCCGCACCAGCGGGGCCCGGCCTCCGTGCATCAGGCGCCGGGCCGGGTGACGACGTCCCCGGCGGCCGGGGAACCCAGCCGGCGCAGGTAGAGGCCGGTGACGGCGGCGAGCACCAGCACCCCGCCCATCAGCGCGCCCACCGGGAGTCGCTCGCCGAGGAACGCCGTGGCCAGCGCCGTCGCCGTCACCGGCTCCAGCAGGGTGACGATCGCCGCCACCGCGCCCGGCACCGTCCGCACGCCGCGGAAGAACAGGGCGTAGGCGGCGGCGCTCGGCACCGCGCCCAGGTACAGCAGGGTGAGCAGGGCGACCGGATCGCCGGTCAGCCGCAGCCCGGCGGCCAGCGCGACGGGGGTGAGCAGCAGCGCCCCACCGACGAAGCCGGCCAGCGTCACCGGGACGCCGGCCGGGACCGCACCGCCGGCCAGGGTCACCACGGCGTAGCCGAGGGCCGAGCCGACCGCGAGGAGGGCGCCCAGCAGCACCGCCGTCCCGGCCGAGGCGCCGGCGGTGAGCCCCACCAGCAGGCCCAGACCGGTGAGTGCGGTGAGGAGGGCGACGACGGTCGGCCGGTCCGGGCGGCCGTGGCCCAGCAGGGCCGCGCCCACGGCGATGAGCAGCGGCGCCAGCCCGAGCGCGACGAGCGTGGCGATGCTCACCCCGGCCCGGGCGACGGCGGCGAAGTAGGCCAGTTGGTAGGCGGCCAGCCCGGCCGCGACCAGCGCCAGCCGGACGGCGACCGGACGGGTGAGCGGGACGGCGCTGCCGGCGCGCCGGCGGCGGGTGAGCACGTGCGCGGCGAGCAGGACGGCGGCGCCGATCGCCATGCGGTGCCAGGCGATGTCGAGCGGACCGAGGTCGCTGTGGTCGGCGACGATGCGGCCGCTGACGCCGGCGGTGCCCCAGCAGAGGGCGGCGAGGACGACGAGGACGAAGCCGCCGGTCGCGGGCGTGGCGGGGGAGCCGCTGGTCGCGGCTCGGGTCGGGCTGGACATGACGCTCCTGGTCGCAGATCCGGATCGGGGAGGCGGTCCGGAGCACGGCGCAGCGGCCCGGCAGCGTGCCGGACGGGGTCAGCCCGCGGTGCTCCGGGTCAGGAGCGGGGCGGGGGCAGGACGAGGGCGCGCCGGGGCGTCATGCCGTCGGAGGGTAGCCGGGGGGCCGCGGCCGCGGGCGGGGGTTCGTGACCTACAGTGGGAGGCGACCCCTCGCGTGGCGTCATCCTGTGAACCTCCCCAGGGCCGGAAGGCAGCAAGGATAAGCGGGCTCTGGCGGGTGCGCGGGGGGTCCCTTCGTTCCCGGCCCGGCCTCCGCGACCGGGTCACACCGGCGGTGCGCCGATCCGTCGCCCGGCCCACGTAACCTCGCCTCCGTGGCACTGGCGCTCTACCGGAAGTACCGCCCGGCGACCTTCGCCGAGGTGGTCGGCCAGGAGCACGTGACCACCCCGCTGGTCAACGCCGTCGACGGCGGGCGGATCAACCACGCCTACCTCTTCAGCGGCCCCCGCGGGTGCGGCAAGACCTCCTCGGCGCGGATCCTCGCCCGGTCGCTGAACTGCGAGCAGGGGCCGACGTCCACGCCCTGCGGGGTGTGCGGCTCGTGCGTCGCGCTGGCGCCCGACGGCCCCGGCTCGCTCGACGTCATCGAGATCGACGCGGCCAGTCACGGTGGTGTCGACGACGCCCGCGACCTGCGCGAGCGGGCCTTCTTCGCGCCGGTGAACAGCCGCTACAAGGTCTACATCGTCGACGAGGCGCACATGGTGACCACGCAGGGCTTCAACGCCCTGCTCAAGGTGGTCGAGGAGCCGCCGGAGTTCCTCGTCTTCGTCTTCGCCACCACCGAGCCGGACAAGGTGCTCCCCACCATCCGCTCGCGCACCCACCACTACCCGTTCCGGCTGGTGCCCCCGACGACGCTGCGCGGCCTGCTGGAGAAGACCTGTGCCGCCGAGGGCGTGCAGGTCGAGCCGACGGTGTTCCCGCTGGTGGTCCGGGCCGGTGGGGGCTCGGTGCGCGACTCGCTGTCGATCCTCGACCAGCTGCTGGCGGGGGCCGGGCCCGACGGGGTCACCTACAAGAGCGCCGTCGGGCTGCTCGGCGTCACCGACGACGCCCTGCTCGACGAGACGATCGACGCCCTCGCCGCGCACGACGCGCCCGGCGTCTTCCGCGCGGTCGACCGGGTGGTCGAGGCCGGGCACGACCCACGGCGCTTCGCCACCGACCTGCTCGACCGGCTCCGCGACCTCATCGTGCTGGACGCCGTGCCCGACGCCGGCGGCAACGGGCTGCTCGACTGCCCGCCCGACCGGCTGGACCTCATGACCTCGCAGGCCCGGGCGCTGGGCTCGGCGACGCTGTCGCGGATGGCCGACACCGTCCACGACGGCCTCACCGAGATGCGGGGGACGACGGCGCCGCGGCTGCTGCTCGAGCTGGTGTGCGCGCGGATGCTGCTGCCCGGCACCGACGACTCGGCGGTCGCCACGCTGCAGCGGCTGGAGCGCCTCGAGCGCCGGATGTCGATCGCCGGTGAGCACGCGGGGCGGGCGGGTGGGGGAGCGATCGCCGAGGCGCCCCCGGTGGCGGAGGTCCGCCGCCCGCCGGTGGACGACGTCCCGCCCGCCCCCGCGCCGGCCGGCGGCCCGCGGCGGGAGTTCGTCCGCAGGTCGCAGGCCACGGAGGCCGCGGCACCGGCGACCCCGGCCGCGCCGACCCCGCCCGCTCCGGCGGAGCGGCCGGCGACCCCGCCGCCTGCGGAGCGGCCCGCGACCCCACCGGCGGCGGCCTCCGCGCCATCCCGGCCGGCCGCCGAGCCGCAGCCGTCGGCACCGGCAGCGGCCCGTCCGGCCACCGACGACGGCTGGCCCGCGACCACCCCGCCGGGCTCCGGCGCGCCGGCCTCCCGCCCGGCTCCGGTGGCCGACGGCTGGCCCGCGACCACCCCGCCCGGCTCCGGTGGTGCTCCCGCGCGGAAGCCCGCGCCGCCGGCGGCTCCCGAGCCGGCGCCCGCGGAGGAGCGCCGGCGGCCCCGCGTCGCCGAGGGCGAGCCGGACATCCCCCTCCCGCCGGAGCCCACCGACGACGAGGACTGGCCGCACCAGCCCCACCCCGCCGCGGCTGCCGCGGCGGCCGCCCGCCTCGAGCAGCCCCGGCCGGCCGCGGACCCCGCGCCGCGGGCCGCGGCGGAGTCCTCGCCCGCGCCGCGCGGGGGCGAGCCGACGCCGGTGGTCTCGGCCGAGCCGGAGCAGTCCGCAGGCGAGGGCGAGCTCGGCACCGCCGACGTCCGCCGGGTGTGGCCCGAGCTGCTGAAGGTCGTCCGCGGCCACAAGCGCACGACCGAGGCGCTGCTCAAGAGCGCGCAGGTGCACGACCTCGGCAACGGCACCCTCACCCTCGCGGCCACCTCGCCGGCCCTGGCCAAGATGCTCGGCGACGACCTGAACAAGGACGTCGTCCGGCAGTCGCTGCAGGAGCTGCTCGGCGTGCGCTGGAAGGTGCAGGTCGTCGTCGAGGGCGCCACGTCCCGCGGTGCTGGTCCCGCCGTCGCCCCGGAGGCCGCGCGCGAGGCGGCGCGGGCCGCGGAGGTCGCGGAGGCCCGCGAGCTCATGGCCGAACGGGCCGCCGAGGGTGCGGGGGAGCGCGAGCCGGAGCCGGTGGTCGACCCGGAGCAGGCGGCGCTGTCGCTGCTGCGGGCCCAGCTCGGCGCCCGCCCCATCGACGACTGAAGCAGAGGCCCTCCACGGCTCGCAGGCCCGGGCGCCCCCCTGCGGGGCCCGCCGCGAGCCTGCGAGTGGTGGGGGGCCTTCTTCAGCTCCGGGCCAGGACCTCGTCGAGGCGCTCGTAGCCCTCGCGGACGCCGACCTCCATGCCGCTGGCCACGAACGCGTCGCGGCCCTCGAAGGAGTCCACCAGGGAGGTCGCGGTCAGCCGGGTGCGGCCGTCGCCGAGGTCCTCGAGCACCAGCTTCTCCAGCGCGACGCCGTCGGGCACGCCCTCGAACGTGAAGGTCTGCACGATTAGCTCGTCCGGCCGCACCTCGTGGAAGCAGCCGCGGAAGCCGTACTCCTCGCCGTCCTGCCGGTGCAGGTAGCGGTAGGAGCCGCCGGTGCGGCAGTCGTAGTGGTCGATCGTCATCTCCAGGCCCCGCGGGCCGAGCCACTGGACCAGCAGGTCGGGGTCGGTGTGGGCGCGGAACACCTTCGACGGCGGGGCGTCGAACTCCCGGATGATCCGGATCAGCGGGACCTCGGTGTCGGCGATGATCTGCGTCTCGTGCGTGGAGGTGGTCACGTCGGGTTCCCTTCGGGGCGGGTGCGGGTCGGGGTGTCGTCGTCCGGCATGGACCGGAGGACGTCGTCCAGGCGGCGGTAGCGCTCCTCGGCCTGGCGGCGGTAGCGCTCGATCCACGTGGTCATGAGGTCGAAGACCTCCGCTTCCAGGTGCACCGGGCGGCGCTGGGCGTCGCGGCTGCGGGTGACCAGGCCGGCGTCCTCGAGCACGCGCAGGTGCTTGGAGACGGCCTGGACGCTCACCTCGTAGGGCTCGGCGAGCTCCCCGACGGTGGCGTCGGCCACCGTGAGCCGGGCGACCATGTCGCGCCGGGTGGGATCGGCCAGGGCCGCGAAGACCCGCGACAACGGATCAGCGGCCATCGGGGGGACCTCCCTCCTCGTCAACCAATCGGTTGAGTAAGAGGGTGGCCCGGTGTCGGACTGTTGTCAACCGTCTGGTTGAGGAAGGTGCTCGGCCCGTCGGTCCCGGCGTCGGTCGTACCCGCGGCCTACGCTCGGGGCATGTTCCCCGGTGGTCAGCCCGACATGGCACGCCTGCTCGAGCAGGCGCAGCAGATGCAGCAGCAGCTGGCTGCCGCGCAGGAGCAGCTGGCGCAGGAGACGGTGACCGGCTCGGCCGGCGGCGGGCTCGTCACCGCGACGATGACCGGCCAGGGCGAGCTGTCCGCGGTCACGATCGCGCCCGAGGCGGTCGACCCGTCCGACGTCGAGACCCTGCAGGACCTCGTCGTCGCCGCCGTGCGCGACGCCTCGCGTCAGGTCAACGAACTCACCGCCAGCCGGATGGGGCCGCTCGCCGGCGGCCTCGGCGGCGGCCTGGGGCTGCCCGGCCTCTGAGCCGCAGCATCCCCTCCGCGACTGGAGGATCACCGTGTACGAGGGGGCCGTCCAGGACCTCATCGACGAGCTCGGCCGGCTCCCCGGCGTCGGGCCGAAGAGCGCCCAGCGCATCGCCTTCCACCTGCTGGCGTCCGAGTCCGCCGACGTCGGGCGCCTGGTGGCGGCGCTGCAGCGCGTCCAGGCCGAGGTCCGGTTCTGCGTGACCTGCTTCAACGTCGCCGAGGGTGAGCAGTGCCGGATCTGCCGCGACCCGCGGCGCAGTGACGACGTCATCTGCGTCGTCGAGGAGCCCAAGGACGTCGTCGCCATCGAGCGCACCCGCGAGTTCCGCGGCCGCTACCACGTGCTCGGCGGCGCGATCAGCCCGATCGAGGGCGTCGGCCCCGACGACCTGCGGGTCAAGGAGCTGATGACCCGGCTGATGAACGGCACGGTCACCGAGCTGATCATCGCCACCGACCCCAACCTCGAGGGGGAGGCCACCGCCGCCTACCTCGCCCGGCTGGTCGGGCCGATGGGGCTGGCCGTCTCGCGGCTGGCCAGCGGGCTGCCCGTGGGCGGCGACCTGGAGTACGCCGACGAGATCACGCTGGGTCGGGCCTTCGAGGGCCGCCGCCGCATCGACGCGTGAGAAAGGACCCCGTCCTCCCCACCCCTCGCAGGCTCGGGGCGGTGCCCGAGACGGGGCCAGGGGCCAAGGGGGACCCCGTCCTCCCCACCCCTCGCAGGCTCGGGGCGGTGCCCGAGACGGGGCCAGGGGCCAAGGGGGACCCCGTCCTCCCCACCCCTCGCAGGCTCGGGGCGGTGCCCGAGACGGGGCCAGGGGCC
>NZ_JBJGYW010000006.1:0-187388 GCF_054050215.1 Geodermatophilus sp. SYSU D01186 | reverse complement strand
GGCTGGTTGGGGGTGGATGGGCCGCGTGGGGGGGCGGGGCCGGGGCCCACCCCCCCCCCCCCCCCACGGCCCCGCCGCCCGGCAGCTCAGCGCCCGAGGACCCTGTCCTCGCCGCCGGCCCGCTTCGACTCGTCCTTGAAGTCGCTGTACCGGTACGGGTTGTCGAGGATCTCCTTCTCCGCGGCGGGCATGTCGGGGAACATCCCGGCCTGCCAGGCCTCCTCGCCGATCTGCCCGCGGAGGTGGTCGATGGTGTTCTCGATCTCGCGGCGCACCGGCGCCAGGTCGATGCCGACCAGCTTCCCGTCGTGCTTCACGACCCGGCCGTCCACGATCACCGTGTGGACGTCGGCCCGCTGCGCCTGGAACGCCACGTGCCCCAGCGGGTTGAGCAGCGGGAAGGACACCGGGGAGGCGTCGTTCTTGAGCAGGACGACGTCGGCCTTCTTGCCGGCCTCGATGCTGCCGAGGTCGGCGTCGCGGCCGATGGTGTGCGCGCCGCCCCGGGTGGTCCACTCGACGACCTGCTGGGCCCGCAGCCGCAGCTGGGTGATCGTCTCCCCCTTGAGGTGCGCGGTGAGGTGCTCGGACATGCGGTCGGCGTTGAGCGTCGCGCGCATCGCGGAGAACATGTCGCCGCTCCACCACACGCTGGTGTCCATCGACAGCGACACCGGGATGCCGTACTGCAGCACCTGCTCGGTGGGGGCGTGGCCCTGCCCGGCGCTGCACTCGGACTCGGTGGCCACCGAGATGGAGCCGCCGGTCGCGGCGATGCGCTGGTAGGAGTCGCGGGTCAGGGTGGAGGCGTGGACGTAGGTCGTCTCCGGCGTCATGAAGCCGTTGTCGTACATCTGCTGGATGCCGGTGTCGCTGGTGGCGCCCCAGACGCCGGCGTGGGTGGTCACGGGCAGGCCGAGGTCGCGGGCCACCTCGAAGGCGGCCTTCTCGGGGAACGCCGGGTCGCCGGTGACGTCGAAGGCGATCTGCACGCCCATCATGTCGTCGCGGGCGTCGCGCAGCCGCTCCAGGAACGACCGGACGGCGGGGTCGGCGGTCCACTCCCAGGGGCCGGCCTGGATGTTGCCGTAGGCGAGGACGAACCGGCCCGGCACCGACCGCAGCGCGTCCAGCGCGGCCTCGGCGTGGTCGACGGACTGCAGGTTGTGCGACCAGTCGACGGTCGTGGTGACGCCGGCGTCCAGGGACTCGATGGCGGCCAGCCGGTTGCCGGCGGCGATGTCCTCGGGGCGGAACTTCTTGCCGTGCTCGAGGTAGTACCAGACGAAGTACTGGGTGAGGGTCCAGTCGGCGCCGTAGCCGCGCATCGCCGTCTGCCACATGTGCCGGTGCGTGTCGATCATGCCGGGCATGACGATCCCGCCGGAGGCGTCGATCTCCTGGGTGCCCTCGGGCACGTCCAGGCGGGTTCCGACGGCGGCGATCCGGTCGTCGACGACCAGCACGTCGGCGTCGGAGAGGACGGTGCAGGCGCCGTCCATGGTGAGCACGGTGCCGCTCCGCAGGACCACGGGGCGTCCGGCCTGCGGGACCGGGCCGTCGGAACTCGTCATCGTCTCCTCCTCGAGACTGGCGACCGAGCGGACCTGCGTCCGTATACCGGTCACGACATCGGACCGAGCCACCCTCGCGCCGCGTGCGCGACGCTGTCAACACCTGCGGACGCCGTGGCCCCGCTCCGCGCCGTCACCGGCGGCGGCTTGACAGTGACCCAGGTCGCGCCAAGACTCAGGACGCGGTGTGCGGACCCTCGTCCGCATGCCGGTCGCCAGCTATGAGAGGGGCTTGACCGATGACCGCACACGCGCTCCCGCCGGGCGCGACGCCGGGCGGGGGACCGCTCTCGGGCCTGCTGGTCGCCGACTTCTCCCGCGTGCTCGCCGGCCCCTACGCCACGATGCTCCTCGCCGACCTCGGCGCCGAGGTGGTCAAGGTCGAGAGCCCCGCCGGTGACGACACCCGCAGCTGGGCCCCGCCGGTCCGCGACGGGGTCTCCACCTACTACCTCGGGGTCAACCGCAACAAGCGCTCCATCGCCCTGGACCTCAAGGACGCCGACGACGCGGCCGCCGCCCGCGAGCTGGCCCGCCGCGCCGACGTGTTCATCGAGAACTTCAAGCCCGGCGGCCTGGCCCGCTTCGGCCTGGACTACGACACGGTCGCCGAGGGCAACCCGGGCATCGTCTACGCGTCGATCAGCGGCTTCGGCAGCGGCCCGCAGGGCCGGTCGCTGCCCGGTTACGACCTGATCGTGCAGGCCATCTCCGGGCTGATGAGCCTGACCGGCGACCCCGACGGCGAGCCCTTCCGCGCGGGCATCTCGGTGTTCGACGTGATGGCCGGGCTGCACGCGACCATCGGCGTCCTCAGCGCGCTCAACGTGCGGCACGAGACCGGCCGGGGCCAGCACGTCGAGGTGAACCTGCTGGCGTCGGCGCTGTCCGGGCTGGTCAACCACTCGAGCGCCTTCGTTGCCGGCGGCGTCGTCCCCTTCCGCATGGGCAACAGCCACCCGAGCCTGTTCCCGTACGAGCCGCTGCCGTGCTCGGACGGTGACCTGATCATCACCGCCGGCAACAGCGGCCAGTTCCGCAAGCTGGTCGAGGTGCTCGGCGTGCCCGAGCTGGCCGACGACCCCCGGTTCCTGCGCAACGAGGACCGCACCGCCAACCGCGACGAGCTCCGGCCGCTGCTGGTCGAGCGGCTGCGCACGCGGACCAAGCAGGAGTGGTTCCGCGACATCATCGCCGCCGGCGTGCCGTGCGGGCCCATCAACACCGTCGACCAGGGGGTGGCCTTCGCCGAGGAGGTCGGCCTCGACCCGGTCGTCTCCGTGGGGGAGGGGGACGCCGCGGTGCCGTCGGTGCGCAACCCGATCCGCTTCTCGGCCACCCCCGCCGACTACCGCCTGCCCCCGCCGCGGCTGGACGAGCACGGTGCGGAGATCCGCGAGTGGCTGGCCGCGCCGGCCGCCCGCACCGCCGACGGGCAGGAGGGGACGGCGTGAGCGACGAGGGCCGCCCCGTCTACGACACCGCGCTCGGCGCCTCCAGCCTGGAGAGCATCACCCTCCTCGGCTCCGACCTCGCCCGCGACGTGATGGGCGAGGTCGGCTTCGGGGAGCTGGCCTTCTGGCTGGCCACCCAGCGACGGCCGTCGAAGGGGGAGACCCGGGTCTTCGAGGCCGTGCTGGCGGCACTGGCCGACCACGGGTTCACCCCGACCGCGATCGTCACCCGGCTCACCTACCTGTCCGCCCCGGACTCGGTGCAGGGGGCGCTGGCCGCGGGGCTGCTCGGCGGCGGCTCGCGGTTCCTCGGGGTCACCGAGGACTGTGGCCGGTTCCTGCACGACGTCCTCACCACGTTCTCTGCGACCCATCCCACCCGCGACCTGCCCACCGACGACGCCGGGTGGGACGCGCTCGCGCTGGAGACGGTGCAGGCGCAGCGGGCCGCCCGGCGGTTCGTGCCGGGCCTGGGCCACCACGTGCACAAGCAGGGCGACCCCCGCACCCCGCGGCTGTTCGCGATCGCGGCCGAGGAGGGGCTCTACGGCCCCCACCTGTCACTGTTCGCCGCCATCGGCCGCGTGCACCCCCAGGTGCTGGGCAAGACGCTGCCGCTCAACGGCGCCGGCGTCTGCGGAGCCGCCCTGGCCGACCTCGGCCTGCCGCTGGAGCTGCTGCGCGGGTTCGCGTTGCTGGCCCGCACCGCGGGGCTGATCGGCCAGCTGGCCGAGGAACTGCGGCACCCTGTCGGCAACGAGATCTTCCTGTCGGTGGACCTCAACAACCGGTCCGTCGCGCCCGATCCGTACACCCCTGACATCGACGCCAACGGAGGTCGGCATGGCTGAAGTCGCCGCGGTCATCGCGTCCACGCACCACCCGTTCTACTACCGGGCCAGCACGTCGACCGGTGAGGACCGCCCGCCGTTCGCCGACGAGTGGGTCGCCAAGATCGAGCGGTTCCGCGAGACGCTCACCCGCGCCGAGCCCGACGTGCTGGTGATGGTCGGCAGCGACCACTTCCACCAGCTGTGGCTGGACAACATGCCCCAGTTCCTCGTGGGCAAGGCGCCGTTCTTCGACGCCAACTGGTACAACGAGGAGCGCGAGTTCGGCCTGCCGCGGATGACGCTCAAGGGCGAGGAGGAGCTCGCCGCGCACATCCTGCGCGACGGCCTCGACCGCGACTTCGACCTGGCGTTCTCCAACGAGCTGCGGATCGACCACAGCATCACGTGCCCGATCATCACGCTGCGGCCGCAGGCGGACCTGCCGATCGTGCCGATCTACACCAACATCTTCGCCCCGCCGCTGCCGCAGCCGAAGCGGTTCGTGCAGCTGGGCCGGGCCATCCGCGAGATGGTCGAGTCCTGGGAGAGCGACAAGCGGGTCGCCATCATCGGCACCGGCCACCTGTCGCTGGAGCTCGGCGGCCCGCGCCAGTTCGGCGAGCACGGCCCGGACCCCGAGTTCGACCGCAAGGCCGTCGAGTGGATCGCCAGCGGCGACATCGAGGGGTGCCTGGCCGAGGTCTCCCTGGACTCCCTGCACCACCCGGGCAACGCCACCCACGGGTTCATGGACTTCATGCTGATGATGGGCGTCGCCGGCGAGGGCCAGAAGGCCGACCACGTCGACACCCTCGACCTGTTCCACACCATGGAGGCCTACTTCACCTGGTACCCCAACGGGGCCCCGGCCTGATCCCGCGGACGACGACGAGAACGGAGCACCTGCCGTGAGCAAGTACCTGCTCGACAAGTTCCTCTACACCGTCGACCGCGACCCCGACCTGGTCGAGCGCTACCGCGAGGACCCGGCCGGCACGGTCGAGTGGTGGGAGGCCGAGATGGCCGGCAAGATCCTCAACGTCATCGACGCCGAGCGGACGACGTGGCTGTCGTTCACCGACGAGGAGCGCAAGGCGCTGCGCGAGCACGACCACGTGACCCTGTTCCAGATGGGCGCGCACCCGTTCCTCACGCTCACGCTGTTCATCGCCATGTTCGAGCGCGACCACGGCCCGCTGGAGTACCAGAAGGCCTACGGCAAGGCGATGGAGCACATCTCCATGCCGTACCCCGACATCTCCACCTGAGCGGGAGGGGAGCGCCGTGCGTGCGGCCGTCCTGACCACCCCCGGCACGCCGCCGCGGCTCGGCACGCACCCGTCGCCGGAACCCGCCGAGGGCGTGACCCTCGTGCGGGTCACCGCGGCGCCGGTCGTGCCGCTGGACCTGCTCTGCGCCTCGGGCACCTCCTACTTCGGCCGCCCGGCGACGCCGTACGTGCCCGGGGTGCAGGGCGTGGGCGTCGTCGAGCGGTCCGGGGTGCACCCGCCCGGCACCCGCGTCTGGTTCGCGACGTCGGCAGGGATGGCGCCCGGTGACGGCAGCCTCGGCGAGCTGTGCGCGGTGCCGGACGCCGACGTCGTCCCGATGACCGCCGACGTGCCCGACGAGCTCGCCGCGGCCCTCGGGCTCTCCGCGGTCGCCGCGTGGATGGCGCTCACCTGGCGGGGTCGGTTCGTGCCGGGGGAGCGGGTGGTCGTCCTCGGGGCGGGGGGTGCCGTCGGCCAGGTGGCCGTCGGCGCGGCGAAGCTGCTGGGCGCCGGCCGGGTGGTCGCGGTGTGCCGGCCCGGTGGGTCGGCCGAGCGGGCGCACCGGGCCGGCGCCGACGAGGTGGTGCCGCTGTCGGCCGACGTCGACGACCTGACCGCCCGGCTGGGCGAGGCGACCGGCGGGGCGGTCGACGTCGTCGTCGACCCGGTCTTCGGGACGGCGGCGACGGCGGCCTCCCGCGTGCTCGCCCCGTTCGGCCGGCTGGTCAACCTCGGCGGGGCGTCCGGTGACGAGGCGCGGTTCTCCTCCTCGGTGCTGCGCAGCCGCAGCGCCGAGGTGCTCGGCTACACGAACAACGCCCTCACCCCGGAGCAGCGGGCGCAGGCGCTGACCGACGTCCTGGACCACGCCGAGCGCGGCGCACTGGCGATCGACCACCTCGTGCTGCCGCTGGCGGAGGTCGAGCGCGGCTGGACGCTGGCCGCCGAGGGCGCCGGACGGCGCGTCGTGCTCGTCCCCGGCACGCCGCCGGACTGAGGCCGTCCCCGCTCTCCGCCGGGCGGTTGTGGCCCTTGACACACCGCGGAGCGCCGGGCATCGTCCCCGTGTCCGCGAGGCGGACAACTGTCCACTATCGCTGAGCCCGCGCGTTGGAAGGACCCCCGCATGACCACGACCGCACCGACCTCGGCCCCGACCTACGACGGGGACATCTTCACCGACGAGGCGCTGCTGGAGCCGTACGAGGACTACCGCGCCCTGCGCGAGCTCGGCCCCGCGGTCTGGCTGTCGCAGCACGGCGCGTACGCCGTCGCCCGCTACGACGAGGCCAAGGCAGTCCTCATGGACGGCGACACGTTCCGCTCGGCCAACGGCATCGCGCTCAACGAGCCGGCCAACCAGGCGATCCTCGGCTGCACGCTGGCCAGCGACGGCGAGCTGCACGCGCACCTGCGCCAGGTGGTGGCCCACCGGCTGACCCCGCGCGCGCTGCGCCCGATGAAGGACACCGTCACCGAGAAGGCCGAGGAGCTCGTCGCCGCCCTCGTCGAGAAGGGCTCGTTCGACGCGGTCGCCGACCTGGCCCGGGCGCTGCCGCTGTCGATCGTCCCGGACTTCATCGGCTGGCCGCAGGAGGGCCGCGAGCACCTGCTGCGCTGGGCCGGCGCCAACTTCGACTCCTTCGGGCCGATGAACGACCGGGCCCAGCGGGCGCTCCCGCAGTGCGGCGAGATGGCCGCGTTCGGCGCCGAGATCGTCCGCACCCGCAACGTCTCGCCCGGGAGCCTCGGCGCCGGCGTCCTGGAGGCGGTCGACAAGGGCGACATCTCCACCGAGCAGGCGATGATGCTCATGCTCGACTACCTCGCCCCCTCGCTGGACACGACGATCAGCGCGGTCGGCAGCGCCATCTGGCTGTTCGCCGAGAACCCCGACCAGTGGGACCTCGTCCGCAACGACCCGAGCCTGATCCCGAACGCGGTCAACGAGGTGGTGCGCATCGAGTCGCCGATCCGCTCCTTCGGCCGGCTCACCAGCCGGGACACGACGATCGGCGACGTGGAGATCCCCGAGGGCTCCCGGGTGCTGGTCATCTACGCCTCGGCCAACCGCGACGAGCGCCGCTTCGAGCGGCCCGACCAGTTCGACGTCACCCGCGCCAACGCCGTCCACCAGCTCGGCTTCGGCATGGGCGAGCACGGCTGTGCCGGCGCGGGCCTCGCCCGCATGGAGACCGAGTCCCTGCTGCGCGCCCTGGCGCCGCGGGTGTCGCGCTTCCACCTGGAGGGCACCGAGCGGGCGCTGAACAACCTCATCCGCGCCTTCGGCCGGGTCGAGGTCACCGTCGACCGGACCCCCGCGGCGGGCTGAGGCCCCCACCGCTCCGCGCTGAGCCCCCCTGCCCGCCGGCAGGGGGGCTCAGTGGCGTCCGGACAGCTGCTCGCCGATCCGCCGGCCCACGGTCTCGAGCAGCGCGGCGGCGCCGGCCATGGAGCGGGCCACGTCGGGCTCGAGTGCGGTCAGGGTGTGGACCGCGTCCAGCCCGGCGTCCCGGGCCTGGTCCGCGCTGATCGAGCTGCGCCCGGCGACGGCGACCACCGGCGTCCCCGACTCGCGCGCCACCGCGGCCAGCCCGACCGGGCCCTTGCCGCGCAGGCTCTGCCCGTCCAGCGACCCCTCGCCAACCACCACGAGCGCGGCGCCGCGCACGGTGTCGGCGAAGCCGGTGAGGTGCAGCAGCAGCCGCACGCCGGGGGTGAGCCGCGCGCCGAGCACGCTGGACAGCCCGAAGGCGATGCCCCCGGCCGCCCCGGCACCCGGGTCGTCCCGGCGGTCGGCCCCGGTCGCCGCGGCGACGACGTCGGCCCAGCGGGTCAGGGCGGCGTCCAGCCGGGGGACGGCGGCCGGCGTGGCGCCCTTCTGCGGGCCGTAGACGGCCGCGGCGCCCTCCGGTCCGGTCAGCGGGTTGTCGACGTCGCAGGCGACGACGAGCTCGGCCTCGGCCAGCCGCGGGTCCAGGCCGGTGAGGTCCAGGCGGTCGGCGGCGGCCAGCCCCGCGCCGCCGGGGACGACGTCGGCGCCGTCCGCGGTGAGCACGCGGGCGCCCAGGCCGACGAGGGCCCCGGCGCCGCCGTCGGTGGTGGCGCTGCCGCCCACACCGAGCACGATCCGGCGCGCCCCGGCGTCGAGCGCGTCGGCGACCAGCCGGCCGACGCCGAGGGTGGTGGCGTGCAGGGCGGTCGACTCGGTCGGCCCCGGCGGCGGCAGCACCGCCAGGCCGGCGGCGGCCGACATCTCCAGGACGGCGGTGTCGCCGCGCACCGCGTAGCGGGCCGTGACCGGCTCCCCGAGCGGGCCGGGCACCTCGCAGGTGCGGGCGGTGAAGCCGTGCGCGAGCACCAGGTCGACGGTGCCCTCGCCGCCGTCGGCGATCGGCGTCTCCACCAGCTCGGCGTCCGGCAGGCTGCGCCGCAGGCCGCGGGCCAGGGCCGCGGCCACCTCGGCGGCGCTGAGCGAGCCCTTGAACTTGTCGGGGGCGAGCACGATCCGCGGCGCGGTCATGGCCGTCAGCCGGCGAGGTAGGGGATCGTCTGCGGGCCCTCGGGGAGGTAGCAGACCCGGGCGTCCGGTCCGTGCCGGCGGACCGCCTCGTCGATGGCCCCGGTCAGGTCGGCCGCGGGGACCAGGTGCGCGGCCCGCACCTCGTCGTCCGGCAGCCCGGAGCAGTACAGCTGCACCTCGGCCTTGGCGAGGATGCGCGCCAGCACCTGCACCTGCCACTGGTCCGGGACGCTGAAGCCGGGGGAGGAGATGAGCTCGAGCAGCCCGGCCGGGTCCGGCGCCGCGCCCAGCACCTCGGCGAAGGAGCCGTGCGCCGGCAGGCCGTCGGCGCACTCCGCGGCCACGACCACCGTCCCGCCCGGGCGCACCACCCGCTCGGCGGCGGCCATGCCCTTCACCGCCTGGTAGAGGTTCTGGTCCAGGGGGAAGCCGGAGTTCGTCGTCACCACGACGTCCATCGGGTGCGGTACGGCGCGCATCGCGGCGGCGCGGGCCAGCTCGCAGGCGCGGGCGTGCATGGTGAACAGCTCACCGCACACGACGTGGGTGATCCGCTTGCCGCGGTCGAGCAGCACGTCGAGGGCCAGGTCGGGCGGGGCGGCCGCGGCGCAGGCCCGGATGTCCCGGTGCACCGGGTTGTCCTCGACCACGCCCCAGGTGGCCAGCGGACTGCCGATGCGCGCCGCGTCGTGCAGCACCATCACGGTGTCGAGGCCGGCCAGCCCCGGGGCGACCATCTTCGGCCCGCCGCTGAAGCCGGCGAAGAAGTGCGGCTCGACGAAGCCGGTGGTGATCCGCAGGTCGGCGGCCAGCCACCGGGAGTTCAGCTCCAGTGGCACGCCGTCGCCCACGGTGCCCAGTGAGGTCAGCGACGAGCGGTCGCGGGCGTCGTGGTTGACCACCTCGCACCGGCTCACGACCTCCGCGCCGAGCATGGCGCGCAGCTCGTCCTCGGTGTTGCCGCGGTGGGTGCCGGTGGCCACCAGGACGACGACCTCGCAGCCGCGGGCGGCGCCGTCGATCTCCTCCAGCAGGGCGGTCAGCATCGCCTCGCGCGGCTGGGCGCGGGTGCCGTCGCACACCGAGACGGCGATGCTCATGCCGTCGCGGACCAGGGCCGCCAGCGGCGGTGCCCCCAGCGGCGCGCGGAGGGCGGCCCGCAGCGCGGCGGCCGGGTCGGGGAGTGCCGGGTCGTCGTGCGGGGTGACCACCAGCGCGCCGTCGTGGCGGGGGACGTCGACGGCGCCCCGGCCGTAGGCGAGGGACACGACCGGAGTCGCCGATCCGATCGTCATCGCTGCACCGTCTCCTGCGTCCGTCCGTCTGCCGACCGGTCGTACGGTCCTGTCGGCCGGGGGGCCTGTCAAGTTCCCGTCCATGGGCGCCGATCCGGGCTCCCGACCCGCGTCATGTGTCTCTTGACACACCCGCGCGACGCGCCGGAGACTTGCTGCGGATGGTTGTCCGTTAGACGGACACGGCAGCGTCGCCCTCGGGCCGGTGCCGTCGCCTGCACGGACGGCCCCTGCGCAGTGGCCCGTCCTGTCGTGGTCACGCCGACGTCCCGCTCCACCCGACCCGCCACGAGCCTCGCTCAGCAGAACAGGAGCCACCATGACGACGACCGCACCCGACCCGGCCCTCGCCTCCTCGGGCGGGGTGGAGCCGGCCGACCTGGTCGCGGCCGCCCGCGCGCTGCAGCCCCTGGTCCGGGAGAACGCGGCGGCCAACGAGGCCGGCGGGCGGCTCGTCGACGCCGTCGACGACGCCCTCCACGAGACCCGCCTCTACGGCATGTGGACCCCGCGCGAGCTGGGCGGCGCGGAGTGCGACCCGATCGCGTCGCTGCAGATCGTCCAGGCGCTGGCCGAGGCCGACCCGTCGACGGCGTGGGTGCACATGGCCGCCTCGCTGGCCATCGGCACCGGCGGGGCCTACCTGCAGGACGCCGCGGTCAAGGAGATGTTCTCCGGCGAGCGCCTGCCCGTCGTGGCCGGCCAGGGCACCCGTCCCGGCACCGCGAAGACCGACGGCGACGGCTTCCGGCTCAGCGGCGACTGGAGCTTCGCCTCCGGCATCAAGCACTCGCAGTGGATCCACACGCTCGGCATCATCGAGGAGACCGGCGAGCCGCGGATCTTCGTCCTGCCGGTCGACAAGGCCGAGCTGATCGAGACCTGGGACGTCATGGGTCTCAAGGCCACCGGCAGCATCGACTACAAGATCCGCGACGTCTTCGTGCCCGAGACCTTCACGCACCTGGGCCCGGTCGAGACCCCGCTGCGCGGCGGCTGGATCTTCAAGCTCGGCATCATGCACTTCGCCCTCATCGGCCACTCCGCGTGGGCGCTGGGCGTCGCGCGGCGCATGCTGGACGACCTCGCCGAGCAGGTGCGCGGCAAGGCCGGCCGGGCCGGCTCCATGGCCGAGAACCCGCGCTTCCACGCCACCTACGGCGAGCTCGAGGGCAAGTACCACGCCGCCCGCGCGTTCGTGTACGAGGTGTGGCGCGAGGCGACCGCGACGCTGGAGAACGGCGGCGAGCTCGACTCCGACCAGCGCACCCGGCTGCGGCTGGCGCTCTACAACGCCACCTGGACCGCCGAGGCCATCAGCGTGGAGGTCTACAAGGCGGCGGGCACCGCGGCGCTGCGCACCGGCGCGATCCAGCAGTACTTCCGCGACATGCACGCCGGCACCCAGCACGTCACGTCGGCCCCGCACGTGGTCGAGGGCTGCGGCAAGTTCCTCGCCGGCCTGGCTCCGGACCACACCTGGCTCTACATGAACCTCGTGCCCGAGGGCTGAGCCGCACCGACGACAGAGGGCCGGACCGGGAGATCCCCGGTCCGGCCCTCTGTCGTCCGTCCCGGGCCGGGTCAGAAGAAGCCGGCGAGCGCGCCGCCGTCCACCGGGTACACCGCCCCGGTCATGAACGACGCCGCGTCGGAGGCCAGCAGGACCGCCAGCCCCTGCACCTCCCGCGGGTCGCCCATCCGCTTGAGCAGCACGGTGTCGGCCCACGCCTGGTCGACGGCGGGGTCCTTGGGGCCGCGGCCGCCGATGTTGGTGTGGAACGGGCCCGGGGCGATGCCGTTGACCCGGATGCCGTCGGCGGCGAGGTCCACCGCGGCCTGCCGCACCAGGTTGGCCAGGGCGCCCTTGGAGGCGCTGTAGCCGTAGCCGACCATCGCGTCGGCCCGCAGCCCCGCCGTCGACACGGTGACGACGACCGAGCCGCCCCCGGCCGGGCGCATCACCCGGGCCGCGGCGCGGACCGTGGCCAGCGTGCCGACCAGGTTCACCGCCAGGGCGCCGTCGAAGGTCTTCCAGTCCAGGTCGTAGAGCCGGCCCTCGGGGGTCCGCACCGACGGGCCGCCCGCGATGCCGGCGTTGGCCACGACCGCGTGCAGCCCGCCGTGCTCCCGGGCGGCGTCGGCGACGGCGGCCTCCACCTGCCCGGCGTCGGAGACGTCGCAGCGGCGGGTGCCGACGGTGCCGCCCGTGGCGGCCAGGGTCGCCGCGGTGCGCTCCAGCTCGTCGCCGTCGACGTCGAGCATGGTGACGGCGGCGCCGGACTGGAGCAGGCCCTCGGCGATCGCGAGGCCCAGCCCGCTGGCCGCGCCGGTCACGAGGGCGTGCTTGCCGTCCAGACGCAGCCGGTCGGGCAGCGGGCGCGGATCGGGCGCGGGGGAGCTCATGCGGGTCGACTCCTCGGAGGTCGGGTCAGGCGTGGTCACGCAGGTCGACGAGCACCTTGAACGCGGCGCTCGTGCGGTCCTCGAGCAGGCCGATGGCGTCGGTCGTGCCGGCCAGGGGCACGCGGTGGCTGACCAGTGCGTCGACGGCGGCGGTGTTGCGGCGCACGAGGTCCGCGGCGGCGGCGAACTCCTCGTAGGTGCAGCAGCTGACGCCCAGGACGTCGAGCTCCTTGATGGGCAGCGGCCCGGGGCTGGTGGGCGCCGAGGCGGCGGTCATGCCGACGACGACCACGCGGCCGCCGTGGCCGGCCAGCTCCAGGGCGGTGCCGAACACGGCGGGGGCGCCGGTGGTGTCGACGACGACGTGCGGCCCCTCCGGCCCGGCGAGGTCGGCCACGGCGCCGGCGAGCCCGGGGGAGTCCGCGTCGGCCGTGGCGAGGCCGAGTCCGGCCAGCAGCTCGCGTCGGGCGGCGACCGGGTCGACGACCAGCACGGCGGCGCCGCGGTCGCGGGCGGCCAGGGCGCAGGAGACGCCGATGGGCCCGGCGCCGAGGACGACGACGGACTCCCCGTCGGCCACCCGGCCGCGGGCCACGGCGTGCACGGCGATCGACACCGGCTCCACGAGGGCGGTCTGCTCGGCGGTCAGCCCGGTGGTGACCACCAGCGCCGCGGTGTCGACCAGCAGGTGCTCCTGCAGCGCGCCGTCCCGGTGGACCCCGAGCAGCTGCAGCCGGCTGCAGACGTTGGCCCGGCCGTCGCGGCAGGGGCGGCACTGCCCGCACGGCAGGACGGGCCAGACGGCGACCCGCTCGCCGGCGGCCGGGCCGCCCGCGGGGTCGGCGGTGGCCACCACGGCGGAGAACTCGTGCCCCTGGACGCGGGGCAGCAGCCCGTCGTGGGACGGGCCGAGGTCGGCGTGGTAGAGGTGCAGGTCGGAGCCGCAGATGCCGACGGCCTCCACCCGCAGCAGGGTCTGGCCCGGCCGCGGAGGGCCCGGCTCCGGCCGGTCGACCAGCCGGATGGTGCCCGGGCCCTCCGTGACCGCGGCTCTCATCGGGCGGCGGCGTCCGAACCGGTGAGGAAGCCCAGCACCTCGGCGGCGACCTCGTCGGGCCGCTCGTGGTGCAGGCCGTGCCGGGTGCGGGGCATGTCCCGCAGCTCGGCGCCGGGGATGGCCTTGGCGTAGGCCTCGCTGTGCTCGCGCGGGACGATGACGTCGATCTCGGCGGCGATCACGAGCGTCGGGCAGCTGATGCGCGGCAGCCGGCCCGGCAGCTCCGGGTTGTGCAGGTAGGGGTCGCGCGCGAACCGGGCGAAGGCCGCCATGTCCTTCTCGGTCTGCGCGATCTGCTCCGGGGTCGGCGGCGCGGAGAGCGCGGCCTCGACGAGCGCGTCGTCGTAGAACAGGGCGCGGACGAGGTCCGGCGGGGCCAGGTTGAACAGGTCCGCCGGCGGCGCCTCGGGCACGTCCAGGCCGGCCGGGGCCAGCAGCACCAGGTGCTCGACGCGGTCGGGGATCGTGCTGGCCAGCTCCGCGGCGGTCCAGCCGCCGAAGGACGCGCCGACGAGGTCGAAGCGGTCGATGCCCAGGTGGTCCAGCAGCCGGAGGTAGTGCTGCACCAGGTCGGCCATGGTGGCGACCTCGGGGAGCTCGTCGCTGCGGCCGAAGCCGGGGTGGTCGGGGGCGATCAGGTCGACCGACTGCGCCATCCGCTCGTGGAACGGCTCCCAGTTGCCCGCACCGCCGGCGGCGTGCAGGAACAGGACCGGGCGGCCCGAGCCCTCGCGGAACAGGCTGATCTCGCCGGAGCCCATCGGCACCCTCGTCGGCGCTGGCCCAGCTGCGGGAACGGTCACGTGAACTCCTGCCTCGACGACGTGAACGGACAGTCGTCCGCCCCGGCCAGCACCGTGACGCATGACACGTCTCGGTGTCAACGGCGGCTCCGCCTCAGGGCAGGCGACCTGCCGGAACGCCCGCGCGGGAGGCCGCGGGAGACGCGGTCGACACCGAAACGGACAGGTGACCGCCAGACGGTTGACAAGGGAATGTGGCCGCTGTCACTGTTCCGCCACCACCACGGCGCCCCGCCCGCTCCGCGGCTCCCGCGCGGCCCGTGTCCGGCGATCCCCGCAGCTGTGCGACCCCCGAGAAGAGGACCACTCCATGGCTCATCGCGTGATCCGCTCACCGCGCACCCGGCGGCTGGCCCTGCCGGTCGCCGCGGCGGCCCTGGCCCTGACGACCGTCGCGTGCGCGCCCACGTCGAGCGGCGAGGGCTCGGCCGAGGCGAGCGGGGAGGCCGTGGTCTCCGACGAGACGCTCGAGCAGCTCCGCGCCGACGTCGAGGAGGCCATGGCGCAGCCGGAGTTCGAGGCGCAGGGCGAGGCCTTCTCCGTGGCGAGCCTGGCCGGCAAGAAGATCCTGTCGATGCCGGTGAGCAGCCAGCTGGAGGGCTGCGACCGGATGGCCCGCACCGTCGTCGACATCGCCAAGAGCGTCGGGATGACAGACAGCACCTACTTCCAGAACGACGGCGGCCCGCAGGCGTGGGTGCAGGGCATGAACCTGGCGATCAACCAGGGCTACGACGGCGTCGCGCTGGTGTGCGGCATCGACCCCGCCGCGCTCGCCCCGCAGATGGAGGCGGCCAAGGCCGCCGGGATCGCGGTGGTCGACATGCACCTGGCCGACGTCTCCGAGGAGCCCTCGGACCTCATCGCCGCCCAGACCAACGGCCAGTTCAACCGGTCCATGGAGCTGGGCGTGGCCCAGGCGCTGGTCGAGGCCGAGGGCCGGCCGATCGACGCGCTGGTCATCACCTCGAACGAGAACCCGCCCTCGATCGGCATGGAGCAGACGGTCAAGGACCAGTTCGCCGAGCTGTGCGGCGACGAGTGCGGTGTCGAGTCGATCAACATCCCGATCCCGGAGTACGCCACCGACCTCACCAGCGCGGTCTCCTCGGCGCTGGTGGCCAACCCCGACATCCGCGCCGTCTTCACCGTCTTCGACGCGCAGACCCCGTTCGTCCTGCCGGCGATCCAGTCCTCGAACGTCGACGCGAAGACCTACGCCTTCGGTGCCGACCGGACCTTCGTCCAGCTGATGACCGACCCGGAGAACCCGATGGGCACCGACATGGGCCCCAACTTCGACTGGATGTCCTACACCGGCGCCGACCAGCTCTTCCGGGTCCTCGCCGGTCAGCAGCCCATCCCGGCGGAGGAGGCCTTCTCGCCCTACCGCCTCTGGACGCCGGAGAACGCGGCCGAGGTCGAGGGCCCCAACGACGGCTTCGGGGACTCCTACGTCGAGGGCTACCGCAGCCTCTGGCTGGACGCGCCCGCCGTCTGAGCGAGCGGGAGGCCCCGGGCACGCAGCCCGGGGCCTCCCCGCGCCCTCCCGCCCCGACCCCCAGCGGCGCACCCGCGCTCCGGCCCCAGGGAAGCCCCGGATGACGACCACCGCCCTCGAGCTCCACTCCGTCTCCAAGACCTTCGGTGCGACGAAGGCGCTGCAGGACGTCTCCATGACCGTGGAGCGGGGCGAGGTCCTCGCCCTGCTGGGGGAGAACGGCTGCGGCAAGTCGACCCTGGTCAAGGTCATGGCCGGGGTCTACGACCCCGAGCCCGGCGCCCGCATGGTGGTCGACGGCCGGGAGGTGCCCCTCCCGCTGGAGGCCGGCGCCTCGCGCGACCTCGGCCTGAGCTTCGTGCACCAGGACCTGGGACTCGCCCGGCCGCTCACCGTGCTGGAGAACCTGCTCGGCGGGGTCGCCGAGCGCAGCGGCTCGCGGGTGCGCATCCAGTGGCGGGCCGAGGCCCGCAAGGCCCGCGCGATGCTGCGCAGCTACGGGGTGGACGTCGACCCGCTGGCCGTCGTCAACGACCTCCCGCCGGTCCAGCAGGCGCTGGTGGCCATCGCCCGCGCCGCCGAGGAGCTCAAGCAGTACCGGGGGCGCACCGGCGCGTCGTCCTCGGTGCTGGTGCTGGACGAGCCGACGGTGTTCCTGCCCGAGGAGGAGGTGCAGTTCCTCTTCGACCTGATCCGCACCATCGTCGCCTCGGGCGCCAGCGTCGTGTTCATCTCCCACGACCTGCCCGCCGTCCGCGAGATCGCCGACCGGGTCACCGTGCTGCGCGACGGCCGGCTGGCCGCCACCGCCCGGATGAGCGAGGTCAGCGACGACGAGATCGTCGAGCTGATCGTCGGCCCGGCGATCGCCAAGCTCGACGCCTTCGGCCACGGGCACGCGCTCGGGGCGCACGAGGCCACCGAGCCGCCGCGCACCTTCGACCGCTCGCCCGCCGTCGGGCTGCACGTCACCGGCCTGCGGGGCGGGCAGGTGCGGGGGCTGGACCTGCACGTCGCGCCCGGTGAGGTCGTCGGCCTGGCCGGGCTGCTCGGCTCCGGAGCGGAGGAGGTGCCCTACCTCCTGTTCGGCGCGAAGCAGGCGACCGGCGGCGAGCTGACCCTCGACGGGACGACCGTGCCGATCGCCCGGCAGCAGCCGGCCACCGCGGTCGGCATGGGGCTGGCGCTCATCCCCGCCGACCGGCGGCGGGACGCCATCGCCCCGGCCGTGTCGGTCGCGGAGAACATGATGCTGCTGGTGGTCCGCCGCTTCCGGAAGGGCGGCCGGCTGCGCAACGGGCAGCTGCGCGACACCGCCGACGCCCGGGCAGAGGCCCTCGACGTCCGGCCGCGGCGCACCGACCTGCCGGTCGGCACCCTCAGCGGCGGCAACGCCCAGAAGGTCGTCGTCGGCAAGTGGCTGGAGATCGGGCCGCGGGTCCTGCTGCTGCACGAGCCGACCCAGGGCGTCGACATCGCCGCCCGCGCCGAGATCTACCGGGTCGTCAAGCGGGCCACGGAGGGCGGCATGTCCGTCGTCTGGGTCTCCAGCGACTTCGACGAGCTGGCCGCCGTCTGCGACCGCGTCGTCGTGGTCAGCGGCGGGGCGGCCGGCGCCGAGATCCCGCTCCAGGACATCTCCCCGGAGACCATCACCTCCGGCGTCTACGGGGCCAGCACCAGCCAGTCCACCATCCTCCCGACCGTTGAACAGGTGGCACGATGAGCGCGACGGACGCCGTCGAGACGAAGGACCCCCAGCCGGCGCCGAGCGTGGCCCAGGGGCGCGGCGCGGTCCGCGGCCGGTGGGGTGAGAAGGCGGCGCTGCCGATCGCGTGGCTGGTGCTCTTCGTCGTCTTCGCCGCCCTGGCCCCGGACACGTTCCTCTCGATGGGGAACATCGCCAACATCCTGGGGTCGCAGTCGATCCTGTTCATGCTGGCGCTGGCCGCGCTGCTGCCCACCCGCTCCGGCGACCTCGACCTGTCGCTGGGCAGCATCGGCGGGCTCTCGGCGATCCTCGTCGCGGTCCTCAACGTCCAGCACGGCGTCTCCCTGCCGCTGGCCTGCCTGGCCGCGGTCGCGGTGGGCGCGCTGTGCGGCGCGTTCAACGGTCTGTTCGTGGTCAAGTTCAAGACTGAGCCGTTCATCATGACCCTCGGCACCGGCACCCTCTTCGGCGGCCTGGTCTTCTGGATCGCCAACTCGACCACGATCGTCGGCGTCGACCGCGACCTGTCGATGTGGACCTACCTGCGCCAGATCGGCCAGGTGCCGGTGCAGTTCTACTACTGCCTGCTGGTCATGCTGGTCATCTGGTACGTCATGAACTACACCCCGCTGGGCGTGCGGAACCTGTTCGTGGGCCAGTCCCGCGAGGTGGCGGTGCTCAGCGGCATCAACGCCGACCGCATCCGCTTCGGCGCCTTCACCCTCGCCGGCGTCATCGCCTCCCTCGCCGGCATCCTCTACGTCGGCACCACGGGCTCGGCGGGCCCGACGTCGGTCGAGACCTTCCTGCTGCCGGCCTACGCGGCGGTGTTCCTCGGGGCCACGACCATCCAGCCCGGCCGGTTCAACGCCCTGGGCACCGGGGTGGCCGTGCTGTTCCTGGCCACCGGCACCGCGGGGCTGCAGCTGCTCGGCGCGCAGGACTACGCCCAGCAGCTGTTCTACGGCGGCGCGCTCGTGGCGGCGGTGGCCATCTCGCGCTACCTGCGCCGCAGCTGAGCGGCGAGGGCATGGCACCCGGACTCGGCTTCGGCCAGCCGCGCGACGGCATCATCCAGATGGCGTACGTCGTGCCTGACATCCACGAGGCGATCGAGCAGTGGGTCGGCGAGCTCGGCGTCGGGCCGTGGTTCCTGCTCGACTCCTCCACCGGCGTCGACCCGGTCTACCGGGGCTGGCCCAGCCGGGCCGACGTGGCGCTGGCGATGGCGTTCGCCGGGCACGTGCAGATCGAGCTCATCGCGCCGCAGGACGACGCGCCGTCGGTCTACCGCGAGACGATCGAGCAGCGCGGTCACGGCTTCCACCACCTCGGCGTCGTCACCGACGACGTGGACGCCGGCATCGCCGAGCTCGAGGCCAAGGGGTACGAGCTGGCCTTCCGGGCCGGCGTCCCGACCGGCGGCGAGGTGGCCTGTCTGGACGGCGGCCCCGGCCGGCCCGGCATGATCGAGCTCATCGAGTACGGCCCCGGCATGGACGCCGCCTTCACCGCGTTCTGGCGGGCCTCGCTGGACTGGGACGGCACCGACCCGGTCCGTCCCTTCGGCGCGCCCGCTGCCGACGACCCCGGGAGGACCCCCTGATGACCCACCCCGCCGAGCAGCCCGTCGAGATCACCGCCGTCCCGGACGCGCCGGTCGACCCGGAGCTGCAGGCCCGGTTCCGTGAGGTGATGGCCGGGGTGCCGACGCCGGTCTCGGTGATCACCAGCACCCTCGGCGGGCTACCACACGGGACGACGGTCAGCGCCTTCGCCTCGCTGTCGATGACCCCGCCCATGGTGCTGGTCAGCCTGGACCGCGGCTCGGACCTGCTGGCCGTCGTCCGGGAGTCGGGGCGGTTCGGGGTGAACGTGCTCGGCGCGCACCAGTCGCACCTCGCGCTGGCCTTCGCCCGCAAGGGCGGCACCGGCAAGTTCCAGGGCGTGCGGTGGGAGATCGACTCGGACCTGCCCCGGCTGCCGGGCGCGCCGGGCTGGCTGGCCTGCGAGGTCGCCACCCTGGTCGACGGCGGGGACCACGTGGTCGCGCTCGGCACGGTGGTCGCGGCCGAGACGACCGAGGGGCAGCCGCTGACCTACCACGGCCGGGTGTTCGGCACCCACGCCGCGCTGGAGCTGCCGTGACGGCGCGGACGCCGCGCGGCCTCAGGCGGTCGCGGTGTCCCCGCCCGCCGGCCGGGCGACCTCCACGTGCGGCCGCGACTGCCACAGGGCCCACTCGGCGCTGACCTCACCGGCGGTGTGCAGCAGCCGCGGCAGGTGCTCCTGCACCAGGCGCTCGGTCGAGGTCTCGGCCGCGTGCACGGTGACGTTCATGGCCGCCCGGACCGTGCCGCTGCCGTCACGCACCGGCACCGCGACCGACCGGATGCCCGGCGCCAGTTCCTCGTCGGCCAGCGCCCAGCCCCGCGCCCGGACCTTGACCAACTCGTCCCGGAGCCGGTCGGCGTCCGGCGGGGGCACCGGGGGCAGCCCCGCGCGGCTGGGCTCGGCGAGGGCGGCGTCGAGCTCGCCGGGGGAGAGGGCGGCGAGCAGCACCTTGCCCTGCGAGGTGCGGACGGCGGGGAAACGGGTGCCGATCTCGACCCGGAGCGTGATGATCCGGGGTACCGCGACGCGGGCGACGTAGACGATGTCGGAGCCGTCGAGCTGGGCCATGGACGACGACTCGCCGGTCTGGGCGACCAGCGACTCCAGGTGCGGTCGCGCGATGTCCCAGAGGCCGAGCGCGCTCACGTAGGCGGTGCCGAGGCCGAGGACCCGCGGGGTGAGGTGGAAGACCCCGCCGCTGGAGCGGACCAGGCCCAGCTCCTCCAGGGTGAGCAGCAGGCGCCGGGCGGTGGGCCGTGCCAGTTCCGCGGCGGCGGCCACCTCGGTGAGCGACATGGACGGGCGCTCGGCGCCGAAGGCCGCGATGACGTCGAGGCCGCGGGCCAGCGCCTCGACGAAGTCCGGTCCCGTGCCGCGTCCGGCCATCGCCCCACCCCGTTCCTGCTGCCGGCGAGAACACCGGTCCGACCGACCCTGTCCGGGGCGGAGGCGGCTGCCGGGAGCCGAGCGCCCGCCTCATCATCCCGGATCACCCCCTGGTGACGGCGTCCGCGCGGTGCGGCCCACCCCGACGGGGGAGCCCGGTCCCGGCGCGGACGGTGTCCCTGAGCGCGGGGTGGGGGCCGGAGGCGCAGGGCACCGCCCGCGCCGCTCCGGCCGGCGGGTCGTCGGCGAGCAGGTGCCCGAGCCCGGCGAGGCCCAGCAGGTGGGCCAGGAACGGCGGGCCGCCGACGAGCCGGACCACGCGACCGTGGTCCGCCGCCAGGGCGTCGGCCCGCGCGAGCACGCGCAGTCCCTCGACGTCGCAGAACGTGATGCCGTGACCGTCGACGGTCCACACGGGGTGGGCCGTGAGGACGAGCGCCGTGAGGGCGTCGAGGAGGTGGTGGGCGCAGCTCCGGTCGAGCTCGCCGGTGACGCGGACGCGGCCGACGCGCAGGTCGACCGACACGAGCAGCGGGCGGGGGACGGGGTCGGAGGAGGACCCAGGAGGACGGACGAGCACGTGGACCCCACAGCGGTGTCCGGGCCCGGGGACGAGCGGCTCCAGGCGGCGACGTGCGCACCGGCGTGCGCGGGGCCGGAGCTTCGACCCGGCCCAGTACCGTATCAACGGGCCGGTGCGCGCGCCGGGCGCTTCCGCCGGGCGGCAGGGCTACCGTTCACCTGTCACGACCCACCGTGCTGCGGACCGCCGCGGCCAGCGTGACGGGATGGGCGGGCATGGGGACTCGGCGTGACCTGGTGGTCGTCGGTGCGTCGGCCGGCGGTGTCGAGGCGCTGCAGCAGCTGCTGGCAGGCCTGCCCCCGGACCTGCCCGGGGCGGTCCTGGTCGTGCTGCACATGCCGGCCGGCGCCCGGAGCGCCCTGCGCGACATCCTGGCCCGCGTCTGCCCGCTGCCCGTGCGGTCGGCCGTTGACGGCGACCTGATCGAGGCCGGCACCGTCGTCGTCTCGGTGCCCGACCGGCACCTGATGGTGGTGGGGGAGCGGACGATGCTCTCCCGGGGGCCCCGCGAGAACGGGCACCGCCCGGCGGTCGACGTCCTCTTCCGGTCCGCGGCGCGCAGCGGCGGCCCGCGGGTCGTCGGGGTCGTCCTGTCGGGGGCCCTGGACGACGGGACGGCGGGCACCATCGCCGTCCGCTCCCGCGGCGGGGTCGTGATCGCCCAGGACCCCGGTGACGCGATGTACCCCAGCATGCCGCTGCACGCCCACGAGGTCGGCGGGGCCGACCACGTCCTGCCCGTGCGCGCGATCGGCGCGCTGCTGGGCGAGCTGATCGGCGAGGAGGTGGACGACGGGATCGCGCCCCCCGCGAGCGACCTCATGGAGACGGAGACCGCCATGGCCGGACTCGACGGCGAGGGGTACGACGACGAGGACCGGCCCGGGACGCCGTCCGGGTTCGGCTGCCCGACCTGCCACGGCGCGCTGTTCACCATCGACGAGGGCGGCATGGAGCGCTACCGCTGCCGCGTCGGGCACGCCTGGTCCCCCGAGGCCCTCGCCGAGGAGCAGTCACAGGCGCTGGAGGGCGCGCTGTGGATGGCGCTGCGGGGCCTGGAGGAGCGGGCGGCGCTCAGCTCGCACATGGGCCACCGGGCCGAGGAGCGCGGGCACAGCCACAGCGCGCTGCGCTTCCGGCAGCGGTCCGAGGAGGCCCTGGACGCCGCCGCCCTGCTGCGGGGGTTGCTGCACCGTGGTGACCTGAGCGCCTCGGCGCTGCCCGACGACGTCGAGGAGGCCTGAGCCCGATGGTGGACCGGCAGGCCCAAGGACGCGGCGCGGACGGCGAGCCCGACGACGACGTGACCGCGCCCGGCGACGACGCGGACCCGCCCGAGGACGACGCGACACTCGCCGACGACGACACGGCCGCCCTGGACGACGAGCCGGCGGACGCCGCGCCCGACCCGCAGTTCGAGGCCCTCCTGGTGTACCTGCACGAGCGGCGCGGGTTCGACTTCACCGGCTACAAGCGGCCCAGCCTCGTGCGGCGGGTGCGGCGCCGCATGGCCGAGGTCGGCATCGACTCCTTCAGCGAGTACCAGGACCACCTCGAGGTGCACCCCGACGAGTTCACGCCGCTGTTCAACACGATCCTCATCAACGTCACCGGTTTCTTCCGGGACCGCGCGGCCTGGGACCACCTGCGCGAGGACCTCCTGCCGCAACTGCTGGAGTCGTGCGGGCCGGTCATCCGGGTGTGGAGCGCGGGCTGCGCGTCGGGGGAGGAGGCCTACAGCCTGGCCATCCTCCTCGTCGACGCGCTGGGCCCCGACGAGTTCCGCAAGCGGGTCAAGATCTACGCGACCGACGTCGACGAGGACGCGCTGGCCTACGCCCGGCAGGCGATGTACAGCGAGCGCCAGGTGGCCGGTCTCGCGCCGTCGCAGCTGCGCGACTACTTCACCCAGGAGGGCTCGCGTCACGTCTTCCGCAAGGACCTCCGCCGTTCGGTGATCTTCGGCCGCAACGACCTCGTGCAGGACGCCCCCATCTCGCACATCGACCTGCTGCTGTGCCGCAACGCCCTCATGTACTTCACCGCGGAGACCCAGGCGCGGATCCTGGGCCGGCTGCACTACGCGCTCAACCCCCACGGCCTGCTGTTCCTCGGCAAGGCCGAGATGCTGCTCTCGCACAACCAGCTGTTCTCACCGGTCGACCTCACCCGGCGCTTCTTCCGCAAGCGCGACGGCGGCCCGGTGGCCGAGCGCCGCGTCGTGGTCCCGCCGCTGCGGATCGCGTCGGAGACCGCCGACGACGCCCTGGCCCGGCTGCGCCAGGAGGCGCTGATGTCCGGGCCGGCCGCGCAGCTGACCCTGGACGCCGAGGGCCGGCTGGCCGTGGTCAACCACCAGGCGGAGCGCGCCTTCGGGATCGACCAGGGCGACATCGGCCGCCCGTTCCAGGACCTGGAGATCTCCTACCGGCCGGTCGAGCTGCGGGCCTCGATCGGCGAGGCCGCCCAGGCCCGGCGTCCCCTGTGGCTGCGGGGCATCGAGCGGCGCCGGCCCGGGCAGGAGCCGGTGCTGTTCGACATCCAGATCGTGCCGATCTGGCGGGAGGACGGCGAACCGCTGGGCACGACGATCGTGTTCGACGACGTCACCCGCTACCGGCACCTGCAGCGGGAGCTCGAGCTGGCCAACCGGCAACTGGAGACCGCCTACGAGGAGCTGCAGTCGGCCAACGAGGAGCTGGAGACCACCAACGAGGAGCTCCAGTCGACCGTCGAGGAGCTGGAGACCACCAACGAGGAGCTCCAGTCGACCAACGAGGAACTCGAGACCATGAACGAGGAGCTCCAGTCGATGAACGACGAGCTCCACTCGACCAACGAGGAGCTGCGGGCCAGCACCGAGGAGGTCGGCGCGGTCAACCGGTTCATGAACGGCGTGCTCAGCAGCTTCCGCGCCGGCGTCGCGGTGGTCGACCTCGACCTGCGGGTGCTGGTCTGGAACGCCGCGGCCGAGGACCTGTGGGGCCTGCGGCAGGACGAGGTGCAGAGCCGCTACCTGCTCAACCTCGACATCGGGCTGCCGGTCTCCCGGCTGCACCCGCTGCTGCGGCAGACCGTCTCCGGTGACGGGAGCGGGCACGACACCGTGCAGGTCGACGCGGTGAACCGGCGCGGCCGCCCCGTGCTGGTGCGGGTGACGATCTCCGCCTACGAGCAGGTGCCCGGGCATCGGGCCGGCGCGGTCATCCTCATGGATCCGATCGACCGCTGACGCGACTGCGCCGGGCCGCGGCGACCACCTCGTCGGCGTGCCCGGTCACCACCAGCTGGGCGAGGTCGCGCAGCTTGACGTTGTGCCGGTTGCTCAACGCGACCAGCCGGGCGAACGCTTCGTCGGCGTCCACGCCCAGGTGGGCCATCAGCACACCCTTGGCCTGGTCGATCACGGCCCGGGACGTGAGGGCCTTCTCCAGGTTCGCGGCGAGCGTCTGCAGCGCCGCCCGCTCGGTGGCGCTCTGCAGGACGCCGCCGACGACGGCGGCGACCAGCTCGGCGATCCGCCGGCCGTCCTGACCGAAGACGCCCACCTGCTCGGCGTACACGTTGAGCACCCCGACCGCCTGCTCGCCCTCCCGCAGCGGGATGGCCAGGACCGCCCGGACCTTGGGGTCACCCGGGAGGTCCCGCAGCCGCGGCCACCGCTCGTCGGTGGCGACGTCGGGGGTGACGACGACGGCGCCACGGACGTGGGCCTCCCAGCAGGGCCCCTGCTCGGCCTCCAGCTGACGGCCGTCGAACTCCTGGGCGAGGGCGGAGTCGCTGCCCAGCTGCTGGGGCTCCGCGGGGGAGCCGATGGTGATGCTCACCCCGGTGGCGGAGGGCACCGCGCCGCGGACGAGCACCGCCATGCGGGTGAGCAGCCGCGTCCGGTCGTCGTCGTCGATGGGCAGGGCGGACAGCTCGGCCAGCGCGGAGGCCACACCGATGGCGTCGACGGCCGAGACGTCACCGGCGAGCGGCGCCACCTCGTCGTCCACCATGCGGGCACTGCCGGCCAGGACGACCCACTGCACGCGCGGCTCGCTGCCTGCGACGCCGCCGGTGTCGGGGAAGCCGAACAGCTCGGCCGGCTCCTCGGCGGACCGGCGCGACCGCAGCGTGACCCGGAGTCGGCGCTCGGTCGCCCCGCGGCCGGCGAGGTCGCCGACCGCGGTGCGGAAGGCCTGTGCGTCGCCGGCGCCCAGGTAGACGCTCAGCGGCTTGCCGCGCAGCCGGTGCAGCGGCACGTGGAGGACGTCGGCCATGGCCCGGTTCGCGTCGAGCAGCCGTCCGGCGCCGTCGGTCACGCACAGCGCGACCGGGACCGTGGCCGAGAGGTGGGTGCGCCACCGCCGCTCCGCCTCGTAGCCGGCCAGCAGCACCGCGATCTGCTCCTGCTGGACGCGGAGCTCCTCCTCGGCGACGCGCAGCTCCTCGTGCGCGACCTCGAGGTCGGCGAGGCGGGTGAGCGCCTCGTGCGGCTGCAGCGAGGGCCGGCCGGCCGGTGGGTCCGCGGAGTTGCTCATCGGTCGTCCTCGGCTGTCTCTGCGGGAGCGCGGCCGGGCGGGACGGGCGCCGGGGCGCCGGCCTCCGCGCGGTTGAGCGCAGCCTCGTGGTGGTGGTACGCCGCGCGGCGGAGGTGTTCCTCGGGGTCCCCGACACCCCGGCGGGCCGCCTCCTCGTGCGCCGCCGCGGCGGCGTCGTGACTGTGCGCCGCGCGCTCGTGACCGGACAGCGCCCGCTCGAAGGCGTCCCGGGCGTGCTCGGCCGCCTCCTCGGCCCGCTGCTGGGCCTGGCGGGCGTCCTCGGGGGAGGCCGCGTGCTCCTCGGCCATCCGGCGTAGCCGGTCGGCCAGCTCGCCGGCCCGGTGCGCGGCTTCCTCGGCGCGCACCGCGGCCCGCCGCCCTGGATCGTCGTCCAGCATGGGTGGATCCTCCCCCCAGGAGCGGGGTCACGCACCGCCTCCGGGTGTGGTCAGCGCAGCCGGGGCAGCACCTCGGCGGTGAACAGGTCGACGAGCGTGCGCCGCCCGGCGCCCGCGCCGACGGGGGAGAAGACGAGGGTCTCGGCTCCCGCGTCGGCGTACTCGCGGATGCGGGCCGTCACGCGGTCCGGGTCGCCGTGCAGCAGGTAGCGGTCGGCCAGCGCGTCGAAGTCCTGCGCGTAGACGGCGCTCACGGTCTCCACGACCTGCCGCCGCGACCGGGCGGCGTCCTCGTCCACCCCGCCCCAGCAGAAGACCGCGCCGCGCACGGCGTCCGGGTCGCGGCCCGCGGCCTCGGCGGCCTCCCGGACCTCCGCGAGGCTCCGGGCCAGCTGCTCGGGCGTGTACATGTACGGCATCCAGACGTCGGCGGAGCGGCCGGCCCGGCGGATGGCCGCCGGGCGGCGGCCCCCGAGCCAGATCGGCGGCCCGCCCGGCTGCACGGGGCCGGGATCGAGGGCCAGGCCGGGCACCCGGGTGAAGCGGCCGGTGAAGTCGACCGGGCCGCCGGCCCACAGGGCGCGGAACAGCTCCAGCGCCTCGTCGGCCCGGGCGCCGCGCTCGCCGACCTCGACCCCCGCGGCGACGAACTCCGGCGGGTGCTCCCCGCCCACGCCGATCCCGAGGTCGAACCGGCCGCCGCTGACCTGGTCGAGCGTGGTGGCCAGCTTCGCGGCCAGCGCCGCCGGGTACAGCGGGACGACGGTGAGCGCGCTCAGCAGCCGGATGCGGGACGTCGCGCCGGCGGCCGCGGCCAGCGCCACGAAGCCGTTCGCATGCGGGCTGTGGAAGAACAGGTGCTCCCCGCTCGACACGCCGTCGTACCCGGCGTCCTCGGCGGCGCGGGCCTCGGCGGCGACGGCGGTCTGGTCACTGCTGAGGCTCAGGACGACACGCATCGGTCAGGAGTGCTCCGTGACGAGCTCGGTGTCCACGCCGATCCGGCCGACCTTGGAGGCGCCGCCGGGGCTGCCCAGCGGGGCGTCGCGGCCGGGCAGGATCTCGACGAAGAAGCGCCGGTTGTCGTCGACGTGCGGCTCGTTCTCCTCGGTGACCCGGCGGTCCTGGGCGATCGCCTCGACCGGGCAGACCGGCTCGCAGGCGCCGCAGTCGATGCACTCCTTGGGGTTGATGTAGAGCTTGCGGTCGCCCTCGTAGATGCAGTCGACCGGGCACTCCTCCACACAGGACATGTCGGTGGTGTCGATGCACTCGGCGCCGATGACGTAGGGCACGGGGCTGTCTCCTCGCGATCGGGCGGCTCAGGCGTGCGCCGCCGCGCCGAGACCGGCGGGGTCGTCGCTGCTGTGGCCGGGGAAGAGGGGCTGGTCGGGGTCGAGGTAGGTCGCGGCGTTGTTCACCGCGGTGGCGGCTTCCCCGAACCCGACCGCGATCAACCGCACCTTGCCCGCGTACTCGGTGATGTCCCCGGCGGAGTAGACGCCGGGCACCGAGGTGCGCATCGCGGTGTCCACCATGATCTTGCGGTCGACGATGTCCAGACCCCAGGTCTCCAGCGGGCCGATGTCGGCGGTGAACCCGAGGGCGGCGATGACCGCCTGCGCCTTGTGCGGGGTGACCGTGCCGTCCTTGGTGCGCACGTGCACGGTGTGCAGCACGTCGTCGCCCTCGAGGGAGTCGACCTGGGCGTCGGTGACCAGCACGGTCCGGCCGCGCTCCAGGTCGGCGACGCTGGCGGCGTGGGCGCGGAAGTGCCTGCGGCGGTGCACGAGCGTGACGGAGGCGGCGATGGGTTCCAGCGCCAGGGCCCAGTCGACGGCGGAGTCCCCGCCGCCGACGATGACGACGTCCTGCCCGGCGTGCGCGGCCAGCTCCTTGACCACGTAGGTCAGGCCGCGGCCCTCCCACGCCGCGCCGCCGGGCAGCGGGCGGGGGGTGAAGGTGCCGATGCCGCCGGTGACGACCACGGCGCCGCAGCTGATGCGGGTGCCCTTGTCGGTGGTGACGACCAGCCGGGCGCCGGCGCGCGGGCGGTGGCCGGCCTCGTCGGTGAGAGACTCGGCGCGCTCGTCGAGGACGTAGACGGGGTCGAAGCGGGCCGCCTGCTGCACGAGCCCGGCGACGAGGTCGCGGCCCTTGATGCCGGGGAAGCCGGCGACGTCGTAGACCATCTTCTCCGGGTACAGCGCCATGACCTGCCCGCCGGGCTCGGGCAGGCTGTCGACGACCGCGGTGCGCAGCCCCCGGAAGCCGGCGTAGTAGGCCGCGTACAGACCCGCCGGGCCGGCGCCGACGACCAGCAGGTCGACGTCGACCCGGCGGGCCTCACCGGTGGTCGCCGGCGGCGCGGCGAGGTCGGTCGCGGTCATGCGGGTTCTCCCGGGGTGGCGGCGGCGAGGTTGTCGGAGCGGGCCGCGCCGCTGAGCCGGTCGAGGGCCAGCTCGCGGATGCGGAACCGCTGCAGCTTGCCGGTGGCCGTCGTCGGCAGCTCGTCGAAGACCAGGACGTGGCGCGGGCGCTTGAACGCGGCCAGCCCCTCGCGGCAGAAGGTGACCAGCTCGTCCTCCGTCGTCGTCGCGCCGGGCAGCAGGACGACGCAGGCCACCGGCTTGTCCAGGCCGTCGGCGTCGGGCAGGGACACCACGACCACCTGGTTGACCGACGGGTGCTGACGCAGCCGCTCCTCGACCTCGGTGGGGGAGACCCAGATGCCGCCGGCCTTGATGATGTCGTCGGTGCGGCCCAGCGAGGAGTAGTAGCCGTCGCTGCTGCGCACGTAGGTGTCCCCGGTGCGCACCCACGGCCCCTGGAAGACCCGCCGGGTGACCTCGGTCCGCTGCCAGTAGCCGGTGGCCGCGGAGTCGCCGCGCACGTAGAGGTGCCCGGGGGTGCCGTCGGGCACCGGGGTGCCGTCGTCGTCGACGATCTTGGCCTCGTACCCGGCGACGATCTCGCCGGTCGTCCCGGCGCGGGTCCGGCCCGGCCGCCCGCTGATGAAGATGTGCAGCATCTCGGTGGAGCCGATGCCGTCGAGCATCTCCACCCCGAAGGTCTGTGTGAAGCGCCCGAACAGGGCCGCGGGGAACGCTTCCCCGGCCGAGACGCACGCCCGCACGCCGGCGAAGGCGTCGGCCGGCAGCCCGGCGGCCAGCAGGGCGGCGTAGTAGGTGGGGCCGCCGAAGAACAGCGTCGGCCGGTGCTCCTGGAGCACCCGCAGCGTGCTGGCCGGGCTCGGCCGCGCCCGGTCCAGCACCGTGCTGGCCCCCACCGAGAACGGGAAGGTCAGCGTGTTGCCCAGGCCGTAGGCGAAGAAGAACTTGGCCACGGAGAAGGTGACGTCGTCCGGGCCGATGGCCAGCACGTCGCGGGCGTAGGTGACCGCGGTGTCCCGCAGCGACCCGTGGCGGTGCATCGCGCCCTTGGGGGTGCCGGTCGTCCCGGACGTGTAGAGCCAGAAGGCGGGGGAGTCGGCGATCGTGGGGTAGGGCGTGGCCGCTCGGGCGAGGAGGTCCGCGCCGGCGGCGACGAACGCGTCCCAGTCGTGTACCCGCGCACCGTCGACCTCCGGCAGCCGGTCGGCGCCGAGCACGACGACGTCGGCGAGGTCGCGCATCCCGCCGACGGCCGGGGCCAGCCCGGCGAACTCCGAGCTGAGCGCGACCAGCCGCGCGCGGCTGTCGGTGGCGAGGACGGCGATGTCCTTGGGCTTGAGCATCGTGCTGACCGGGACGGGCACCGCGCCGATCCGCAGGCCGGCGAGGAAGGCGGTCAGCAGCTCGGGGGTGTCACCCATGCACAGGAGCAGCCGCTCCTCGGGGCGGACGCCGGAGGCGAGGAGCGCGGCCGCGAAGCGGACCACCGCGTCGTCGAGCTCGCCGTAGGTCAGGGTGCGGACGCTCCCGTCGAGGTCGATCGCGGTGATCGCCCGCCGTCCCGGGTCGGTCCGGGCGTGCCGGGTGACCAGCCACTCGGCGGCGTTGAACGGCTCGGCACCCGGCGGCGGGGGGAGCGACGGTGCGACGGGGGCGGTGTCGAGGGTGGCCACGCTGCTCAGCCCTTCCGCCTCGGCGGGGTCGCCCAGGAGCCAGAACCGCTCCCGGGCGACCCCGCCCAGGCTGCTCAGAATCGGACGTAGTCGTACTCGACCGGCAGCGAGTTGATGCCGACCGACGGCGGGGCGATCCAGCCGGCGAACTCCCCCGGCTCGTGGTGCGGGACCATCAGCTCGGCGACCCGCGCGTGGTCCTCCGGTGTCGGCAGCCAGTCACCGGCCGAGCGCTGCCAGGCGGCGGCGTCCAGCATCTCCCCGGTCGGGGAGATGTGGTGCCCGGAGAAGGCGCCCACCTTGCGGTTGAAGCCCTGGTGCGGCAGGTACAGCCGCTGTTCCAGGCCGGCCTCCTCCAGCTCCTGGTTCCACCGCTTGACGCCGTTCTGGCAGTCGGCGGCGTACTCCGAGCGCAGGTCGTAGTTCAGCGCGGTGAGCATCGGGACGCTGCGCGTGGTGATCCGCCCGTCCTCCACCACCGGGATGTCCATCGTGAGGTCGGTGAGGACGTGGTCGTCCTTGCGCCGGGTCTCCATCCAGCGGCCCTTGAGGCCGGCGGTGTAGTAGGAGGCCACGTTGGACGAGGTCTCGGAGCCGAAGAGGTCCAGCGACACCGAGTAGTGGAAGTTCAGGTACTTCTGGATGACCGACAGCGGGATTCCGCCGTGCTCCCAGATGTCGTCGGTGCCGTGCTGCTTCATCAGCTCGGCGGTCCGCTGGACGGTGCGCTGCACCCCTGTCGTACCGACGAACATGTGGTGCGCCTCCTCCTTGAGCATGAACTCACAGGTGCGCGCCAGCGGGTCGAAGCCGGACTCCTTCAGCGTCCCGAGCTGGTACTTGCCGTCCCGGTCGGTGAAGTACGTGAACATGAAGAACGACAGCCAGTCGGTGGTCTCCTCGTTGAACGCGCCGAGGATGCGCGGGGAGTCGTAGTCGCCGGAGTTGCGCTTGAGCAGCTCCTCGGCCTCCTCCCGGCCGTCCTTCCCGAAGTAGGCCTGCAGCAGGTAGACCATCGCCCACAGGTGCCGGCCCTCCTCCACGTTGACCTGGAAGAGGTTGCGCATGTCGTACAGCGACGGCGCGGTCATGCCCAGGTGTCGCTGCTGCTCCACCGACGCCGGCTCGGTGTCGCCCTGGATGACGATCAGCCGGCGCAGGTCCGAGCGGTACTCACCGGGGACCTCCTGCCAGGCCGGCTCGCCCTTGTGCTGGCCGAAGTTGACCTTCCGGTCGGGGTCCCGCTCGGCGAGGAAGATGCCCCAGCGGTACTCCTCCATCGGCACCCGGTCGAAGTGCGCCCACCCATCGCGGCCGACGGCGACGGCTGTGCGCAGGTAGACGTCGTGGGTCGGGATGGAGGGACCGAGGTTCCTCCACCAGTCCAGGAACTTCGGCTGCCAGCCCTCCAGCGCCCGCTGCAGCTTGCGGTCACCGGCCAGGTTGACGTTGTTGGGGATGCGCTCGCTGTAGTCGATCTTCGACAGCGGACCGGTCGGCGTGGGGGCGTCACCGGTTACCGTGCCGCTCTGGGGGGTGGACTCGGTCGTGGGGCCGGGTCGGGTGGGAGAAGTCGACGCAGTCATGCTCAGACCCGCTTCCTGTCGTAGTCGGCCCGCTTACCGGTGCCGTACCGGCGCAGCGCTCCTTCCGGGCCAGCGGCGTTGGGCCGCTGGAAGATCCAGTTCTGCCAGGCGGTGAGCCGGCCGAAGACCTTCGTCTCGGGCGTCTCGCGGCCGGCGAAGCGCAGGTTGGCCTCCATGCCGGTGAGCGCGTCGGGGGAGAAGCTCGCGCGCTCCTCGACCACCAGCCGGATCTCGTCCTCCCAGTCGATGTCGTCGGGGGTGCTGGTGACCAGGCCGAGCTCCGCGGCGTCGGCGGCGAGCAGGTCGCGGCCGGTGGCGGCCTCGGCGGCGGCCAGTTCCTCGGCGCTGCCGAGGAAGCGGACCTGCAGCCGGGACAGGCCGTTGCCCATGGGGAGCAGGCCGGTGTTGAACGCGTCCAGCCGGATCACCGCGGGCGGCAGGGGGGCGTCGTCCTCCTCGAACTGCCCCTCGAGCATGAACTGCCGGTCGGCGGCCAGGGCGATCTCGGCCAGCGCGCCGACGAAGCACGAGCCGGGCTCGATCAGCGCGAACAGGCTGCGGCTGGTGGTGTCCAGCCGCTTCACCGTGCGGCGGTAGAAGCCGATCGTCTCGTTGACCAGCCAGTGCTCACGGGAGGCCAGCAGGAACTCGTCGTAGGCGGCGGCGGTGGCGACGTCGCCCTCGGTGCGCAGCAGCCAGGTACCGATGGCCAGCTCGTTCGTGCGCAACCGCAGGATCGCGTCGTCCAGCTCGCGGGTGGCGGCCAGCAGCCAGGCGGTGTCGCCCTGCTCGGCCAGCTCCTCGACGCTGCCGGGGACGGCGGTCGGGCCGAGCACGGTGATCGTCGCGGTGCCCGAGTCGCGGTCGAGGACGACGCGGAGGTGCCGGTAGCGGGTGGTGTCGCCGTCGACCTCGCGGTGCAGCGGGGTCAGCTGCACGCCGGTCGCCCCGGTGCCGGGCCGGGTCGAGCGGGCGGCGAGCTCGGCGGCGCGCCGGGCGACCTCGGCGGCGAAGTCGCGCGCCTTGACGGTGGCGTCGACCAGCCGCCACTGCACGGCGCGCTCGCCCCGGATGCCCTCGGCGGTGGTGGAGAAGACGTCGGCGAGATCGCGGCGCACGCCACGCTTGTCGACCACCCGGGTCAGCCCGCCGGTGCCCGGCAGCACGCCGAGCAGCGGCACCTCCGGCAGCGACACCGCCGAGGAGTTGTCGTCGACCAGCAGGATCTGGTCGCAGGCCAGCGCGAGCTCGTAGCCGCCGCCGGCCGCGGTGCCGTTGACCGCGGCGAGGAAGGACAGGCCGGAGTGGGCGCTGGCGTCCTCGAAGCCGTTGCGGGTCTCGTTGGTGAACTTGCAGAAGTTCACCTTCCAGCTGTGCGGGGACGCGGCCAGCATCTTGATGTTGGCCCCGGCGCAGAACATGCGCTCCTTGGCGCTGGTGACCACCACCGCCTTGACCTCGGGGTGCTCGAACCGGATGCGCTGGACCGCGTCGTGCAGCTCGATGTCCACGCCGAGGTCGTAGCTGTTCATCTTCAGCTCGTAGCCGGGCACGATGCCGCCGTCCTCGGCCACGTCGAGGGTCAGGGTGGCGATCTCGCCGTCGACCGAGAGGGTCCAGTGCTTGTAGGCCTCGGGCGAGGTGTCGAAGGAGACCTCGGTCGTCGCGGCCGGCTCGGCGACCGGGCCGGGGCCCTCCGTCGCGACCGAGCGGTTCTCGAGCGTTGTCACGGGACCTCCAGGGAGTTGCGGCGCAGGCATGTGACGCCCGCCACCCATCCTGACGTGCTACACGATCCTGCGCAAGAGGCCGAGTCGATGTAGCGCTAGGCCACGCCCAGCAGCGCCGCGGCGACCGAGCTGTCGCTGCGGAACTCGAGGGTGGGGGAGCGGTGCACGACCCGGCCCTTGTCCATCACCGCGATCTCGTCGGCGACCGCGAAGGCCAGGTGGAGGTCCTGCTCGACGACCACGAGGGTCACCCCCTCGGCCTTCATGCCGCCGACGGCCGTCCCGATCAGGTCGACCACGGCCGGCGCCAGCCCGTCGGAGGGCTCGTCCATGAGCACCAGCCGCGGGTTGGTCAGCAGCGCCCGCGCGATGGCCAGCATCTGCTGCTCCCCACCGGAGAGCTGTCCCCCCGTGTGCCGGCGCCGCTCGCCCAGTCGGGGCAGCAGCTCCAGCACCCGCGGGACGTCCCACGGGCCGCGCCCCCGCCCGCGCCGCGCGGCGAGGTCCAGGTGCTCGGTGACCGTCAGCGGTGCCCACACCCGCCGCCCCTGGGGCACCAGGGCGACCCCGGCCCGCGCGACGACGTCGGGACGGCGGCCGGTGAGGTCGGCGCCGTCCAGGTGGACCGACCCCGCCGACGGCGTCACCAGCCCCATGAGGGTGTGGATCAGCGTGGTCTTGCCGGCGCCGTTGCGGCCGAGCAGTCCCACCACGCGGCCGTCGGGGACGTCGAGGTCGACCCCCTGCAGGACCGTGCTGCGCTTGTAACCGGACCGTAGCCCGCGGACCTCGAGCACTCAGCCCACCTCCAGGGACGCCGGGCCGGAGCCGTCCAGGAACAGGGCGCCCCGGCCGGTGCCGAGGTAGGCCTCCTGCACCGCGGCGCTGGCGCGGACCTCGTCGGGGGTGCCGGTCAGCAGCACCCGGCCCAGGTGCAGCACCGTGACCGAGCCGGCGAGGGCGAAGACGACGTCGAGGTCGTGCTCGACGATCACCACCGTCACCGACGCGGGCAGCGCCTGGAGCAGCCCGACCAGCCGGGCGCTCTCCGCCGGTGACATCCCGGCGGCCGGCTCGTCGAGCAGCAGCAGCCGCGGCTCGCAGGCCAGCGCGACCGCGACCTCGAGCTGCCGCCGCTCGCCGTGGGACAGCGCCGCGACGGGTGTGCCGGCGCGGGCGGCCAGGCCGACGTCGGCCAGCAGCTCCCGCGCCCGCTCCCGGGCGGCGGCCTGCCGGCGGGGCACCAGGGAGTGCCGGCTGCGGTGCTGCCGCTGCGCGGCGAGCAGCACGTTCTGCTCCACGGTCTGGGAGAGGAACAGGCTCGAGTGCTGCAGCGTCTGGCTGATGCCGCGGCGGGCGCGCTGCGGCTCGGACAGCCGCGTGACGTCGTCCCCGGCGAGGGTCACCGTGCCGGAGGACACCCGCATCGCGCCGGTGACCAGCTTGAACAGCGTGCTCTTGCCGGCGCCGTTGGGGCCGATGAGGGCGTGGCGCGCGCCGGGCGGGACGTCGAGACTGACGTCGTCCACGGCCGTCAGGGCGCCGAAGGAGCGGCTCACCCCCGACAGGGACAGCAGCGGGGCGCTCATGTCGGTTCCTCCCGGGTGTGGCGGCGGATCCCGGCGAGGCCGGCGACGCCGCGCGGCAGCACGTAGACCGCGACCACGAAGACCAGGCCCAGCAGCAGCGGGCCGTGCCCGTCGAGCGTCGGGCCGAAGGTGTCGCGGACGAGGACGACGACCGCGGCTCCGAGCGCCGGCCCCCACAGCGAGCCCGCGCCGCCCAGTACGACCGCCAGCAGCAGGAGCGCGCTGGTGGTGAAGCCGGTGTCGCTGGGGTTGACGATCCGCACCAGGCCGGCGAACAGCCCGCCGGCCAGCCCGGCGAACCCGCCGGCGATGACGAAGGCCGCGTACTTGTAGCGGAACGGCGAGTACCCCAGCGAGCGCATCCGGGCCTCGTTGTCGCGGATCCCGCGCAGCACGCCGCCGAAGGGGGAGGAGGCCACCAGCCACAGGCCCAGGGCGCCGAGCAGCCCGACGGCGAGGACGAACCAGTACACGTACCCGGCCAGGGTCAGCGGCGTGCCGGCGATCCGGACCGAGGGGATGCCGAACAGGCCGTTGGAGCCGCCGGTGACCGACGACAGCGACTGGGCGAGCTGGTGCACCAGCTCGCCGATGGCGAGGGTGAGCATCAGGAAGAAGACCCCGCTGCTGCGCACCGCCAGCCACCCGGTCGCTGCGGCCGCGACCGCGCCGGCGACCGCCGCGGCCAGCACGGTCACCAGCGCCTCGGCGGTCCAGTGGATGGCGACCAGCCCCGCGGTGTAGGCGCCGATGCCGAACCACGCCGCGTGCCCGAGCGAGGGCAGTCCGGTGAAGCCGACCAGCAGGTCCAGACTCATCGCGAACAGCGCGAACACGAGGACCCGTGAGAAGGTGTTCGTGCCGAACGGGTCGACGAACAGGGGGACGGCGGCCAGCGCCGCCAGCAGGACCAGCCCGAGGACGGCGGCCAGCGGCCGGGACGGGCGTCGCCGCGCGGGGGTGGCCGCGGCCCGGGCGCCGTCCGCGGTGCTCGTGAGAGGAGCGCTCTCCACACTCATGAGTGGGCCACCTTCCCGGCGAAGAGTCCACGGGGTCGGACGATGAGCACCAGGGCGAGGGTGCCGAACAGGATGAACGAGGCGAGGTCAGGCAGCAGGGCGCGCCCGAGCGACTCGACCTGCCCGATCACCAGCGCCCCGATCAGCGCGCCGCGGATCGAGCCGAGCCCGCCGATGACGACGACCACCAGCGCCAGCAGCAGGATCGTCTCGTCCAGGCCCGGCCGGGCGCCGTAGACGGGGGCGGCGAGCACGCCGGCGACGGTGGCCAGCATCGACCCGATGCCCAGGACGGCGACCTTCACCTTGCGGTTGTCGATGCCCATCGCCGAGACCATCTCCCGGTCGGCGACGCTGGCACGGACCAGCGCGCCCACGGACGTCCGCTCCACGACCAGCCACACCACCAGTGCCAGGACCAGCCCCACGCCGATGACCAGCAGCCGGTAGGTGGGGTACGCGCTGCCGGCGACGTCCACGCTGCCGTCGAGGCCCGGGGGCGGGGAGACCGAGCGGACGTCGTTGCCGTAGACGATCGACAGCACCTCGGCCACGACCAGCGAGATGCCGAGCGTGAGCAGCGCCTGGTCGAGGATCGGCCGCCGGGCCAGGGGTTCGGTCATGCCCGACAGGACGCCGCCGGCCAGCAGCCCGACCAGCGCGGCGACCCCCAGCGCGGTGAGGAACCCGCCCCACGAGTCGCCGGCGACGAAACTGACCGCGAGGTAGGAGCCGACGAGGAAGAACGCGCCGTGGGCGAGGTTGAGCACGTCCATCATCCCGAAGACGATCGACAGCCCGACGGCCAGGACGAACAGCAGCGAGCCGATGGCGAAGCCGTTCAGGATGCTGACGAGGTTCGCGTCGAACCACCCGAGCACGAGCTGCTCCTTCCGGGGGTGCCGGGCCGTGGGGAGTGGGGCGGGCGCGTGATGCCACAGCCCGGCACCGGGCGGGTCAGGGCTGGGCGAAGACGCCGAGCTCCTCGACGACGGAGTTCACGAGGGTGCCGTTCTCGTCGACCACCTCGCGCAGGTAGACCGCCTGCTCCGGGGTCTGGTCGGTGAAGCTCCACGGGCCGCGCGGGCTGTCGTCGATCTCACCCAGGCTGCCGAGCGCCTCGGTCAGCGCCGCGCCGTCGGTGCCGCCGGCCTCCTCCAGCGCGCGGGACAGGACGTTGGCGGCGTCGTAGGCCTGGACGGCGTAGGTGGTCGGCAGCTCGCCGTAGGCCTCCTGGTAGGCCTGCACGAACTCGGTGTTGACGGCGTTGTCGATCTCGGTCGAGTAGTGCAGCGTCGTCCGGACGCCGACCGCCGCCGGGCCCTGCGCGTCGAGCACGCTGCCCTCGGTGAGGAAGCCCGAGCCGTAGAGCGGAACGGTGTCCTTGAGGCCGAAGTCCGCGTACTGCTGGACGAAGCTGACCGCCTCCCCCCCGGCGTAGAACACGAAGGTGGCCGCCGCGCCGGAGCCCTGGATGCCGGACAGGAACGGCTGGAAGTCCTGGGTGGTGCCGAACGGCGTCAGCGCCTGACCGGCGATCGTGCCGCCGCGGGCGGTGTAGGCCTGGGTGAACCCGGCGACGACCTCCTGGCCGGCCGCGTAGTCCGGGGCCATGACGTAGACCGGGCCGATGCCCTCGGCGGCCAGGTGCTCCCCCATGGCCGCCGCGATCTGGGCGTTGGTGAACGAGGAGCGCCAGACGTAGGGGCTCGCGGCGTCCTGGGTGATCGCCTCCGCCCCGGCGTTCGCCACGATCAGCGGCACCTGCGACTCCGTCACCTGCCCGGCCACACCCAGGGCGGTGGCGGAGTTGACGATGCCCACCATCGCGTCCACGTCGCCCTCGGTGAGCAGCCGCTGCACGGCCGGGACGCCGGTGTCGGGCCCCTCGCCCTCGTCGGCGACGACGGTCTCGACGGTGTAGCCGCCCAGCTCCCCGCCGTTCTGCTCCAGCCAGAGGTCCCAGCCCTGCTGCATGTCCTCGCCCAGCGGGGTGTAGACCCCGGCCTGCGGGATGACCAGGCCGACGCGGACGGTGCCGCCGCCCTCGCCGCCGCCGGACCCGCCGCCCTCCTCCTCGCCGCCGAGGCTGCCGCCGCCGCACGCGGCCACGGTCAGGGTGAGAAGGCCGGCACCGAGGCCGCCGAGCAGTCGCCGACCGGACAGGGGATGCAGCACGGGCACGCTCCGGAGGTCACGACGTGCTACACCCGCACGCCTGATGCAAGTGACCATGTAGTGCGCGCCGCGACTGTGTCAAGGGTCACACCGACGCCGTCGGCGAGCTGGTGCCGTTCCGTGACCTGTGCGGTCGTCGTCGGCGGGGAACGCCGGTCGGGGCGGCACGGGGTGTCACGATGAGGGACGTGGAGGCCGTGGACGGACCGTTCGTCACCCGTCGGCAGGAGCTCGGCGCCGCCAGCGCGCGCAGCCTGCTGCTCACCGTGCTCGGCGAGTTCGTGCTGCCCAGCGGCCGCCCGGTGTGGACCGCCAGCCTGCTGGAGCTGCTGGCCGATCTCGACGTCGCGGAGAAGGCGGCCCGCCAGGCGATCATGCGCACCGCCGACAGCGGGTGGATCGAGCCCAGCCGGATCGGGCGGGAGACGCGCTGGTCGCTGACCGCGGCCGGCACCCGCCTGCTGCGGGAGGGCACCGAGCGCATCTACGGGTTCGCCGCCGACGACCGTGGGTGGGACGGCCGCTGGCTGGTGCTCTCGGTCGGCGTCCCGGAGAACAACCGGGCGCTGCGCCTGCGGCTGCGCACCCAGCTGGGCTGGGCGGGACTGGGCTCGCTGGACGCCGGCACCTGGGTCACCCCGCGCGTGGACCGCGAGCAGGAGGCCCGCCGGGTCCTCGACGAGCTGGGCGTGCTGGCCGGCAGCTGGTCGTTCGTCGCCACCGCCGGCGTGGTGGGCGACGAGCGCTCGCTGGCCCGCACCGCCTGGGACCTCGACGGCATCGAGCGCGGCTACGAGGACTTCCTCGAGCTGGTCGGCCGGCGGCGGCCCCGCACCGACCGTCAGGCGCTGGTCGCCCAGGTCCGGCTCGTGCAGGAGTGGCGCCGTTTCCCGCTGCTGGACCCGGGGCTGCCGCGCGAGCTGCTGCCGCCCCGGTGGAGCGGCAGCCGGGCGGCGGAGGTCTTCCGCGAGCGGCACGCCTCCTGGGCGCCGCGCGCCCAGCAGGCCTGGGCCGAACTCGCCGGACGGTGACACTGCGATCCTCCGGATCGCACCGCGGCCGATGACCGTCCCCGACGGCGCCCAGCTCCACCGTCACACGCTTCGCGGAGCCTTCCGGGCCGCACCCGGGCACGACACGGCGGAGCGACTCACGCGGGGACGGGGTGCCGCTCCAGCCAGGCGCGCCCGGCGTCGGTGAGCACCCGCATGTCCCGCTCGGCCTGGAGCAGCGGCGGGTCCTGGCGGTAGAGCCGGGCGACCAGGTGGCTGTCGGGCGCCAGCTGCCGCGCGATCTGGTGGGCCTCCAGCTTGTGCATCCGCCCCCCGGCCTCGGCGAACCGGCGCAGCAGCGCGGCCTGCGCCTCCTCCGGGTCGGTGCGTTCGCGGGCCGGCGCGGCCGCCGAGGGCTCCTCGTCCAGCAGCGCGGTGACCGCCCGGGAGAACGTCTGCACCAGGTCGCGGATGCGGTCGTCGCGGGACGGCGAGGCGGCGTCGCCGCCGGAGCCCTGCCAGGTGCGCTGCGGGTGCCGGCGCAGGTACTCCTGCTCCAGTTCGAGCATGCGCTCGGTGTGCGTGCGGAACTGCTCGGCGGTGCCGTGCAGGAACACCCAGTGCCGCATCGCGTGGGCGTGCACGCCCTGCCGTTCCAGCTCCTCGTCGGACAGCTCGCGCGCCGGGATCCCCGGTCGGTCGGTCATGGCCGCTCCCCTCGGTCGTCCCGGTCACCGGTGACCGGGGCCCCATGGTGTCGGCCGCGGCGCCGGGCTGTCACCTCGCCCGCCGCCGCGGCCGCGTGGTCAGCGCGCCGTGGCGAGCCGCAGGATGCCGTCGGCCAGCTCGGCGGGGCGGGTGAACATCGACTCGTGGCTGCCGGGGATCTCGGTGACCGCCGCCCCGCAGCGCTCGGGGAAGCGCGGGGCCCACGCGTGCTCGCCGGGCGGCATGGCGATGTCGTCGACCGACAGCAGGTAGTCGATCGGGACGTCGAGGTCGCGGTAGGCGTTGCCGCCGACCGCCGGCTCGCTGAAGCAGAGGAGCGACTGCGGGCGCAGCACCGAGTGGACGACGGCAGCCGTGGCGGGGTCGGCGTCCTGCATGAAGCCGCCCTGGAACACCTCGAGGGGCAGGAGGACCGTGTTGTTCCCCGACGCCGCGGCCAGCTGCTCGAACAGCTCGGTGTAGTGCGGCGGCGCCTCGTCGTTGAGGGAGCGCCCCTCCTCTGGGACGAACGCGCTCCAGAAGACGACGCGCTTCAGCTTGCCGGCCAGCCGGGGTGCGGCACCCGCGACGACGTACCCGCCCCAGCTGTGCCCGACCAGCGTCACGTCGTCCAGGCCCGACCGGTCGACGGCGGCGACCAGGGCGTCGACGCAGTCGGTGAGCGTGACCCCGCTGGGGTCGTCGTCGATGCCGAGGCCCGGGCTGGTGGGCGCGATGACCCGGTGCCCCTCGGCCCGCAGCCGGGCCGCGACCGGTTGCCAGGCCCACCCGCCGTGCCACGCGCCGTGCTGCAGTACGAAGTTCTCCGCCATGAGGTCTCCTCCTCGTCGATCACCCACCGTGCCGGCACCCCGGCGGCGTATTCCTACTGCACGGACGCCGGTGGGCGGTCTGCCGGCTCAGCAGGCGCCCGGGCGCCAGCGGGCGTGCCGGGTGCCCGTCGTCCCCTCCCGGACCAGCTGCAGCCGGGGGCGCGGGCCGTCGGTGCGCCCGGTCTGGGGAGGGCGGCTGCCCGCCCGGAACGGCGCCGGCCACCGCGCGCCCGGGCCGGTGTAGTCCTGCTCGGCCGCGGCGTGCAGGGTCCACTGCGGGTCGTAGAGGTGCGGCCGGCCCAGTGCGCAGAGGTCCGCCCGGCCGGCGAGCAGGATCGAGTTGACGTCGTCCCAGCTGGAGATCGCCCCGACGGCGATGACCGCGACGCCGAACTCGCGGCCCACCTCGTTGCGGATCCGGTCGGCGTAGGGGGTCTGGTAGCTGCGCCCGAAGGCCGGCCGCTCGGCCTTGACCACCTGGCCGGTGGAGACGTCGATCCCGTCGGCGCCGTGCTCGGCGAAGGCGCGCGCGACGGCGACGGCGTCCTCGACGTCGGTGCCGCCCTCGAACCAGTCGGTGGCCGAGATGCGCACGGTCATCGGCCGCTCGGCCGGCCAGGCCGCGCGGACGGCGTCGAAGACCTCCAGCGGGTAGCGCAGCCGGTTCGCCAGCGGGCCGCCGTAGCGGTCGGTGCGCCGGTTGGACAGCGGCGAGATGAACGACGACAGCAGGTACCCGTGCGCGCAGTGCAGCTCCAGGACGTCGAAGCCGGCGCGGGCCGCGGCGCGGGCGCTCGCCACGAACCGGTCGCGGATGGTGGCGAGGTCGGCGTCGGTGAGCTCGCGCGGCACGGCGTTGGCGGGTGAGTACGGGATCGCCGAGGGGCCCACGACCTCCCAGTTGCCCGCGGGCAGCGGCTCGTCGATGCCCTCCCACATGAGCTTCGTGGAGCCCTTGCGCCCGGAGTGCCCGAGCTGGACGCCGATCTTCGCGTCGGTCGCCGAGTGGACGAAGTCGACGACGCGCGCCCACGCCGCCTCCTGCTCCGCTGTGTAGAAGCCGGTGCAGCCGGGGGTGATGCGGCCCTCCGGGGAGACGCAGACCATCTCGGTCATCACCAGCCCGGCGCCGCCGAGGGCCTTGCTGCCCAGGTGCACGAGGTGGAAGTCGGTGGGCAGCCCGTCGACCGCGGAGTACATGTCCATCGCCGAGACGACGACCCGGTTGGCCAGCTCCAGGCCGCCCAGCCGGAAGGGGTGGAACATCGGCGGCCGCGGCTCGGCCGGTTCGGGCTGGGTCCGGGCGAACCAGGCGTCGACGCCGGCGACGAACTCCGGGTCGCGCAGCCGCAGGTTGTCGTGGGTGACCCGCCGGCTGCGCGTGATGATGTTGAACGCGAACTGCTCGGGGTCCTGGTGCACGTACCGGCCGATGTCCTCGAACCACTCCAGGCTGGCCTGCGCCGCGCGCTGGGTGGAGAGCACCACCGGGCGCCGTTCGGCCTCGTAGGCGGTGAGGGCGGCGTCGACGTCGGGGTGCTCGTGCAGGCAGGCGGCCAGGGCGAGCGCGTCCTCCATCGCGAGCTTGGTGCCCGACCCGATGGAGAAGTGCGCGGTGTGCGCGGCGTCCCCGAGCAGCACCAGGTTGCCGTGCCGCCAGGTCTGGTTGCGCAGCGACAGGAAGTTCAGCCACCTCGAGTTGTTGGCGAACACCCGGTGCCCGCCCAGCACCCCGGCGAACAGCTGCTCGACCAGCGCGATCGACTTGGTGTCGCTCTCGCCGAGTGGCAGGTCGAGCGCGGCGACGTCGGCGAACGCCCGCTGCCAGACGTCCTCGTGCATCTCCACGATGAACGTGCTGCCGGTGCGGTCGTAGGGGTAGCCGTGGATCTGCATGACGCCGTACGGCGTCTCCTCGACGAAGAACTTGAACGCGTCGAACACCAGGTCGGTGCCCAGCCACATGTACCGGCAGCGGCGGGTGTCGAACGTCGGCCGGAAGACGTCGGCGTAGCGGGCCCGCACCGCCGACCGGGCGCCGTCGGAGGCGACGACCAGGTCGTGCTCGGAGCGCAGCCGCTCGGGGTCGGGCGCCTCGGTGCGGAAGTGCACCGGCACGCCGAGGTGGGCGCAGCGCCGCTGCAGGATGCCCAGCAGCTCCTTGCGGCTCATCGCGGCGAAGCCGTGCCCGCCGGAGGTCGTGACCCGGCCCCGGTGGTGGACGTCGATGTCGTCCCACCGGGCGAAGTGCCGCTGCATCTCGCGGAACACCACCGGGTCGGCGTGCTCGATGCCGCCGAGGGTCTCGTCGGAGAAGACGACGCCGAAGCCGAAGGTGTCGTCGGGGGCGTTGCGCTCCCAGACCGTGACCTCGTGCGACGGGTCCAGTTGCTTGACCAGGGCCGAGAAGTACAGTCCGCCCGGCCCGCCGCCGGACACCGCGATGCGCATGCCGCTCACCGCAGCCGGTACCGCTGCAGCTTGCCCGTGCTGGTGCGGGGCAGCTCGGTGCGGAACTCGACGGCGCGGGGGCACTTGTAGCGCGCGATCAGCTGGCGGCAGTGCTCCTGCAGTTCCTCGGGGGTGACCCCACCGGCCTCCGGGGAGAGCACCACGAAGGCCTTGACGATCGTGCCGCGATCGGGGTCCGGGGCGCCGACGACCGCGCACTCCACGACGGCCGGGTGGGTCAGCAGCGCCTGCTCCACCTCCGGCCCGGCGATGTTGTACCCGGCCGAGATGATCATGTCGTCGGTGCGGGCCCGGTAGCTGAAGTAGCCGTCGGCGTCACGGATGTAGGTGTCGCCGGTGAGGTTCCAGCCGTGCCGGACGTACTCCTCTTGCCGGTCTCCGTCGAGGTAGCGGCAGCCGGTGGGGCCGCGGACGGCGAGGTGCCCCTCGGTGCCGTCGGGCACGGGGTTGCCGTGGTCGTCCAGGACCGCGGCGGTGTAGCCGGGGACGGCGCGGCCGGTGCAGCCGGGCCGGATGTCGTCGTCGGCCGCGGAGATGAAGACGTGCAGCATCTCGGTGGAGCCGATGCCGTCGATGACCCGCACCCCGCTCGCCTCGTGCACACCGTGCCACACCGCGGCGGGGAGCGGCTCCCCGGCCGAGACCGCGCGGCGCAGCCCGGCCAGCCGGTGCCCCCGTCCCCCGGCCACGATCGCCTTGTACGCGGTCGGTGCGGTGAACAGCACCGTCACCTCGTGCTCCCCGACGGCGTCGGCGAGCAGGTCGGGGGTGGGATGCTCGAGCAGCAGCACGCTCGCGCCGGCCCGGAGCGGGAAGACCACCAGTCCGCCGAGCCCGTAGGTGAACGCGATCGGCGGGCTGCCGGCGAAGACGTCGTCGGGCTCGGGGTGCACCAGGTGCGCCGAGAAGGTGTCGGCGATGGCGAGCACGTCCCGGTGGAAGTGCATCGTGGCCTTGGGCCGGCCGGTGGTGCCCGAGGTGAACGCCAGCAGGGCCACGTCGTCGGCGGCGGTCGGGACGTCGGCGAACTCCCCGGGGTGGGCCGCGGCCCGGATGAGCAGGTCGCCGGGGCCGCCGTCCCCGTAGGTCAGCACCGTCGTCCCCGGCACGGCGGCGGCGGTCAGGTCGTCGGTCAGCCGGCTGTCGCACAGCGCGAGGGTGGGCCGGCACATCTGACCGACGGCGGCCAGCTCCCCGGCCCGCAGCGCCGGCATCGTCGTCACCACCACCCCGCCCGCCTTGAGGACCGCCAGCCAGCAGGCGACCAGCTCGGGGCTGTTGGGCCCACGCAGCAGGACCCGGTTGCCGGGGGTGACACCCAGCTCGTCGACGAGGACGCCGGCGATCTGGCCGGCGCGGGCGCGCAGCTCGCCGTAGCTCCAGGCCGGACCCCCTGGGGCACGCACGCACGGCCGGTCGGCGCCCGACCGCGCGATCGTGCCGTCGAGCAGTTCGGTCGCGCAGTTGAGCCGCTCGGCGTAGGCGAGGTCGCCCAGGTCGAGGACCGGCCACGAGCCCGGTGGGGGCAGGTGGTCGCGGCAGAAGGGATCGACGTGCGCGGAGGGGGACAGGGGCGGGGCGCCGAGCGTCACGGGACGGACCTCCCTGCGGTCGCCGGGTCCGGCCGGGCCGCACCCTGCCGTCAGTATGGCGCTGTCCTGACGGGAGTCAACGGGGCGACATGAACGGTCGGGTGCCGGTTATCGTGGGTGCCGTGACCGCCGTCGAGGAGGCGGCGGCGCCCCCGCCCGTCGCCCTGCAACCCCGCCAGCTGATCGTCACCCTGTACGGCCTGTACGCCCGTGCCCGCGGGGGCTGGCTGTCGGTCGCCGCCGTCGTCCGCCTGATGGCCGACCTCGGCGTGGAGGAGCCCGCCGTCCGCTCGTCGATCTCCCGGCTCAAGCGGCGGGGCCTGCTGGACGCCCGGCGGGACGGCGACGTCGCCGGGTACGCGCTCACCGGCGAGGCGCTGGAGGTGCTCGCCGAGGGCGACGCGCGGATCTTCGGCCGGCGCCGGGCCCGCGAGTCCGACGGCTGGCTGCTCGTCGTCTTCTCCGTGCCGGAGTCCGAGCGGGAGCACCGCCACCGGCTGCGCTCGGAGCTCACCCGGCTCGGCTTCGGGGCCGTGGCGCCGGGGGTCTGGATCGCACCCGGGCACCTGGGGGACGACGTCGGTGAGGTGCTCCGCCGGCGCGGGCTGGCCGGCTACGTGGAGCTGTTCTCGAAGGCGCGGGTGCCGCGGGAGGAGGCCCGGGTGGCGGTCGCGCGCTGGTGGGACCTCGACGCGCTGCACGAGCGCTACGCCGGCTTCCTCGACCGGCACGCCCCTGCCCTGGAGCGCGCCCGGCCGGACCAGCCGGTCGACCCCGCGCAGGCCTTCGCCGACCACGTCCGGCTGGTGACCGACTGGCGCGGGCTGCCCTACGCCGACCCCGGCCTCCCGCTGGAGCTGCTGCCCGCGGACTGGAACGGCGCCCGCGCCGCCGACCTCTTCGCCGAGCTGGCCGACCGCCTGGCCGGCCCCGCCGCCGACCACGCCCGCCGCCTGCTCGACGGCTGACGGGCGGGGGTCAGGGGGGCAGGACGGCGGTGCCCTGCACCTCGACCAGCGCCTCGTCGTCCCACAGCCGGGCCACGCCGATGCCGGCCATCGCCGGGTAGTCGCTGCCGACCAGCCGCCGCCACACCCCGCCGATGTCACGGGCGCGGGCGCGGTAGTCGGCGAGGTCGACCGCGTACACGGTGAGCGAGGCCAGCTGTGCGGGCTCCCCGCCCGCTGCCCGCAGCGCGGTCAGCAGGTTGCCCAGCGCCCGCTCGAACTGCTCGACGACGTCGGCGCCGACTATTCGGCCCTCGGCGTCCATGGCGGTCTGCCCGGCGAGGAAGACCGTCCGCCCGGGCGCGGCCACCACCGCGTGCGCGAACCCCGAGGGCCGGGCCAGCTCCGGCGGGTCGACCCGCTCCAGACCCGTCATGACTGCACCGCCCCTCCGTCGACGTTGATGCCCTGCCCGGTGATCGCGGCGCTGGCCACGCACAGCAGCACCGCGTCGGCGATCTCGTCGGGCCGCACCAGCCGGCCGATCGGCTGGCGGTGGGCCAGCGCCTCGCGCGCCTGCTCCGGCGTCCGCCCGGTCGCGGCGCTGATCGTGGCCACGGTCCGGTCGGTCATCGGGGTGTCGACGTAGCCGGGGCACACGGCGTTCACCGTCACGCCGGTGCCGGCCACCTCGGCGGCGGCCGACCGCACCAGGCCCAGCAGCCCGTGCTTGCTGGCGGTGTAGGCCGCGACGTACGGGTCGCCGCGCTTGGCCGCGGTGGAGGCGACCGCGACCACCCGGCCCCAGCCGGCCTCGACCATCCCGGGCAGGGCGCGGCGCAGCAGCCGGAACGGGGCGGTCAGGTTGAGCTCGAGCGTCCGCGCCCACTCCTCGTCGCTGGTCCGCGCGAGGGGAGCGGAGGTGCCGGCGCCGGCGTTGAGGACGAGCACCTCCACCGGCCCGCCCCACTCCCGCTCCACGGCGCCCAGGACGTCGTCGGCGGCGGCCGGGGCGGTGAGGTCGGCGGAGAGGACGAGCGCGGGACCGGGCAGACCGGCGGCGACCGCGTCGAGCTCCCCGGCGCTGCGCGCGGTGAGGGCGACCGCGTGCCCCTGGGCGGCCAGCCGGCGGGCCACGGCGGCGCCGATGCCCCGCCCCGCGCCGGTCACCAGGCAGCGGCGGGCGACCACGCCGGCGAGCTTGCCAGCCGCTCGTGACGACCGTCAACATGACGACATAGCGGCTCGTCGACCGCCGGCGCCGGCGACCACGGAGGGGTGGTGGGCATGCGGCCCGAGGAGTTCACCGACGTCCGGTACGAGGTCGAGGAGGACGACCACGCCGTCATCACCATCGACCGCCCGGAGCGCATGAACAGCTTCCGCGGGCGCACCGTCGACGAGCTGATCTCGGCGTTCAAGCACGCCTGGGCCGACCGCCGCGTGGCCGCCGTCATCCTCACCGCCACCGGAGAGCGGGCCTTCTGCACCGGCGGCGACGTCAAGGAGCGGGCGGAGACCGGCGGCTACGGCGAGACCGAGTGGGGCACGTTCGAGATCGAGCGGCTGCACCGCATCATCCGCGACATCCCGAAGCCGGTGATCGCCGCGGTCAACGGCATCGCCATCGGCGGCGGCCACGTGCTGCACGTGCTGTGCGACCTCACCGTCGCCTGCGAGGAGGCGACGTTCGCCCAGGCCGGACCGCGCGTCGGGTCCTTCGACGCCGGCTTCGGCTCGGCCTACCTGGCGCGGGTGGTCGGTGAGAAGCGGGCCCGCCAGATCTGGTTCCTCCTCGACCGCTACGACGCCGCGACCGCCGAGCGCTGGGGTCTGGTCAACGAGGTGGTGCCGCGCGATCGGCTGTTGGACACCGCCCGGGAGTGGGCCCGGAAGATGGGCTCCTACTCGCCGACCGCGCTGCGCTTCCTCAAGCACTCGTTCAACGCCGACAGCGACCACCTCGGCGGCATCTCGCACCTGGCCTTCGACGGGCTGTCGCTGTTCGCGGCCAGCGAGGAGGGCATGGAGGGCGCGCGGGCCTTCGCCGAGAAGCGGGCGCCGGACTTCCGCCGCTTCCGCTGACGAGCTACACACTCCTTGACGCGGGGCGCGCAACCCGTAGAGCATCCGGGCAGTGGCCGACGACGTCCCGAGGAGGCCCGCGATGCCCGACACCTTCCGCTCTCCGCGCATCGAGTCGCAGCGCCTCCCCGACGGCCGGCTGCTGCTGCGGTCGGCCGAGCCGCTCGGCGAGCACGCGGTGGGCGTCGTCCACGACTTCCGGGCGCACAGCGAGGCGCATCCCGACCGGCTGCTGGTGGCCGAGCGGGTGGGCGAGGAGTGGGCGCGCTCGACCTGGGGCGAGGTGCGTGTCCAGGCCGACCGGCTGGCGCAGGGCCTGCTCGACCGCGGGCTGGCCGACCGCCCGGTCATGGTGCTGTCGGGCAACAGCCGGCTGCACCTGACGGTGCTGCTGGCCGGGATGACGGTGGGCGCACCGGTCGTGCCGACCAGCGTCGCGTACTCGCTGCAGAGCGCCGACCACGCGAAGCTGCGGGCGATGGCCGACCTCGTGGACCCCGGCCTGGTCGTCGCCGAGGACGCCTCCTACGACCGCGCGGTCGCCGCCGTGGCCGGCGAGCGGCCGGTGCTCAGCCGGGACGGCGACGTCGCCGGCTCGATCCCGGTGGCGGCGTTCGGCGCCGAGCCGACCGCCGAGGTCGACCGCCGGTGCGCGGCCCTGCGGCGGGACGACGTCGCGAAGATCCTCTTCACCTCGGGGTCGACCGGGACGCCGAAGGGCGTCCTCACCACCCACGGGATGCTGTCGGCCAACCAGCAGCAGATGCGGCAGGTCTGGCCGTTCCTCGCCGAGGAGCCGCCCGTGCTGCTGGACTGGCTGCCCTGGAGCCACACCTTCGGCGGCAGCCACGACCTGGACATGGTGCTCGTCAACGGCGGCACGCTCTGGATCGACGACGGCCGCCCGGCCCCGGCGCTGGTCGGGCGGACGGTGCGCAACCTGGCCGACGCCCGCCCCACGATCTACTTCAACGTGCCCGCCGGGTACGCCGCGCTGCTCCCGCACCTGGAGCGCGACCGGGCCGCGGCCGCGGCGTTCCTCGACCGGCTGCGGCTGGGCTTCTTCGCCGCCGCGGCCCTCCCGCAGCAGCTGTGGGACCGGCTGGAGAAGCTGGCCGCCGAGCACGGCGCGCGGATGCAGATGACCACGTCGTGGGGGCTGACCGAGACCGCGCCGGCCGCGACGAGCGCGCACTACCCGATCACCCGCAGCGACGTGCTCGGCGTGCCGCTGCCGGGGGTGGAGCTGGCGCTGGTGCCGGTGGGGGAGAAGACGGAGGTGCGGGTCGCCGGCCCCAACGTGACCCCCGGCTACTGGCGCCGTCCCGACCTCACCGCCGCCGCCTTCGACGAGCACGGCTTCTTCCGCACCGGCGACGCCGTGGCGCTCGCCGACCCCGACCACCCGGCGGCCGGCCTCGTGTTCCGCGGCCGCATCGCCGAGGACTTCAAGCTGATGACCGGCACCTTCGTCAGCGTCGGCACGCTGCGCCCGCAGCTGCTGTCGGCGTCCGACGGCCTGCTGACCGACGCGGTGCTCTGCGGCCAGGACGCCGCCTTCGTCGGCGCCATGGTCTGGCTGCACCCCGAGCACGCCGGCCGGGTGGACGCCGACGGCGTGCCGGACGACGGCCTGCGCGCGCAGCTGGCCGCCACCCTGGCCCGGCTGGCCCGCGCGGGAGGTGGCTCCTCGCAGTGCGTCGAGCGGCTGCTCGTGCTGACCGAGCCGGCCCAGCTCGACGCCGGGGAGGTCACCGACAAGGGCTACGTCAACCAGGCCGCCGTCCGCGACCGGCGGGCCGCCCTGGTCGCGCTGCTCACCGCCGACCTCGTGCCGCCGCAGGTGGTCCTCCGCCCCGCGGGGCAGGATCGCTGACGTGCTCGACGGCCACCTGCTCGTGGACGCCCACGTCCACGTGCCGCACCTGTCCACGCTCGCGCCCGCCTGGATCGACTGGGCGCGGCAGTTCGGCCCGCCCGGCATCCTGGAGGAGGTCTGGCGCGCCGACGGCAGCCCGGACCCCGCGGCGCTGGACCGGCTCATGGCCGAGGACGGCGTCGACGTCGCGCTGCTGTTCTGCGAGTACAGCCCCAAGGCCACCGGCTACCAGCTCTTCGACGACCTGCTGCCGATCGTCGAGCACGACCCGCGGCGGTTCCGGCCGGTCGCCAACGTCAACCCGCACCTGCACTTCCCGATCGCGAGGGAACTGACCCGCCAGCTGGACCTGGGCGCCGCGGCGCTGAAGATCCACCCGGTGCACGGCGGGTTCCGGGCCGACGACGCCGCGATGTACCCCGCCTACGCCGTCCTCGTCGAGCGCGGGGTGCCGCTGGTCGTGCACTGCGGCACCAGCAGCTTCCCCGGGTCGACCAACGCCTACGCCGACCCGCAGCTCCTGGACGCCGTCCTGCGCGACTTCCCCGACCTGCAGGTGGTGCTCGCCCACGGCGGCCGCGGCTGGTGGTACGACGCCGCGGCCTTCCTCGCGATCTCCCGGCCCAACGTGTGGATCGAGCTGTCTGGCCTGCCGCCCAAGCGGCTCCCGGAGTACTACGCGCGCTTCGACCTGGGCCGCCTGGCCCGGAAGTGGATCTACGGCACCGACTGGCCCGGCGTCCCCGGGCAGGCCGCGAACGCCCGCGCGGTCGCCTCCCTGGGCCTGCCCGACGACGTCGTCCCGCTGGTGCTCGGGGAGAACGCGCGGCGGGTCTACGCCGGCCTCGACACCCCCTGAGCCGACCCCGGTTCGTCCGCCCGAGAGGCATCGGTCAGGATGGTGCGGATGTACCGGGGGAAGGGAGAGGTCGGCCATGGGCAAGCACCGGGCACCTGATGCAGACCCCACCGACTTCGACGCGGCGACCAGCGCCCTCGTCGACGTCAGCGGTGACTACGAGGTCGACGCGGCGCACACGCGCATCGGCATCCGGGCGCGGCACGCGATGGTCACCACCGTCCGCGGGTCCTTCACCGACTTCACCGGCACCGCGCACCTGGACACGGCCCACCCGGCGGCCAGCACGGTGACGCTGCGGATCAAGACGGCGAGCGTCGACACCGGCCAGCCCGACCGGGACGCGCACCTGCGCTCGGCGGACTTCCTGGACGTCGAGACCTACCCCGAGATCGTCTTCGTCTCCACCGACGTGGAACAGGTCGAGGCCGACGTCTACACGGTCACCGGCGACCTCACCATCCGCGACACCACCCGCGAGGTGTCGGTCGACTTCACCCTGACCGGCTCGGCGCAGGACCCGTTCGGGCAGACGCGGGTCGGTTTCGAGGGCGCGCTGGCGATCAAGCGCAGCGACTGGGGCCTGACCTGGAACACGCCGCTGGACACCGGTGGCGTGCTGGTCAGCGACCGCATCCAGATCGAGTTCGACGTCTCCGCCGTCCGCATCGGCTGAGGGTCTCAGGGACCTCCGGCCCGGGACGGCGCCGTTCCGTCTCCGTAGCGTCCTGTGCACCGTCGGTGCGAGGGGGAACGCATGTCGGTCGTCGTCGTGCGCCTGTGGTGGGCCTGTGCCACACCGGAGGAGGAGCGGCGGCTGCGCCAGCTGCTCCGGCCGGGCAGCTGGTTCCCCGACGGCTGTCACTCCCGCCGGCTGACCCGCGAGGGGTGCGGGCTCCGACTGGTCGAGATCTGGGCCGACCGGGCCGCGGCCGGGCGGGCGCTGGAGCAGCTCCCGGAACGGCTGCGGTGCGCGGGCGTGGGCGGACCCGAGTCGACCGTGGTGTCGCTGCCCGCGGACGGGTGGTCGGAGCACTGAGCGCGGAGGTTCCCGCGGGGACGCGGTCGAGGCACGCGACGTGCCGGCGTTCCCGCGGGGACGTCCGGGCGGGTGCGGCCACCGCGCGGCGGGAGCCGGGCCGGAGCGGTCCTCACGACGTGGTGGGGGCGGGGCCGGCGTCCATCGCCCCTGCCAGGGCGACCCCCGCGACCAGCGGGGCCAGGCCGAGCAGGGCGGTGCCGGCCAGGACGCGGACCAGTTGGCCACCGATCGGTCCATCGGGCATCAGCAGGGCCGGCCACAGCGCGAACAGCGGGAGGGTCACCACGCCGGTGCCCAGCGCCGCGGCCACGCGCGCCGGGCGACCGCGGCGGCTGAAGAGCCACCCCGCGAGGACGGCGGGAGCGGACGTGAACAGCCAGTGGAAGATCGGGATGATGCCGCCGAACACGGTGTTCGACAGCGCCGCCGCGTAGAGCGCGTTCCACACCAGGGCCGCGGCGGCTGCCACGACGAGCCCGAACCACGCCCAGGTCACGCCGTCCCGGAGCCGCAGCCCGGCCTCGCGTCGCACCAGGACCACGGCGGTGGCCAGGCAGACCGCGGCCGTCGTCAGCAGGAGTGCCCACAGCGGCCCGGGCACGTCGGTGACCAGCCAGGTGGACGACGGGGCCCATCCCGGCCGCGGCCACGGCAACAGGCCCAGGGTGGCCGCGGCCAGGGTCAGCACCGCCGTCGCCACCACCGTCGGCTGGGGTGGGGCCGCGGCGTCCGGCGGTGGAGGTGGTGGCGGTGCGGCCGGGTACACGTGCAGCACTGTCCCGGTGCGGGCCCGTGACGTCGAGGTCGGGCCTGGAGGGATCCGGCAGGTGCGATCGCGTCGGGCGGGACGTGGTCCACGACACGCCTGCCTGGAGGACCATGGTCCGGTCCACGTCAGCCGCCCGCCCACGGTGACCCGCCTCGGGGCGTGGCCGACCCGGGAGGCCCCGTGACCGGTGGTCCCAAGCGGCGTGTGGCCATCGCCTGTCAGGGCGGCGGCAGCCACACCGCGTTCACGGCCGGGGTGCTCGGCCGGCTGCTCACCGCCGAGGAGTTCGACGACTACGAGCTGGTGGGCCTCAGCGGGACCTCCGGCGGAGCGGTGTGCGCGGCGCTGACCTGGTCGGCCCTGGTCGACGGCGACCGGCGGGCCGGCAAGGCGCGGCTCGACGGGTTCTGGGCCGACAACGCCGCCGCGGGTCCGGTCGAGAAGGCGATCAACGCGTGGATGCTGTGGGCCGCCACGCTGCAGACCGTCGGGCTCCTGCCCACCGTCAGCCCCTACGACGTCCCGGTCACCGGCATCGAGCACTTCCGCGCGCTGCTGCGGCGGTGGGTGGACTTCGACCGGATCCAGGCCGACGGCCTCGCCCGGCACCCGGTCCTCCTGATCGGCGCCGTCGACGTGCTCTCCGGCGAGTTCCGGGCGTTCAACAGCCGCCGCGAGCGGATCACCGCGGACATGGTCCTGGCCTCGGCGGCGATCCCCACCGCGTTCCGGACGGTGCACACCGCCGGCGGCAGCTTCTGGGACGGCCTGTTCTCGCAGAACCCACCCGTCCGCGAACTGCTCGACGCGCGGCCGGACGAGCTGTGGGTCATCCAGATCAACCCCACCGAGCGAGCCCGCGAGCCGCGCAGCGTGCTCGCCATCGCCGATCGGCGCAACGAGCTGGCGGGGAACCTGTCGCTCTACCAGGAGCTGCACTTCATCGAGAAGATCGACGAGCTGCTCGCTGACGGCCTCCTGACCGGTGACCGCTACAAGCAGGTCACCGTGCGCGTCGTCCAGCTCCCGCGGGTCGGCGCGTCCCGGTGGTTCGGGCCCGCGTCGAAGGTCAACCGCGACAGCCGCTTCCTCCGCCGCCTCATCGAGGAGGGCGAACGCCAGGCCGACACGTTCCTCACCGCGCTGGCCTTCGAGGGGGCGTGGCACCGGGCGGACGCCGGCGGGCTGGTGCACCACCTGGCCGACGACGCCGAGCTCACGTCCACCGGGCCGTTCGCCGAGTGCGGTCCGGTGCGGGGGCGGCAGCTCCACGAGCTCCTGCGGGACCTGTCCCGCGACGCCCGCATCGACATCACCCGCAAGCAGGTGACCGCGCACCGGGCCGTCTGGACCGTGCGGACCGGCAAGGGGGACCCCTCCGAGCGTGGCTGCGTCGCGGCCGAGTTCCGCGACAGACGGGTCGTCCGCCTCCGGCTCGGCCCGGTGGCCGGCGCCTGACCGGTCGGCCCGGCCGCCGGGCCGGCGACCGCGCCGGGTCAGCCCGGCCGCATCGTCCCGTCGGCCAGGTACCGGGTGTGCCAGTCGAGCGCCTCGGCCAGCAGGTGCGGGGTGTGCCGGCCGGGGGAGTCGCGCAGCGCCCGCTCGTAGTAGTCGCGCAGCAGGGGCCGGTAGTCGGGGTGGGCGCACCGCTCGATCACCAGCTCGGCCCGCTTGCGCGGCGCGAGCCCGCGCAGGTCGGCCAGCCCCTGCTCGGTGACGATCACCGAGACGTCGTGCTCGGTGTGGTCGACGTGGCTGACCATCGGCACGATCGTCGAGATCGCCCCGCCCTTGGCCGTCGACGGGGTGAGGAAGAAGGACGTGAAGGCGTTGCGGGCGAAGTCGCCGGAGCCGCCGATGCCGTTCTGGATCCGGCTGCCCATGACGTGCGTGGAGTTGACGTTGCCGTAGATGTCGGCCTCGATCAGCCCGTTCATCGCCAGGACGCCGAGCCGCCGGACGATCTCCGGGTGGTTGCTGATCTCCTGCGGCCGCAGCACGATGCGCTCGCGCAGCACCTGCGCCTCGGCGTCGAACCGCGCCGCCCCCTCCGGGCTGAGCGAGAAGGCCGTCGCCGACGCCGACACCATCCGCCCCGAGCACAGCAGCTCGAGCATGCCGTCCTGGATGACCTCGGTGTAGGCGGTCAGCCCCTCGAACGAGGACTCGCCGAGCCCCGCCATGACGGCGTTGGCCACGTTGCCGACCCCCGACTGCAGCGGCAGCAGCTCGCGCGGCACCCGGCCGCGGGCCACCTCGTGCTCGAGGAACTCCACGATGTGCCCGGCGATCGCCCGCGAGTCGGCGTCCGGCGCCTTGAAGGGGGTGTTGCGGTCGGGGGCGTCGGTCTCGACGATCGCGACGACCTTCTCCGGGGGGCAGCGCAGGTACGGCACGCCGATCCGGTCCGCCGGGCCGACCAGCGGGATGGGCACCCGGTCCGGCGGCAGGGCGGTGCCGTAGTAGACGTCGTGCATCCCGTCGAGGGCCGGGCTCTGCCAGGAGTTGACCTCCAGGACCACCCGGTCGGCCCGGTCCAGCCAGGTCTTGTTGTTCCCCACCGAGGACGACGGGACGAGGTCGCCCTCCGCGGTGATGCCGCTGACCTCGACGACGGCGACGTCGAGCGGGCCGAGGAAGCCCATCCACGCCATCTGCGCGACGTGCGACAGGTGGACGTCGATGTACTCCATGAGGCCGGCGTTGATCTTCTCCCGGCTGACCGGGTCGGACTGGTAGGGCAGCCGCAGCTCGATGCCGTCGGCCGCGGCCAGCGCGCCGTCGAGCTCGGGGGCGGTTGAGGCGCCGGTCCAGACGTTGACCCGGAACGGGCGCCCGGCCTCGTGCGCGTCGGAGATCTCCCGGGCCAGGGCCTGCGGCACGGCCTTGGGGTAGCCGGCGCCGGTGAAGCCGCTCATGCCGACGGTGTCGCCGTGGCGGATGTGCGCGGCGGCGGCGTCGGCCGACACGACCTTGCGGGCCAGGCCCGGGTGGTGGATGCGTCCGGACCCCGGCATGGGCCCGACGTTACGCGCGGCGGGCGGGTGGCCACACGGCGAGCAGCGTGCGGACCCCGGCGAGCAGCGCCAGCGGCTGGTCGAGCATCGGGTGGTGGCCGGCCTCGGGCAGGTCGACGACCGGCAGTCCGCCGGGCACCAGCGCCGCCATCTCGGCGGCCATCTCGGGGGGGACCAGGCCGTGCTGGCAGCGGAACAGCGCCGCGGGGGCGGCCAGCCGGGGGAGCAGCTGGCGCACCAGCGGGCGGCTGCCGAAGAACCCGGGGTCGAACTTCCACGTCCAGCCGCCCTCGACCGCCCGCAGCGACCCCCGGGCGACGTGCTCGCGGACGTAGGGCAGGTACACGTCCTGGGCCGGGAGGGTGCGGAAGCGGGCGACGGCGGCGTCCAGGTCCGCATGGACCTTGTGCACCCGCGGCCTCTCCCGGAGGTCCTGCTCCTCGGGCGGCTGGCGGTCCAGCGGCGAGTCGATCACCGCGACCCCGGCGACGGCGTGGCCGTGCTCGACCCCGGCGGTCAGCGCCACCCAGCCGCCCATGCTGTGCCCCAGCACCACCGGCCGGGACAGCCCCTCGGCCGCGGCGACGGCGAGCACCTCGCGCGCCCACTGCGCCATCCCGTAGGCGTCGCGCCGGTCGCTGTCGCCGTGCCCGCTGAGGTCGGGGGCGACCACCCGGTGGGTCTCCAGGAGCGGGGCGACGTGGTCCCACCAGCCCGAGTGCGCCGCGCCCCCGTGCACCAGCACCAGGCCCGGCCGGCCGGGCGTCCCCCAGGCCCGGTAGTGCACGCGGACGCCGTCGACGGCGACGTCCCGGTGCTCGGGGACGGCGGCCACGGCGCGGGTGAACCACGCCGGGGCGGTGTCGACGGCGGGGGCGGTCATGGACGGGCACGTTACGGGGCGGCGGCGTTGACCCGGGCGCGCAGCGCTCGCTAGGGTCGTGTGCGGCAAGGGAACCGGCGTGCGCATCCCGCACACATGGCCGGGACCACCACTCGACGACGAGGAGCCGCCATGGAGCTGGAGTCCATCCTGGACCCCACCGGCGCCACGGACGCCACCGCCGACACCTCCCTGGCACCGCGGGTCACCACCCTGCGCGGCCGCACCCTCGGCCTGCTGGACAACGGCAAGCCCAACGGTGCAGCGCTGCTCGACCAGGTGGGCTCGGTGCTCAAGGAGCGCTACGGCGTCAAGGACGTCCTGATGTTCACCAAGCCCTACTTCGGGACCCCGGTGGAACCGACCCAGACCCAGCGGATCTTCGAGGAGTGCGACTTCGCCGTCACGGCGATCGGCGACTAGGGCTCCTGCAGCGCGGCCAGTCTGGCCGACGGGATCCTGCTGGAGCGCGCGGGCGTGCCCGCCGTCTCCATCTGCACCGACGCGTTCCGCATCACCGCGGAGGCGATGGCCCGGACCTACGGGTTCCCGGGCTTCGCGTACGTCTCCATCCCGCACCCCGTCGCGAGCCTCTCCGCCGAGGGCATCCGCGAGCGGGTCGAGGAGATGCTGCCCCGCCTGCTCCAGATCCTCGGGGTCGAGGAGTGACGGGGGCGGCCGCGTGAACCCCACGCAGCGGGCGATCGAGCACTGCTACACGCAGGGCTGGACCGACGGCCTGCCCGTCGTCCCCTGCGACCGCGAGGCCGCCGAGGCGATGCTCGCCCGGGTCGACCGCGACCCGGGCGAGGTCCTCCTGGAGATGCCGCAGCTCAACCGGGCGGTCACCGTCCGGCTGGCGGCGGTCAACGCGGTGATGGCCGGGTGCCTGCCCGAGTACTTCCCGGTGGTCGTCGCGGCCTGGGACTCCCTGCGCGAGGAGGGCTACCCGCGCAAGGGGATCTGGCAGAGCACCACCGGCACCGGCTCCCTGCTGCTGGTCAACGGGCCGGTCCGCGGCGAGCTCGGCGTCAACAGCCAGGGCAACCTCTTCGGGCCCGGCTTCCGCGCCAACGCCACCATCGGCCGCGCCGTCCGGCTCACCGCGATCAACGCCCTCGGGCTGCGGCCGCACGAGCTGGACCAGGCCACCCAGGGCACGCCGGCGAAGTACACCGCGTGCATCGGGGAGAACGAGGAGGAGTCCCCGTGGCAGCCGCTGCACATCGACTGCGGCCTGGCGGCTGAGGACAGCGCGGTGACCGCGTTCACGATGCGCAGCACGCTGCACATCGAGGCCCGGCACACCCGCGTGCCCGAGCAGCTGCTCGACGACGTCGCCGGGTCGCTGGCCCGCACCGGCGCGCTGCTGCACCAGACGGTGAGCGCCCTGGTCGTGCTCGGCCCCGAGCACGCGCACCTGCTCGCCGACGCCGGGTGGGCCAAGCGGGACGTGTCGCGGTACCTCTACGAGCAGTCGTTCCTGCCCCGCGAGGCCCTCGACCGGGTGGGCAAGGGTGCGGTGTCGGCCACGAGCCACTGGCGGGTCGCCCGGGACCACCCCGACGCCGTCCTCGACCCCGGTCCCGACCCGGCGCGCGACGGCATCCACGCGATGACCTCGCCCGACGCCGTCCTCGTGGTGGTCGCCGGTGCGTCGAACTCCGGCGTCTCCGCGGTGGTCGAGACCTTCGGCCCGCGCGGCGGCCGGCCCGCGGTCACCCGGATCGCCTCGTGACCGGCGCCGGGGCGGGCGCGCCGGCCCGCGTCGCGGAGAACCCCGCGACGCTGCTGGAGGCGGTCGCCGACGCGCTGACCGCCCTGGACCCGTCCCGGGCCGTGCTGGTGCACGGGGAGCGGGCGGTGACCTGGTCGGAGTTCGACGACCGCGCCGCCCGGCTGGCCGGCTTCCTGGCCGGCGCCGGCGTGGGGCCCGGCGACCGGGTGGGCATCGCGCTGTACAACTCGCCGGAGTACGTGGAGAGCCTGTTCGCCGTCCTCAAGCTGCGGGCGGTACCGGTCAACGTCAACTACCGCTACCTGGAGACCGAGCTCGAGCAGGTGCTCGGCATGGTCGACGCCCGTGCCCTGGTCGCCGACGCCACCCTCGCGGGGCGGGCCGTCACCGTCGCCGCCCGGCTGCCCGGGCTCGCTGCGGTCGTCGTCGCCGGGGACGGGGCGCCCGAGGGCGCCACCGGCTACGAGGACGCGCTGGCCGGCCCGCCGCAGCCGCGGGTGCCGCGGTCGCCCGACGACCAGGTCATCGTGCTCACCGGCGGCACCACCGGCCTGCCCAAGGGCGTCGTCTGGGACAGCGCCGGGCTCTGCGGCGTGGTCTCCTCGGCCTACGGGCGCGCCGGCCTGCCGGTGCCCGCCGACCTCGCCGGGGTCGTGGCCTCGGCGCTCGAGGCGGTCCGCGGCGGCACCGAGCCGGTCGTCCTGCCGGCCTCGCCGCTCATGCACGGCACCGGCTTCTTCACCTCCCTGGGCAACCTGCTGCGCGGCGGCCGGGTGGTCACGCTGCCGGAGCGGTCGCTGGACCCCGCTGCCCTGTGGACGGCGGTGCAGCGGCACCGGGTCGCGGAGCTGGTCATCGTCGGCGACGCCTTCGCCGTCCCGCTGGTCGCCGAGCTCGACCGCGCCGCGGCCGCCGGCACCCCCTACGACCTGTCGTCCCTGCGCCGGGTGTTCAGCTCCGGCGTGCGCTGGGGCACCGAGACCAAGCGGCGGCTGCTCGAGGCCGGGCCCATGACGCTGCAGGACAGCATCGCCGCCACCGAGGGCGGCCCGTTCGGCATCTCGATGTCCGGGCCGGACCCCGACACGGTCAGCTCCCGCTTCGCCCTGCCGCCCAACGCCCGCGTCATCACCCCTGACGGGACCGACGTCGTCCCGGGCTCCGGGCAGGTCGGGGTGCTGGCGAGCACCGGCAACCTGCCGCTGGGGTACCTCGACGACCCGGCGGCCACGGCGGCGGTGTTCCGCACGATCGACGGGGTCCGCTACGCCGTCCCGGGGGACGCGGCCACCGTCGAGGCCGACGGCACGCTGACGCTGCTGGGCCGCGGCTCCGGCGTCATCAACACCGGCGGGGAGAAGGTGTTCGCCGAGGAGGTCGAGGAGGCGCTGGTGGCCTGCCCGGGCGTGGCCGAGGCCGTCGTCGTCGGGGTGCCCGACGACCGGTGGGGGAGCCGGGTGACCGCGCTGGTGGTCGCCGAGCCGGGGGCGCGGCTGGACCCCGGCGCGCTCAGCGCCGCGGTCGGGGAGCGGCTGGCCGGCTACAAGCGGCCCCGGGAGGTCGTGGTCGTGCCGGCCGTCGAGCGGACCGTGTCGGGCAAGGTCGACCGCCGCTGGGCCGCCGGCGAGGCCCGCCGGGCGGTCACGGGGTCAGCCGCGCCGGCTCAGAACTGAGCGGGTGGGGTGACCCGGGCGCCCAGCACGGCGATGTCCCGCTCGATCTGCCGGGCGGTCTCCCGCAGGGGCTCCAGCGCGATGCGCTGCAGCTCGGCGGGGGAGTGCCGCCGCGCCTGGGTCCCGACGTTGACCGAGGCGACGACGGTGCCCGAGGACTCCCGGATGGGGACGGCGAGTGAGGTGACGCCCTCCTCGAGCTCCTGGTCGACCAGGGAGAACTCGTCGGCACGGGCCGCCAGGACCGCCCGCCGCAGCGCCTCCCGGTCGGTCGTCGTCTGGTCGGTGCGCGGCTCCAGCCGGGCCCGGGCCAGGTAGGCGTCCAGCGCGTCGTCCGGCAGCGCGGCCAGCAGCACCCGGCCGTGGGAGGTGACGTAGGCCGGCAGCCGGGTGCCCACCGTCAGCTGGCTGGACCACACCCGCCGGGCGCCGACCCTGGCCACGTAGACGATGTCGTCGCCGTCGAGGACGGCGACGCTGGTGGTCTCGTTGAGCTCCGCGGACAGCGTGGTCAGGTGGGCGGTGGCCACCTGCGGGAACGACAGCATCGACAGGTAGGTGTAGCCGAGCTCCAGCACGCTCGGGCGCAGGTGGAAGCGGCGGTCGATGGTGCCGACGTAGCCGAGGTCCAGCAGGGTCAGGACGAAGCGGCGGGCCGCGGCGCGGGTCATGCCCGTGCGCCGCGCGATGTCGCTGAGGGTGAGCTCGGGCTCCTCGGCGGTGAACGCCCGGATCACCGCCAGCCCGCGCTCCAGCGACTGCACGAAGTAGTCCCCCCGCGGCCGGGGGCCGTCCGGCTCGGCCGCGGTCTCGCCGTCGCCGGCGGCGGGCAGGTCCTCGGGTTCGGTCAGGGGGTCCAGCTCCTCCGCGCGGCCGCGGCGTGCTGCCGCGGCGTGTCTCGTCGATCCTCGTCCGTGCGCCCCCGCCCGGGACAGGTCGCGCCGACGCTACCCGCCCCGAGGGGTGATGATCACCTCTCCGCGGTCGGCGTCGACCCGGACCCGGTCGCCGGTGTGGATCAGCTCGAACGGGTCGCCGTCGAGGTCGGTCACCGCCGGCACGTGGGTCACCACCACGCCGAGCGCGATCTTGGTGTTCATCGTCGTGAAGACCATCGCGGCCGGCGCGGAACCCATGAGCCGGGACATGTGGAACATGCCCGACCACCCCGAGGAGCCCTTGGCGCCGCGGAAGACCAGCACCTTGCCGGCGAAGGACTGCCCGACCAGCTCGTGGCGGGACTCGATGACCCGGCCCTTGCGGGGCTCCACCCCGCCCCAGCCGGAGATCGCCTCGCGGGTCACGAGCGCCTCACCCTCGGCGACGCCGCCGACCAGCCCGCGGCCGGTCAGCACCACCTGGCCGCGCCGGGCGACCTGCTCGCTCACGGTGCCTCCTCGCTGACGCTCGTCGGAACCGCGAGCGGCGCTGCTCTGCCCATGCGTGACCTCGCGAGCTCGGTCACGGGACCTCCCCGCGCCAGGTGCCGGTCACCGCGGCGTCCACGCACTCGGCGAGGGTGCCGAACAGACCCTGCACGTTCATGATCGCCGGCAGGTAGTGCACCTGCTTGGCCGAGTCGGTGGCGATCACCCGGGTGCCCTTCGGCAGGAACTGGCCGATCGCGGGGCAGGTGTCGCTCATCAGCAGCGCTCCGGCCTCCTCCAGCGCCCGCGCGTAGCCGTTCTGCTCGGCCACGTGCCGCAGCGCCCGCGGGGTGAACACCCACAGCTCGGTGCCGTCGTGCACCCGGCGGCCCTCGAGCAGCCGGACGACGTCCCGGATCTGGCCCAGGGTCGCGTGCGGGCACCCGATCATGACCAGGTCCACGTCGGTGTCGGTCGCGGTGGCGTTGAGGTGCTCGTAGGCCTCCCGGCGCTCGGCCGCCCCGTAGCGCAGCCGCACCTGCGGAGTGCGGCCGGCGAGGGCCTCCTCCAGCGTGCGGGCCTCGGCGGTGATCCCGGGGACGTGGTACATCTCCACGCCGCCCGAGGACGCGGCCGCGGCGCCGAAGTGCTTGAGCCGGACCAGGTCCGGGACGGCGGTGATGCCGTCGACGACCGGGATGGCCTCCTCCGGCACCTGCTCGCCGATCCAGTAGCCCAACAGCCCCCAGTCCCGGTTGCTGGTCACCGGGACGTCGACCTCGACGAGATGGGTGCCGTGCCGGTTCTCCTCCAGGTGCAGGCCCCAGTAGGGGATCTTGCCGGTGAGCATGGCCGCGCCGGTGCTCTCCCGGCCCTCCACGTTGGTCCGCGCGCCCAGCACGGAGTTGACGTAGACGACCGCCGAGCTCTCCATCCAGGCGCAGTGCTCGCCCTTCAGCGGCACGTTGCCCACCTGGTAGGGCGTGCAGGTGTTGAGCAGGTGGATGCCGTGCTCGGCGTTGTACCGCTCGCTGGCCACGATCTCGTCGTGCTCGGCCTGCGGCAGCCCCTGCACCCGCCAGTGCTTGGTGTCCATCGGCCCGATGAGCTGGTAGCTCTGCGCCTTCACCGGCGGGATGGGGAGCACCCGCGGGGCGTCGAGGCTGTGCTCGGAGAAGGCGGCGTCCGGGCTGGGGGAGCCGCACACCAGGCTGTGCCGGGAGCCGAACAGGTTGGCCCCGCACACGTTGTCGGTGTCGACCAGCCGCTCGGCCCCCAGCACCTCGCCGTAGCGGACCAGCAGGTCCATCGCGGCGGCGACCGCCTCGCCCTGGGCGCCGTCCAGCATCGCCCGCTCGTCGTCGGCGAGCCTCACGGCGACTCGCCCCCGTCGAAGCGGACGCCGTCCTCGACCAGCCGGGCCTGCAGCTTGGCGACGTCGACGTCCCCGACGGCGACCCCGGCCGACAGCACCAGGTCCGCGGCGGTGCCGGCGGCCTGGCCCATCGCGAAGCAGGGCCCCGTCACGCGGGCGCTGGACTGCCCCTCGTGCGTCATCGACGCGCAGCGGCCGACCACGTAGGTGTTGGTCAGCCGCTGCGGCACGACCATGCGGAAGGGCAGCTGGTTGTAGCCGCGCGGCTGCCGCTGCCAGCGGATCTCGACGTCGCCGGCGACGTGCGCCTCCACCGGCCAGCCGTTGACGCCGATGGCGTCGGGGAAGTCGGCGCAGTCGAGGATGTCGTCCTCGCTGAGCTGGTACGCGCCGACGATCCGGCGGGTCTCGCGGATGCCGATGTCGGGGGCGATGTCGACGACGTACGCGGCCGCGAAGCCGGGCACCTCCTCCCGGTAGAACGGGAAGACGTCGCGGACCTGCCGGCGGCCCTGCAGCTCCCCGCGGGTCAGCTGCCACACGTCGGTGCCGTCGATCGCGCTGCCGTCGGGGTTGCGCAGCTGGGTGATGTTGGCTCGCCACTCCAGCGGGTTGCGCTGCGGCCGGACGATGGGCCGCTTGCGGGGGAAGCTGAACCGGCCGCCCAGCTCGGCCTCGTCCATGAGGTCCGGCAGCCGGTCGTAGGTGGCGTGCGCGGCCTCGGGGTCCACGCCGTTGATGCGGAACATCAGCGACGGGTAGAGCATCCCGTGCGCCGGGTCGGTCTTCTCGTACGGCGCCCCGGCCCACGCGGCGAGGTCGCCGTCCCCGGAGCCGTCCACGAACACCCGCCCGCGGATCGCCCCGCGCCCGGACTTGGACTCCACCAGCAGCGCGTCCACGGTGCTCTCGTCGGCCATGACGACGCCGACGGCCAGGGCGTGGAACAGCAGCGTCACGCCGGACTCGACCAGCAGGTCGTCCAGGGCGATCTTGTAGGCGCTGATGTCGTAGGCCTGGGCGAGGATGCGGTCGGCGAAGCTCAGGTGCGGCGGGTTGAGCCCGTCGAGGGCGTCGATCCGCGCCAGCAACTCGTCGGCCAGGCCGTGGATCACCTGCCGGTCCTCGCCGTGCACGCGCGCGTGCAGCCCGCAGAACGTGGACAGCCCACCCGCGCTGCCCGCGCCGCCGGTGTAGCCGTTGCGCTCGACGAGGATCGTCGACCGCCCGGCGCGCGCCGCGGCGGCCGCGGCCATCACGCCGGCCGGCCCGCCGCCGAGCACGACGACGTCGTACTCACCGAGGACGGCGGTGCGCCGCCCGGGTTCCTCGACCCAACTCACCGGGCCCCCTCCTCGTGGCCGCGGCCCGGGGCGGGGGCCGTGAGCACCGCGCCGCCGGGGACGGGGGACACCAGCCGGCGGTAGGCGGACAGCCACCCGTGGTCCGGGCCCAGGGCGGGGGCGCCCAGCCGTTCCCGGCGGGCCGCCAGGACGTCGTCAGGGACGTCGAGGTCGACGGTGCGCCGGTCGACGTCGATGACGATGCGGTCGCCGTCCTCGACGAGCGCCAGGGGGCCGCCCAGGGCCGCCTCGGGCGTCACCTCGCCGACGACGGTGCCCACGTTGACCAGGCCCGACATCTGACCGTCGGTGACCACCGCGACGCTGTCGCCCAGGCCGGCGCCCTCGAGGGCGAACACGACGGCCGAGCCCAGCGCCATGCCGGGGCCGCCGACGACGCCCAGGCCGCGGACGACCAGCACCGTGCCGGGGGAGACCTCGCCGCGCTGGAGGCCGGCCAGGGCCTCGTCGCGGGAGGAGTAGCACAGCGCGGTCCCCTCGAAGCGGCGGTTGCCGCGGTCGTCGACCGGCCGCTTCACCACCGCGCCGCCCGGCGCCAGCGAGCCGCGCACCACCACGATCGTCGGCCGGGTGCCGAAGGGCCGGTCGGCCGGGCGGACCACCTCCTCGTCGGCCACCGTCGCGCCGGCCAGCACCTCGCCGAGGGTGCCGCCGTCGACCGTGGGGACATCGAGGTCGAGCAGGTCTCGCAGCTGCGCCAGCACCGCCCGGGTGCCGCCGGCCCGCTCCAGGTCCTCGATGAACGCCGGGCCGTTGGGGCGGACGGCGCACAGCAGCGGCACGCGGTCGGCGAGCTCGGCGAACAGCCCGGGCACGTCGACGTCGACCGCGGCCTCGTGCGCCACCGCCTGCAGGTGCTTGATCGAGTTGACCGAGGCGCTGGTGGCGAGCATGACCGTCACCGCGTTGCGGAAGGCCGCCGGCGTCATCACCTGGCGCGGGCGCAGCCCCTCGGTGACCAGCGCGACGATCCGCTCGCCGGCCCGCCGGACGCCGTCCCACATCGCCGGGCTGTTGGCCAGCACCGGGGTGGTGCCGGTCAGCGACATGCCCAGCGCCTCGCAGGCCATGTGCATGGTGTTCGCCGTGCCGAGGCCCGCGCAGACGCCGGGGCCGCGGATGGCGTTGTCGCTCATGCCGCAGAGGTGCTCGAAGGTCATCCGGCCGGCCGCGACCGAGCCCGCGGCCAGGAAGACCTCCTCGATGTCGACGTGCTCGCCGCGGTAGTCCCCGGAGGGCTGGTAGCCGCAGCCGACGACGATCGTCGGGATGTCCAGCCGCCCGGCGGCCATCAGGTGCGCCGGGGCGGTCTTGTCGCAGGAGGCCAGGGTGACCATGCCGTCGAGCTGGGCGCCCTCCACGGCCACCTCGACGTCGTTCACGATCAGGTCGCGGCTGGGCAGGATGTAGCGCCCGTCGCGGCCGGCGGAGGTGATGAAGTCGCTCGGCGCCGCCGTCCGCACCTCGAACGGCAGGCCGCCGGCGGCCCGGATCGCCTCCTTGAGCGGGCCGACCAGGCCGTCGAGGTGGCTGAAGCAGATCGCGAGGTCCGACGAGGAGTTGACGATCGCGATCTTGGGCTTGGTCATGTCCTCGTCGGGGATGCCCAGCGCCCGCCACTGGGCCCGGCGCACCGCCCAGCGGGAGCTGCCCTCCTGCAGGTTGCTGCGCAGCGTCGTCACGGGGAGACGCCCGCCACCGAGTCGTGCCACGGGATCATCAGCCGCTTGGTGAGGGTGACCGCCGCGTAGAGCAGCGACCCCATCAGCGCCAGCAGCACGATGACGGCGAACAGCTGCGGGGCGTCCAGCGCGTTGAGGCTGCGCACCACCAGGTGGCCCAGGCCCTCGCTGCCGCCCAGGTACTCGCCGACGATCGCGCCGATCACCGCGAAGACGATGCCGACCTCGGCCCCGGCGAAGATGTAGGGCAGCGTGCTCGGGAACTCGAGGTTCCGGAACGTCGCCCAGCGGCTGGCGCCCAGGCCGCGCATCACGTCGCGGTGCCCGCGGTCCACCGACCGGACGCCGAGCATCACGTTCAGCATGATCGGGAAGAACGCCAGGATCGCGGCCATGATGACCTTCGACGTCGTCCCGAAGCCGAACCAGATGACGAAGATCGGGATGAACGCGACCTTCGGGATCACCTGCAGCGCCACCAGGGCCGGCTGCACGGCCCGCTCGAGCCACACGACCCGGCCGAGGACGGCGCCGACGGCGGTGCCCGCGCCCAGGGCGATGACGAAGCCGAGCAGCACCTCGTAGAGGGTGATCCAGACGTCGGTCCAGATCTCGCCGCCGGTGACCAGGTCGACCAGCGACCGCCAGACGTCCAGCGGCGCGGGCAGGATGAACTCCGAGACCCCCAGGACCGAGACGGCGAACTGCCAGCCGCCGATGAGCAGCAGCAGCAGGATCGGCGTGGAGATCAGCGGCAGGGCCTTCATGAGGCCGTCGCGGTCACCGGGGTAGCGCCGCTTCTGGAGCGACGGCCGGCCGGTCTCCCCGGCGGTGTCCTGGGGGGCGTTCGCGAGAGTGCTCATTCCTCGTCCAGTTCGTGTCGGAGTTCGCGGACGATCGTCTGGAACTCGGGGCTGGTCTCGGTCTCCAGGGAGCGCGGGCGCGCCAGCGGCACGGGGGTGACCGACCGGATCCGGCCCGGCCGCGGCGTGAGCAGCACGACGCGGTCGGCCAGGAAGACGGCCTCGCTGATGGAGTGGGTCACGAACACCACGGTCGCGCCGGCCTGGGCGTGGATCGACTGCAGCTCGAGGTTCATCTTGTCGCGGGTCAGCGCGTCGAGGGCCCCGAACGGCTCGTCCATCAGCAGGATCTTCGGGTCGTAGCTGAGCGCCCGGGCGATGGCGGCACGCTGGCGCATGCCGCCGGAGAGCTCCCGCGGGTAGGCGTTCTCGAACCCGGGCAGGCCCACCAGCTCGCACAGCTCCGCGGCGCGGGCGCGGCGGGCCCGCTTGCCGACCCCGCGCAGCTTCAGCGGCAGCGCGATGTTGTCGGCGATCGTGTACCAGGGGAACAGGTTCGCGTCCTGGAACACGAGGCCGAACTGGGCGAAGGCCTCGTCGTTGCGCTTCCCGCCGCGCCAGATGCTCGCGCCGTCGGCGGTCACGGTGCCGGAGCTGGGGGCCAGCAGGCCGGCGAGGATGCGCAGCAGGGTGGTCTTCCCGCAGCCGGAGCGGCCGACCAGCGAGATGAACTCGCCCCGGGCGATGGAGAGGTTCACGTCGCTGAGCGCGTGCACCTCACCCCGACGGGCCTGGTAGACCTTGTCGACCCCGGTGACCTCCAGCTGGGCCGGGGCGCCGGCCGGCGCCGGCGGCGCGGCCTGTGCGGGTGCGGGGATGGTCATGCCGTCCTCCCGGTGTGCGGCGGGGTGCGTGCTCACGGTCGGGGCGCTCACGGCGCCGGGGCGAAGTCGTTCGTGTACCACTCGGCCGGGTCCAGGCCCTCCGGCACGAAGCCCGAGCCGGACATCTCGTCGTAGACGGTCTGCCACTGCTCGTCGACGGTGCGGGCGATCTCGGCGTCGCCGGCCGCGGTCCACGACTCGACGTACTGGTCCAGGGCGGCCTTGCCGACCTCCGGGTCCTCCAGCGTCGGGATGTCGTACTCCGAGAGGCACTCGATGGTCTCGGCGTAGCCGTTGGCCTGGTCCTCGACGACGAACTGCACGGCGGCCTTGACGGCGGCCAGGTAGGACTTCAGCTGCTCCTGCTTCTCCGGGTCGTCGGCCTGCTCCTGGGACGTGACGTACACCTGCCCGCCGCTCTGGACGTCGTCCGAGGGGCTGTAGACCACGGCGTCGTCCTGCTGCGCGGCCAGGGCCACCGAGGTGTCGAGGGAGACGATGTAGCCGCCGATGCGGCCGGAGGTGACCAGGTCGAACACGCCGGGGGCGACGCCGACCACCTGCGTCTGCACGTCGTCCGGCGCGATGCCGGCCTCGGCCGCCACCAGCTTGAGGATGATCTCGCTGGTGCCCCCCTCCGAGGGCGTGCCCATGAGCCGGCCCTCGATGTCGGCCGGGGACTCCAGGGGGTCGGACGAGGCGGAGACGAACCGGATGGTGCCGGTCTTGTTGATCTGGCCGACGTTGACCAGCGGGGCGTCGCGCTCGCCGACGGCGAGCATGGTCTCCATGTCGCCGACGCGGGTGATCAGCGCGCCGCCGGCCAGCACGGTCTGGATCGCGGGGGCCGAGCCCTGGGTGGTCTCGAAGGTGACGTCGAGGCCCTGCTCCTCGAAGTAGCCGCAGGACTGGGCGACCAGCTCGGGGGTGAAGGTCAGGCTCTCCAGCGGGAGGATGTTGAGGAAGGTGACCTCCTGCAGCTCGCCGTCCCCGGCGCTCGCGCTGTCGCCGCTGCCTCCCGCCTCGTCGTCCCCGCCGCCGCAGGCGGCCAGCAGGGTCGCCGCGCTCGCCGCGGCGAGCGCCACCTGCCACCGCGGACGGCGGCGCGTGGTGGGGCGAAGGGCGGTACGGGACATCGGGCTCTCCTCGGGGAGGGTCGGGACGGCGGGGCCGCGCCGGTGCGGGCGCCGTGCAGGTGGGGCGCCACCGAGTTGTGTGCGGCATGCGGCCACTCGTGCTGTAACCGCACAGGACGCTATGGCGGTCGTCACAGGGCTGTCAACCACGGCGGTGGAGCCGGCGCGCCCTTGACCGGACGGCGTCCGCCGGTACGGTTGTGCGCTAAGAGAGCGTCTGTGCGGATGCCGCACGCTTCGGCGCCCGGCCGGAGGAGGGACCGTGAGCCAGCTGGACACCCGCGAGGCGCCCCCGGGGGAGCTGCCCCGCATCGACGCCGCCTCGCTGCGCGGCGTCCAGGAGTTCTACGCCGCCCAGCGCTGGACCGACGGGCTGCCGGTCATGCCGGTCACCGAGTCGGTGCTGGCCGGGTTCCTGGCGCAGACCGCCCGCGACCCCGGCGACATCGTGTTCCGGATGCCGCACCTGGACCGCTCCTGCACGGTGCGCTCCGCGGCGATCAACGCGGCCATGGCCGGCTGCCTGCCCGAGTACTTCCCGGTGGTGCTCGCCGCCTGGGACGCGCTGACCGCCGAGGGCTACGCCGGCAAGGGGATCTGGCAGAGCACGACCGGCACCGCCCCGCTGCTGCTGGTCAACGGGCCCGTGCGGGAGCGCATCGGCCTGAACTCCCGCGGCAACGTCTTCGGCTCGGGGTTCCGCGCCAACGCCACCATCGGCCGCGCCGTGCGCCTGACCGCGATCAACGTCTTCGGCCTGCACCCGCACGAGCTGGACCAGGCCACCCAGGGGACGCCGGCGAAGTACACCTGCTGCATCGCCGAGAACGAGGAGGACAGCCCCTGGGCGCCCTTCCCCGTCGACCACGGCTTCGCCGCTGGCGCCAGCACGGTCACCTCGATGCTGGTGCGCTCGGTCATCCACATCGAGGCCCGGCACACCACCGACCCCGAGCAGCTCGGCCGCGACCTGGCCGGCACGCTGGCCCGCACCGGGGCGCTGGTGCACGAGACCATCAGCGGCGCCCTCGTCCTCGGCCCCGAGCACGCGCACGTGTTCGCCGGCGCCGGGTGGGCGAAGACCGACGTCCGGCAGTTCGTGTACGAGCACGCCGTCAACACCCGCGCGCGGCTGGCCGAGGTCGGCAAGGACGCCGTGTCCCGGGAGACGCGCTGGCGGCTGCCGGCCGGCCACCCCGACGCGGTGCCCGGCTCGGCCGACGGCGCCCCGGAGGAGACCGTCCCGGTGCTCAACTCCCCGGAGGCGCTGCTGGTCGTCGTCGCCGGGGCGCACAACGCCGGCGTCTCCGCCGTCGCCGAGACCTTCGGACCCCGCGGCGGGGCGCCCGCGGTCGCGCTCGTCCCGGACGCCCCGACCCCCACGACCCAGGAGAGCACCCGATGAGCACCGTGCACGAGCCGGCGCGCGAGACGCCGGTCCACGGCGAGTTCGACGTCGTCGTCATCGGCGGCGGCCCCGCGGGCCTCATGGCCGCGGCCGCCGCCGCCCGCGCCGGCCGCTCCACCATCCTGCTGGAGCGCTACGGCTTCCTCGGCGGCGCGGGCACCATGGGCGGGCTGTCCACCTTCTGCGGCCTGCACGCCAAGGTGCACGGCGAGCACCGGCAGGTCATCCACGGCCTCGCCGACGAGCTGCTCGAGCGGCTCACCAAGCTCGACGGTCTCAACACCCCGCACCTGACCATCAACGACGGCATCCTCGCCCAGGCCTTCGACATCTCCAGCTACAAGCTGGCCGCCGACGAGCTGGTCGTCGACTCCGGTGCCAGGCTGCTCTTCCACGCCACCGCGGTCGGCGTGGTCATGGCCGACGACGCGACGATCGACGCGGTCCTCATCGAGACCAAGTCCGGGCGGGCCGCCGTCCGCGGGCGGGTGTTCGTCGACGCCTCCGGGGACGCCGACGTCGCCGCGTGGGCCGGGGTGCCGTTCGAGAAGGCGCCGCACCTGCTCTACCCGTCCCTGATGTTCCGCATCAACGCCGTCGACGTCGCTGCGGCGGGCGAGGCCCCGTGGCGGACCGTGGAGCGGCTGATGAACGAGGCGGAGGCGGCCGGCACGCACCGCTTCCCCCGCAAGAAGCCGATCGTCCGGCCGCAGCGCAACCCGCTGGAGTGGCGGGCCAACCTCACCCAGCTGTCCAACCCCGACGGCACCGCGGTCGACGGCACCGACGTCGAACAGCTCACCCGCGGGGAACTGCAGGGCCGCCGGCAGGCGTTCGAGGCCTTCGACTTCATCAAGCACCGGACGCCGGGCTTCGAGAACTCCTACATCGTCGACATCGCCCCGCAGATCGGGATCCGCGAGACCCGCCGGGTGTTCGGCGAGTACCGGCTCACCGAGGACGACGTGCTGGACTGCGCGGACTTCGACGACACCATCGGCGTCAACGGCTGGCCGGTCGAGGCGCACGTCGCGGGCACCGTGGAGTTCCGCTGGCAGCGCGGTGAGGACCCGCGCGGCTACAACCAGCTGCCCTACCGGATGGTCGTGCCGCAGGGGGTGGACAACCTCTTCGTCGCCGGCCGGTGCGCCTCGATGACCCAGGGCGGGCAGTCCTCGGCGCGGGTCACCGGGCCCTGCTTCGCCATGGGGGAGGCCGTCGGCGTCGCCGCCGACCTCGCGCTCACCGGCGGGCTGGCGGTCCGCGACGTCCCGGTGTCCGAGCTGCAGCGCCGGCTGGAGCTCGGCGGGGTCTTCCTCGGCCGCGGGGAGGCGTGATGACCCGGCTGCGCAGCAACTTCCCGGTCGGCGGGACGCCGTGGGCGATGCGCCGGGCGCAGTGGACCGCGCTGGGCCTGTCCGACGAGGACATGGAGAAGCCCAAGATCGCGATCGTCAACAGCTCGTCCAAGCTCGCCAGCTGCTTCAGCCACCTCGACGACGTCGTCCCGACGCTGATGGCTGCCATCCGCGAGGCCGGCGGCGTGCCGTTCGAGGTGCGCACCGCCGCGCCCAGCGACGCGATCACCAGCGCCGGGGCGCAGGGCCGGTACATCCTGCCCAGCCGCGACCTCATCGCCAGCGACGTCGAGGTCGCCGTCGAGGGCGCCCAGCTCGACGGCATGGTCACCCTCGCCTCCTGCGACAAGACCACCCCCGGGCAGCTCATGGCGGCCGGCCGGCTGGACATCCCGACGATCGTCGTCGGCTGCGGCTACCAGCCCTCCGGCGTCTACCGGGGCGAGCACGTCGACTTCGAGGACGTCTTCCTCTACGCCGGCCACGTCGCCACCGGCGCGATGACCGTCGAGGAGCTCGCCGAGATGGCGTCGGTCGCCGTCAGCGGGCCCGGCGTCTGCGCCGGCATGGGGACGGCGAACTCGATGCACATCGCCACCGAGGCGCTCGGCATGGCCATGCCCGGTAGCACCCCCGTGCTGGCGCTGAGCGACAAGATGTTCGCCGACGCCGAGCGGGCGGGACGGCGCATCGTGGAGCTGGTCCGCGAGGACCTCCGGCCGCGGCAGATCCTGACCCCCGGCGCGTTCCGCAACGCGGTCACCGCGGTGCTGGCCATCAGCGGGTCGGTCAACTGCGTCAAGCACCTGCAGGCGATCGCGGTCGAGGCCGGCTGCGACGTCGACGTCCTGGCGCTGTTCGAGGAGCTGGCGCCCCAGGTGCCGCTGCTCACCGCGGTGAAGCCCAACGGCGACCGCCGCATCGACGAGTTCGAGGCGGCCGGGGGAGGGCAGGCGCTGCTGCACCAGCTGCGCCCGCTGCTGGACCTCGACCAGCCCACCGTCGACGGCCGCACGATGGGCGAGGTGCTCGGCGGGGCCACCGTGGCCGACGCCGACGTCATCCGCCCGGTCGACCAGCCGCTGGCCACCCACCCGGGCATCACCGTCGTCCGCGGGACGCTGGCGCCGGAGGGGGCGGTGGTCAAGCGCACCGTCGCCGACGACGGCCTGCACCGGTTCTCCGGGCCGGCGAAGGTCTACACCTCCCGCGAGGAGGGGCTGGCCGGCATCCGCGGCGGCGAGGTGCGGCCCGGCGACGTCGTCGTGCTCAGCGGGCTGGGCCTGCGCGGCTCCCCGGGCATGGCGCTGACCTCGGCGTTCATCTTCGCCCTCGACGGGGCCGGGCTCGGCGACCAGGTGGTCGTGGTGACCGACGGGCAGATGTCCGGGCTGGTCAACAAGGGCCTGGTGGTCGCCGAGGTCAGCCCCGAGGGCGCGGTGGGCGGCCCGCTCGGGCTGGTGCGGGACGGCGACGTCGTCTCCGTCGACGTCGACGCCCGCACCCTCGACCTCGAGGTGCCCGCCGACGAGCTCGAGCGGCGCCGGGCCGAGCTGCCGCCGCTGCCCGCCCCGCGCGGGTGCGGGTGGCTCGACGTCTACGCGCGGACGGTGTCGCCGCTGGGGCGGGGCGCCACGCTCGGCGGCTGAGCCGCCGCCCGGCCGGCGAGGAGCCAGACGACCAGCGCCGCGACCACGCAGGTGGCGCTGCCGATGACGCCGATGACGGTGTACCCGGTCCCGCGGGGCAGGCCCCCGCCGGCCGGGGTCACCGCCGCCAGCACCGTGGCGGTCAGCGCGCTGCCGACGGAGAACCCGGCGTAGCGCAGCACCTGGTTCAGCGCCATGGCGCTGCCGGTCTCCCGCGGCGGGACGGCGGAGACGACCAGCCCCGGGGCCGCGGCGAACACCGTGCTCACGCCCAGGCCGGCGACGGCGGTGACGACGAACAGCACCCACAGCTCCTCGCGGTACACCGCGAAGAGGGCCTGCGACCCGGCCACCAGCAGGGCGCCGAGCGGCAGGACCACGCGCGGGCCCCGGCGCTCGCCGACCCGGCGGGAGAGCGGGCCGGCGAGCATGCCGGCCAGCGAGAAGGGGAGCAGCGCGAGCCCCGCCACCAGCACGGTGGCGCCGAAGCCGTACCCGGTGCTCTCCGGCGTCTGGGCGAGGACGGGCACGGAGCCCATCATCATGTAGTTGGCCAGGCTGACCAGCAGGACCGAGACGTGCCCGGCGGCGGCCAGGCGGCCGCGGGCCAGCCGCAGGTCGATCAGCGGCGCGCGGGTCCGCAGCGCGACGACGACCCAGACGAGCAGGGTGACCGCCGAGCCGGTGGCCACCAGCAGCACCCGGGGTGAGGTCCAGCCCCAGCCGTCGCCCTCGGCCAGGGTGAGCAGCGCGCCGCCCAGGCCCGCGCCCAGCAGCAGCGCGCCCGGCAGGTCGAAGCGGCGCGGCGGGGCGGGGGAGGCCGGCGGCAGCACGAGGGCGGCCGCGGCGAGCGCGCCGGCGGAGATCGCCGTCGCCGTCCAGAACGCCGCCGTGGCCCCGGCGTAGGTCGTGATCGCCCCGGCGACGGGGAACCCGAGCCCCACGCCGGACACGACGGTGATCGACAGGGCCGCGATCGTGCGGCGGGACCGCTCGATGGGCAGGGCCTCCCGGGCGGTCGCGATGAGCAGCGGCATCAGCCCGAGGCCGAAGCCCTGCAGCCCGCGCCCGGCGAGGAACCAGCCCAGACCCAGCGGCAGGGCGGTGAGGACGCCGCCGGCCACGACCAGGGCCAGGGCGGCGAGTGCGACGGTGCGGCGGTGCGACCCGTCGCCCAGCCGGCCGAGGACCGGCGTCGCCACCGCGCCGACCAGCAGCGGCATGGTCAGCGACCACTGCGCCACGTGCAGCGGCACGTCGTACAGCCCGGCGACCGCGGGGATCAGCGGTGCGCCGACGCTGCTGGTCACCGCGACCACGGTGGCGACGAGGATCAGCACGGGCACGAGGGCCCGGGAGTGGTCGCGTCCGGACGACCCCGGACCGACCGACGCCGGCGACCCGGTCGCGGGGACCGGGCCGCCGGCGGCCGTCACGGGGCGGGAGCCGGTCAGGCGGCTGCCTTTCCGGTGACGTTGTGCGGGTCGATGACGTACTTCTTGGCGACGCCGGAGTCGAACTCGGCGTAGCCGCGGGGCGCGTCGTCGAGGCCGATGACGGTGGCGTTGACCGCCTTCGCGATCTGCACCTTGTCGTGCAGGATCGCCATCATCAGCTGCCGGTTGTAGCGCATCACCGGGCACTGGCCGGTGGTGAACGACAGCGACTTGGCCCACCCGGTGCCCAGCGAGATCGACAGCGCGCCGACCTTGGCGGCCTCGTCGATGCCGCCCGGGTCGCCGGTCACGTACAGGCCGGGGATGCCGAGCGCGCCGCCGGCCGCGGTGACCTCCATGAGGGAGTTGAGCACCGTCGCCGGCGCCTCCTTCTGGGCGCCGGAGCCGTGGCCGCGGGCCTCGAAGCCGACCGCGTCGACGCCGCAGTCGACCTCGGGGACGCCGAGGATCTGCTCGATCTGGTCCTTCGGGTCGCCCTTGGAGACGTCGACGGTCTCGCAGCCGAAGGAGCGGGCGGCGGCCAGCCGGTCCTCGTTGAGGTCGCCGACGATGACGGCGGCGGCGCCCAGCAGCTGGGCGGAGACCGCCGCGGCCAGGCCGACGGGGCCGGCGCCGGCGATGTAGACCGTGGAGCCGGTGGTGACGCCGGCGGTGTAGGCGCCGTGGTAGCCGGTCGGGAAGATGTCCGACAGCATCGTCAGGTCGAGGATCTTCTCCAGGGCCTGGTCGCGGTCGGGGAAGCGCAGCAGGTTCCAGTCCGCGTAGGGGACCATCACGTACTCGGCCTGGCCGCCCTGCCAGCCGCCCATGTCGACGTAGCCGTAGGCCGAGCCGGGGCGGTCGGGGTTGACGTTCAGGCAGATGCCGGTCTTGCCCTCCTTGCAGTTGCGGCAGCGGCCGCAGGAGATGTTGAACGGCACCGAGCAGACGTCGCCGGTCTTGATGAACTCCACGCCCGGGCCGGTCTCGACGACCTCGCCGAGGATCTCGTGGCCCAGGACCAGCCCGTGGGGCGCGGTGGTGCGGCCGCGGACCATGTGCTGGTCGCTGCCGCAGATGTTGGTGGTGAGCACCTTCAGGATGGCGCCGTGGGGCACCTGGCGGCCCACGTTGTCCGGGTGCACGCCCGGGCCGTCCTTGAGCACGAGCTCCGGGTAGTCCAGGTCGGTGATCTCGACCTTGCCCGGGCCCTGGTAGGTCACGCCGCGGTTGTTCGCCATGTGGGTCCTTCTCCTCGTCGTCGAGTGGACGCCAGCACCCTCGCAAGCTGCCGGCTGGGTCGGTCAACTGCTCTCCCGGGAGGCGGGAGGACGCCGTCCCCCCGCCTCCCGGGCCGAACTCACGCCGGGAAACCCACCGCGTGGGTGTCCATGAACTCGCGGAGACCCTCGATGCCCATCTCCCGGCCCATGCCGCTGTGGTTGAAGCCGCCGAACGGGGCGCGCTCGTCGAGGTGGGCGGCACCGTGGGCGTTGACGAAGGTGTACCCGGTGCGCAGCCGGGCCGCGACCGCGGCGGCACGGTCGAGGTCGGCGGTCCACACCGACGAGCACAGCCCCGACCAGGTGTCGTTGGCCCGGGCCACGGCGTCGTCCTCGTCGTCGAAGGGCAGGATCGGCAGGGTCGGGCCGAACTGCTCCTCGACGACGACGCGGGCGTCGTCGGCCGGGTCGAGCACCAGCGAGGGCCGCAGGAAGTTGCCGACGGAGATGTCGGCGCCCTCGGCGGCCTCGCCGAACTCCCGCACCTCGGCGCCGGACTCGCGGGCCTGCGCGAGCAGCTCCTGCACGTACTCCTTCTGGCGCGCCTGGTGCAGCGGGCCCATGGTCACGTTCTCGTCGAGACCGTGGCCGAGCCGCTGGGCGGCGAGCAGGCCGGAGAGCCCCTCGACCACCTCGTCGTACCGGGAGCGGTGCACGTAGAGCCGCTTGGTGGCCATGCAGATCTGGCCGGTGGAGTCGAACGTGCCGGTGAACAGCCGGTTCATCGCGTCGCCGGAGAGGTCGGCGTCGGCGAGGACCAGCGCGGGGTCGTTGCCGCCGAGCTCGAGCGCCACGCGGGTCAGCGACTGCGCGGCCATCGACATGATCCGCCGGCCGCCGCCGGGGCTGCCGGTGAAGCAGACGTGCTTGACCCGGTCGTCGGAGATCAGCGCCGAGCCGATCTCGGCGTCGGCGCCGGTGACCACGTTGAGCACGCCGGACGGCAGCAGCTCGGCCACCTTCTGCACGGTGCGGGTGGTGGCCAGCGGCGTGGAGGGCGGCGGCTTCACCACGACGGTGTTGCCGGCCAGCAGGGCGTAGGGGAGCGAGGCGGCGAGGATCGCCAGCGGCCAGTTGAACGGCACGATGATCGTGACCACGCCCAGCGGCAGGTGGCCGATCGTCGTCCGGTAGGGCGGCGCGGGCAGGGTGACCGTGTGCTCGACCTGGTCGGCGAGCTGCGCGGCCAGGCCGAACCGGTGGGCGAACACGATGGAGTCGATGAACGACTCCATGCGGATCTTGCCGTTCTCGCGGGTGAGGATCTCGGCGGTCGCGTGCCGGTCGGCCTCCAGCGGCGCCAGCGCCGCGGTGATCAGCTCGGCGCGCTCCTGCGGGCTGCGGGCGGCCCACGCGGGGAACGCGCGGTCCGCGGCGGCCACGGCCTCCTCCGCCTGCTTGGCGCTGGCGGCGGCCGCGTAGCCGACGACCGACCGGCCGTCAGCGGGGTCGACCACCTGCAGGTGGTCGTCGGTGCTGCGCACCTCGCCGGCGATGAACAGCTCGGTCCGGATCTCCGGCAGCTGGTCCAGGGACACCATGTGGCCTGCTTCCTCAGGGTCGGTGCGTGGGGCCGCCCCGGGGCGGCCCGCGGGCGTGTGCCCGGGGTCACGGTAGGCCCGGAGGTCCCGGGTCACCCCGGCCATCCGACCGGACCGGGTGCGGCGGATCCGGAGGGGGTCCCCGCGACATCCGACGTAGGCCGACGACGCCCGGACGAGGGGGCTAGCGTCGGCGGCACCGGCCGCACACCCCCTGGAGGACGACGCCGTGCCCACCGTGCGCGAGACCACCTTCGACCTGCTCCGCACCTGGGGCCTGACCACCGTGTTCGGCAACCCGGGGTCCAACGAGCTGCCCTTCCTCGACGGGTTCCCCGACGACTTCCGCTACGTGCTGGGCCTGCACGAGGGCGCGGTGCTGGCCATGGCCGACGGGTACGCCCAGGTCACCGGCCGCCCGGCGCTGGTCAACCTGCACTCGGCCGCCGGCCTGGGCAACGCCATGGGCAACCTGGCCAACGCCAAGGCCTGCGGGACGCCGCTGGTGGTGACCGCCGGCCAGCAGGCCCGCCCGATGGTCGGCCTCGGGTCGATGCTCGGCGAGCCGGGGATGACCCGGGTCCCCGAGCCGCAGGTCAAGTGGTCGTTCGAGCCGGCCCGTGCCCAGGACGTGCCCCGGGCCCTGTCCGAGGCGTTCCACCTGGCCACGCTGGCCCCGGCCGGTCCGGTCTTCGTCTCCCTCCCGCTCGACGACTGGGCGCAGCCGGTGGACGCCGACGAGGTGGCCCACCTGGCCGGCCGCCGGGTGCGCCGGGCCGGCGGCCTGGACGACGAGCTGCTCGCGGAGCTGGCCGGCCGGCTCTCCGCCGCGCGCAACCCGGTGCTGGTCGTGGGCCCCGAGGTCGACGACGAGCGCGCGTACCCCCGCGTGGTGGAACTGGCCGAGCGGCTCCAGGCGCCGGTGTGGACCGCCCCCTCGGCGCCGCGCGCGCCCTTCCCGACCCGGCACCCGCTCTGGCAGGGGCTGCTGCCGCCGAGCATCGCCGGCGTGGCCGCACACCTCGAGGGCGCCGACCTGGTCCTCGTGCTCGGGGCGCCGGTGTTCCGCTACCACGTCTACGTGCCCGGCGCGTGGCTGCCCGGGGGCGCCGAGCTGGTCGCCGTCGGCAGCGACCCCGGCACCGCCGCCCGCGCCGCGTTCGGCGACGCGGTCGTCGCCGACGTCGCCACCGTGACCGGCCAGCTGCTGACCGCGCTGGACGGCCTGCCGGCGCGGCCGGAGCGGCCCGCGCCGGAGCGGGCGGTCGCGGCCGAGCCCGGGGAGGTCCCCTTCCCCGCGGACGCCGTGCTCGGCCTGCTCGCCCGGTCGGTGCCCGCGCACACCCGGTTCGTCAACGAGTCGACCGCCAACACCGCGCAGTTTTGGTCCCACCTGGACCTCGCCGGCCCGCGCGGGCTGCTGTTCCCGGCCGCCGGCGGCCTGGGCTTCGGCGTGCCCGCCGCGGTCGGCGCCGCGCTGGCCGACCCGGCCCGCCCGGTGGTCGCCGTCCTCGGCGACGGCGCCTTCCAGTACGGCGTCCAGGCGGTCTGGACGGCGGTGCAGCACCAGCTGCCGGTGACCTTCGTCGTCCTGCGCAACGGCATCTACGGGGCGCTCGCCTCGTTCGTGGGGCAGCTGGGCGTGTCGAAGATCCCGGGGCTGGAGCTGCCCGGCCTGGACGCGGTGACCATCGCCCAGGGCTACGGCGTGCCCGCCCGCGCGGTCGCCTCGGCCGGGGAGCTGGCCGAGGAGTTCGCCGCCATCGGCAAGGCCGAGGGTCCCCGGCTGGTGGAGGTGCCGATCACCGCGGAGACGCGGAGACTGGGGTGACCACAGGCCGTCCTGGCCACTGCCGCCGTCCGGCGCGCCGCGGTGCGCGGGGCTGCGACGGATGACGTAGCCGGGATGGCCCGAGCGCCCCGGAGCAGCCGGGTCCAGGGGCTCACGACTTCGGTGTCAATACGGGTTTCCATTCTCGGAGCGGTGTAACCGCGGTCACCTGCGGTCCCACCACCTTGCACAGCGGCGTCCAGAGGAGAACTCCCCCCGTGGCAACACCCACCTCCACCGTGCCCGCGAAGGCCGGCCCCTCCAAGAAGGGCATCTTCGCGGCGAGCTTCATCGGCACGTCGATCGAGTGGTACGACTACTACATCTTCGGCACCGCCGCCGCGCTGGTGTTCGGGAGCGTCTTCTACCCGGAGTTCGACCCGACGGCCGGCACCATCGCCGCGTTCGCCACCTTCGCCGTGGGCTTCATCGCCCGCCCGCTCGGCGCCGCGGTCATCGGCCACTTCGGCGACCGGATCGGCCGCAAGTCGATGCTGGTGCTCACCCTGCTGCTCACCGGTGGGGCGACCTTCCTCATCGGTGTGCTGCCGACCTACGCGGCGATCGGCGTCGGCGCGCCGCTGCTGCTGGTCGCGCTGCGGCTGATCCAGGGCTTCGGCGTGGGCGGTGAGTGGGGCGGTGCGGTGCTCATCGCGACCGAGCACGCCAGCCCCCGTCGCCGCGCCGTCTACGGCAGCTTCGCCCAGTTCGGCGTCCCGGTCGGCGTGCTGACCTCCAACCTCGCGTTCCTCGCCGTCTCCGGCATGGACAACGAGGACTTCCTCGCCTGGGGCTGGCGGATCCCGTTCCTCATCAGCATCGCGCTGGTGGTCGTCGGCTTCGTCGTCCGCAGCAAGCTGGAGGACGCCCCGGAGTTCCAGCAGGTCAAGGAGAAGAAGCAGGTCAGCAAGATCCCGGTCGCCGAGCTGGTCAAGCGCCAGCCGCGCACGCTGGTGCTGGGCAGCCTGGCCTCCATCGCCCCGCCGGCGGTGGGCTACACGGTGATCGTCTACATGCTGACCTACGGCACCACCGTCGTCGGCTTCGACCGGACCACCCTGCTGTGGCTGATCCTCGCCTCGACCGCGGTGTGGATCGCCACGATCGTGGTGTCCGCGCTGCTGTCGGACCGCTTCGGCTCCAAGAAGGTCTTCGCGGTCGGCGCGCTGACCGCCGTCCTCTGGCCGCTGCCGATGTTCGCCCTCGTCAACACCGGCAGCTCCGCCGCGGCCCTGTTCGCGTTCGTCGTCGCGGCGATCGTGCAGGGCATCATGGCCGGCGCCCAGGGCGGCCTGTTCACCGAGATCTTCGAGGTGAAGACCCGCTACAGCGGCATCTCGATCGCCTACCAGCTCGGCGGCATGATCGGCGGCGCGGTCACCCCGATCGTGGCCACCGCCCTGTACGGCTCCTACGAGTCCTCGACCCCCATCGCCATCTACGTGGCGGCGCTGTCGCTGGTCAGCCTCGTGGCCGTGCTCGGCATCCGGCCGGTGCCCAACGCGCAGCAGGCCGACGCCGACCGGCTCGGGACGGCGGCCGCGACCGCCGGCTGAGCCGCGGCGCGACCCACCAAGGCGCGCCGGCCGGGACTCCTCGTCCCGGCCGGCGCGCCGTCGTCGTCGCCGGGCCCTCCTGCGGGGGGAGCTCCCCCCGGGCGGGCCGGGGCCGGGCTCCCGGCCGGGGGGTAGCGTGATCGCCCGGCAGTGGGCCGGTGTCGACGGGCGGGACGAGGCAGTGGTGCGCAGCGAGGTGGCGCCGGCCGGCGCGGTGTGGCCGGCGGACGCCGGGGACGACCCGGTGCTCCGCGCGCTCGTCGAGGTCTCTGCGGACGGGCTGGTGCTGGTCGACGGCGCCGGCCGCCTGCTGGGCCTCAACGCCGCCGCCGCGCAGATCCTCGGCCGCCCCGCGGCCGACCTGGTCGGCACGGCCACCCCGTTCGACCCCACCACCGGCGACCCGGACGCCCCGGACCGGCGGACGGCGAGCTGGCCGGTGCCCGGGCACAGCCGCCGCGAGCTGGAGTACCGCGTGCTCCCGGTGGACTCCTCCCGCTGGGCCGTGTGGTTCGGCGACGTCACCGACACCGTCCGCCAGCAGGAGCGGCTGACCGCGATCACCCGGGCGGCGGCCAGCGTGGCCGACGCCTACTCCCTGCCGGCCACCCTCGACGCGGTCGCCCGCGAGATCGCCATGACCGCGTCGATCGCCGCCGTCCAGATCCTCGCGCTCGACGACCCCCGCGAGGACCTCCGGCTGCTGGGCATGGCCGGGTTCGGCGACGTCGTCGACTTCGCGGAGAAGCTCGCCGCCTGCCGCCGGCTGGGCGCCCGGGTGCTGTTCATGGAGGCGCTGGAGGGCCGCCAGCCGGTCGTCAGCCTGCACCGCAAGCCGGTGATCATGGCCGACCCGCTGTGGGCGCCGCTGCACGAGATCATGGACGTCCCCGACTGGGACAGCTTCGTCTCGATGCCCCTGGTGGTGCGCGGCCGGACGCTGGGGATCATCAACGCCTACTATTCGCCGGGGGAGGACCCCGGCCCCAGCTCGCTGGCGTTCCTCGAGGCCATGGCCGACTCCGCCGCCGTGGCCATCGAGACCGCGGCGCTGCTGACCCAGACCCGCTCCCGCGCGCAGAGCGACGAGCGCCGCCGGCTGGCCCGGGACCTGCACGACTCGGTGGTCCAGCAGGTGTTCTCCATGCGCATGCAGGCCGAGGCGCTGCGCGCCCACCTCGCCACCGCCGACGCCGACCCGGCGACCGTGCGCAGCGGCGCGGAGGAGCTCGCCGAGCTGTGGGGGGGGGGGGGGGGGGGGCGGGGGGGGGGGGGGGGGGGGGGGGGGGGGGGGGCGGGCGCGCCGGCCGGCCCCCCCGCGGGCGGAACCCGCCCCGCCCCCGGCCGCCCCCCCCCCCCGCCCCCCCCCCCCCCCCCCCCGCCCCCCCCCCCCCCCCCCCCCCCCCCCCCCCCCCCCCCCCCTGCGCGGGCTGGTGTTCGAGCTGCGGCCGCTGGACCTCGCCGAGAACGGCCTGGTCGAGGCCATCCGCGCGCACGCCGCCGGCGTGGAGGCGCGCACCGGGCTGGCGGTCGAGGTGCACGCCGACGACGACCTGGAGCTCGACGTCGACGTCGACGTGCAGGAGGACCTCTACCGGATCGTCCAGGAGGCGCTGCACAACGTGGTGAAGCACGCCCGGGCCACCGAGGCCGACATCCGCGTGGACCGGCCCGGCGGCGGGGTGCGGGTCGAGGTCACCGACGACGGCTGCGGCGGCACGCCCGACCCCGCGCCGGCGCCCGACGCCGGTGACCGGCCCCGCGGCCGCCTGGGCCTGGTGTCGATGCGCGAGCGCGCCGAGCGGTGGGGCGGGCAGCTGGCGGCCGGGCCCCGGCCGTTCGGCGGCTGGCGGGTGCAGGTGACGCTGCCCGCGCCGGGCGCCCGGGGGAGGGCGGGCCGGTGAGCGGGGAGGCGATCGGCGTCCTGCTCGTCGACGACCACGCGATCGTGCGCCGCGGGGTGCAGGCCTACGTGGCCAGCGTGCCCACGCTCACGGTCCTCGGGGAGGCGTCCGACGGCCAGCAGGCCGTCGAGCTGCTGCACCAGTGGCAGACCACCGGCGAGCCGATGCCCGACGTCGTCCTCATGGACCTGCAGATGCCGCGCATGGACGGCGTGGCCGCCACCGCCGCGATCGCCCGCGCCCACCCGGGCATCCGGGTGGTCATCCTCACGAGCTTCGGCGAGGTCGAGCGCGTGCACGCCGCCCTGGCCGCCGGGGCGGCCGGCTACGTGCTCAAGGACGCCGACCCCGCCGAGGTGGCGACGGCGATCACCGCGGCGGCCGCCGGCGAGGTGCACCTGGACTCCGCGGTGGCCCGGCAGCTGGCCCGCCGGATGGCCGCCCCCCAGGCCGGGCTCACCTCCCTCACCGCCCGGGAGCGGGAGATCCTGGCGCTGGTCGCGCAGGGCCACTCCAACCGCGACATCGCCGACGAGCTGGTGATCAGCGAGCGCACCGCGCGCACCCACGTGAGCAACGTGCTGAGCAAGCTGCAGCTGTCCAGCCGCACCCAGGCCGCGCTGCTGGCGATCCGCGAGGGGCTCATCCCCCCGCCCGCCTGACCTGCGCGGACGCCGGCGTCCGGAGGCGGGACGAGGCGTAGGACACATGACGTAGCCGGGACCTGCCGAGTCGGTCGCCCCGAAGCTGTCATCGAGCCGATCCGCCGGACACCGGCGATCCTTAGCGTCAGTGTGTGTGCGGTCACCCCTGGGGGCCCGCCGCCGGGGTGCGCGTCCCGGTGCCCGGCCCCCGGCCGGGCGGCCCGGCGCCGCACCCCCGATCCACCCTCTCGAGTCAAGGAGTCCGCGATGGCAGCCAACCCCATCGTCATGAACGGCTGGTACATCGGCGCCTGGTCCGACGAGGTCAGCCGCACGCTGATGCAGCGCTGGATCTGTGGCCGCCCGGTGTGCTTCTACCGGCTGTCCGACGGCAGCGCGAACGCCATCGAGGACCGCTGCCCGCACCGCCGCTACCCGCTGTCGCTGGGTGGGCTGGACGACGACGTCATCACCTGCAACTACCACGGCTACAAGATCGACGGCTCCGGCCAGTGCGTGGGCGTCGCGGAGCAGCCCGACATGCCCAAGGGCGCCACGGTGCACCGCTTCCCGGTCGTCGAGCGCTACGGCATCGTGTGGATCTGGCCGGGTGACCCCGACAAGGCCGACCCGGACGACATCCCGGACGTCTCCTGGCTCGAGGACCCGAACTGGACCCACGTGCAGGGCTCGGTCGGCCTCAAGGGCCGCCAGGTGCTGCTGGTGGAGAACCTGCTCGACCTGACCCACGAGACGTTCCTGCACCCGACCTCCATCGGCAACGCCGCGGTCGCCGCCACCCCGATCGACGTGATCGGCGAGGGCAACAAGGTCTCCTTCGTCCGGCACATGATCGACATCGAGGCCCCGCCCTTCTACCAGTCGTCGATGGGCGTGACCACGAACATCGACCGCTGGCAGGACGGCGACTTCTACGCGCCGGGCATCTTCATCCTCAACATTCGGATCGCCCCGACCGGCACCGAGGAGCCCGAGGGCTTCCACATGAAGGTCATCTACGGCATGACCCCGGAGACCGAGACCACCACGCACGACTTCTTCGCCCTGGGCCGCGACTACAAGATCGACGACCAGGAGCTCTCGGACTTCCAGCTCAAGCAGCAGCTGGCGGTCATGAAGGAGGACGTCGACGCCCTCGAGATCCAGGAGAAGATGGTCGCCACCGACCCGGGCATGATCGAGTCCTCGATCCGCTCCGACGTCGCCGGCATCCGCGGCCGCCGCCTGCTGGAGAAGATGGCCAAGGCCGAGGCCGCCGCGCGCGGCGAGGTCCCGGCCCGCCCGGCGCGCCCCGCCCGTCCGGCCGCCGCGGCCCAGCCGGAGCCGGCGGGTCAGGCATGAGCACGTTCGTCCTCGTCCACGGTGCCTGGCACGGGGGCTGGTGCTGGGACCGCGTCGCGCCGCTGCTGCGTGCGGCCGGCCACGAGGTGCACGCCCCCACGCTGACCGGCCTGTCCGAGCGCTCCCACCTGCTCTCCCCGCTGGTCGGGCTGGACACCCACGTCGAGGACGTCGTCCGGCTGATCGACACCTTCGGCCTGCGCGACGTCGTCCTGGTCGGGCACAGCTACGCCGGCCAGATCGTCACCGCGGTCGCCGACCGGCGGCCCGACGCGATCGCCAAGCGGGTCTACCTCGACGCCTTCGTCGGCTCCGACGGCGAGGCCGCCCGCGACCTGCTGCCCGAGCAGGTGGAGCACCACTGGGCGGAGTCGGCCGCGGAGCAGGGCTTCGGCTGGCTGGTGCCGGTCCGCAAGCTGTCCGTCCTCGGCGTGACCGAACAGGCCGACGTCGACTGGCTGACGCCCAAGCTCACGCCGCACCCGTGGAAGACCTACCTCGACCGGCTCGACCTCACCGGCGCCGTGGACACCGTCCCGGCCGCGTTCGTCGAGTGCGTGACCTGGATGCGGGTCTTCCAGGCCCAGGCCGAGCGTGCCCGCGAGCGCGGCTGGCCGGTGCACGAGCTCGACACCGGTCACGAGGCGATGGTCACCGCCCCCAAGGCGCTGGCCGACGTCCTGCTCGAGCTCGCCCGCTGACCACCACACGACAGGAGACCACCGTGGAGTTCCTCGTCCGCGCCGAGAACCTGCTGCCCCCGGACACCCCGGCGGAGCGGCGGGCGGAGCTGCGCTCCGGAGAGCGGGCCCGCGCCATGGAGCTGCGGGAGGCCGGCGTCCTCAAGCGGCTGTGGCGGGTCCCGGGCCGCACCGGGTGGATCGGGCTCTTCGAGGCCCCCGACCCGGCCGCCCTGCACGACGCGCTGGTGTCGCTGCCGATGTCCCCGTGGCTGGACGTGCACGTCGAGGCGCTGGCCCAGCACCCCCAGGAGCGCTGATGACCGCCTCCACCTCGCGGCAGCTGCGCATCACCTTCCGCCAGTACGACGGTGAGATGCTCGGGACGTGCTGGTGCGGTCGCACCAAGACCAGCGCCCACCCGCGGCCGCTGTGGGAGTGGCTGGACGACCACGAGCACCTCGGCGGCGACGAACAGGAGGTGACCGATGAGCACTGACACCCCCGTCGGCAGGTTCGACCTGCCGGGGACCCCGGTCTTCGACGGCCAGACCAGCCGGCGCGGCTTCCGCATGAACAAGCTGTTCATGAGCCTGCGCTCGGCGGAGGCCCGGGAGCGGTTCCTCGCCGACGAGGCCGCCTACTGCGACGAGTTCCGGCTGAGCCCGGAGCAGAAGCAGGCCGTGCTCGCCCGCGACTGGCAGGCGATGATCGACCTGGGCGGCAGCATCTTCTACGTGTACAAGCTGGCCATGATGGACGGCCGGTCGATGCAGTACCTGGGTGGTGTCTTCAGCGGCATGACCGAGGAGGAGTTCGTGGCGGCGATGCGTGCGGGAGGACGGCGGGATGGCTGAGGTGATCTGGGGCCTGGCGACGTCGCACGTCCCGTCGATCGGGGCGGCGATGGACCGCGGCAAGACCGAGGACCCGAACTGGAAGGGCCTGTTCGACGGCTACGCCCCGGCGCGGGAGTGGCTGGCCGAGCACCAGCCCGATGTCGCGATCGTGATCTACAACGACCACGCCAACGGCATCGACCTCGACATCGTCCCCACGTTCGGCATCGGCACCGCCGAGCGCTACGAGGTGGCCGACGAGGGCTTCGGCAAGCGCCCGGTGCCCGACGTCGTCGGTGACCCCGAGCTGTCGCTGCACCTGCTCGAGAGCCTGGTGGACGACGGCTTCGACCTCACCGTGTTCCAGGAGCTCGACGTCGACCACGGGTTCACCGTGCCGCTGTCGGTCTGGACGCCGGACCCGGGCGAGGCCTGGCCGTGCCCGGTGATCCCGCTGCTGGTCAACGTCATCCAGTACCCGCAGCCGACCGCGGCCCGCTGCTACGCCCTCGGGCAGGCCCTGGGCCGGGCGATCCGCCGCTACCCGAAGGACGTCAAGGTCGCCGTGCTGGGCACCGGCGGGATGTCCCACCAGCTGGCCGGGTCGCGGGCGGGCTTCATCAACCCCGACTTCGACCACATGTTCCTCGAGGCCATCGAGAAGGACCCGGCCAAGCTGACGACGCTGTCCCGCCAGGACTACATCCGCGAGGCCGGCTCCGAGGGCATCGAGATGATCATGTGGCTGATCATGCGCGGGGCGATGAACGAGCAGGTGACGAAGGTGCACTCGCACTACTTCGTGCCTGCGTCCAACACCGCCGCGGCAATCGCGCTGTTCGACAACCGGGTGCCCCAGCCGGCCTGAACCGGCAAGCCGGCCTGAACCGGCACCCGTGGACCGACGGGCCGTACCGCTCCTCCGTCGAGCGGTACGGCCCGTCGGCGTCCCAGGGGCCGGTCACCAGTCGACGCCGGTCCGTTCGGTGCCGGTGCGGAGCAGGCCGCCCCGGTCCACCCGGTAGGTGTTCATGACGGTCAGCCGTGGGCTGTAGACGTGCACGCTCAGCGCGGGCTCGGCACCGGTGTTGGTCACCCGGTGCACGTGGTGGGCGCCGAACGGGCGCACCCGGCCGGCCGAGAGCCGGGTGGCGTCCGGGAGCGCGCCCACCTCCTCGTCCAGCGCGCCGCGGACGACGGCGAACGCGCCGGCCGAGCCGCCGTGGTCGTGCAGGCCGGTGCCCTGGCCGGGCAGCCAGGAGAGCAGCCAGACCTGCGCGGCGGCCAGTTCGGGGTGCAGCGAGGGGTCGAGGGCGTCGGCGGCCAGCGCCGGGTCGAGCAGGTGGGTCCACCGGCTCTCGGCGCGGTACTCCACCAGCGCCGACCAGCGGTGCTCGGCGGCGGCGAGGGCCGCGGCCAGCGCGGCGGCCCCGGTGCGGCGGCGGGTGGGGTCGGCGTCCGGACGGCGGGCAGGGGACAGCAGGGATCGGGTCACGAGGGTCCTTCGGGGAGTGCTGGGGGTGGGCGCGGGGATCAGCGGCGGCGACATCGCGCGCTGGACACGCGCAGCAGGTCCACGGCGACGCGGCGGATGAGCCTCACCGCGCGCCCCGCGACAGGTCCACGTCAGCCGCGCCGCGCGGTCCGGGCGGCGTCGACCTGCGGGCGCGCCGCGGCCAGCCAGGCGTCCAGCGGTGCGGGGTCGTCCCAGGTCTTCTCCAGCAGGTACAGCCCGCGGGTCGGCGTGGTGGCGCCGAGCTCGACGAGGACCGGCTTGAGCAGCAGCTCGGGTGCCAGCGCGTGGGTGGGCCCGCCGCCCAGCATCAGCGGGACGGCGACGACGCCCGCGAGGTCGCCGGTGCCGATCTGGTCGAGGAACAGCTTGAGCAGGCCGGTGTAGGTGGCCTTGTAGGTGGGGCTGGCGACGACGGCGACCTCGGCCTCGCGCACCGCGGCGACCGCCTGGGCCACGGCCGGGTCGCCCCAGGCGAGCAGCCCGGCACCCAGGTCGACGACGTCGACGACGAGGTCCGGCGGGGCGTCGGTCAGCCGCTCGACGACCAGCTCGGCGGCGGAGCGGGTGCGGGAGCGGGGCTTGGGGTTGCCGACGACGGCGACGGTGGTCATGCCGCGGCCGCGTCGCGCTTCGCGACCTCCTCGCGGACCAGCGGGAGCACGTACCGGCCGACGTCGATGGCGTCGCCGAGCAGGTCGTAGCCGCGCATCGAGATGATGTCGACGCCGAGGTCGACGTAGTCCAGCAGCGCCTGGGCCACCGTCTCGGGGGTGCCGACCAGCGCGTTGGAGTTGCCCGCACCGCCGGTTGCCCGCGCGGTCGGCGTCCACAGTGCGCGGTCGAACCGCTCACCGCGGGCGGCGATCTCCAGCAGCCGCTGCGAGCCGGTGTTCTCGGGGCCGGTCAGCGGGTGCCGGCGCGAGATCGGCTGCCGCCCACCGGCGGTGCGGGCGGTGATCCGGTCGACGGTGCGGTACGCCTTCTCCCAGGCCAGCTCCTCGGTGGGGGCGATGATCGGCCGGAAGGCCACCTGGATCCGCGGCATCGTCGTCCGCCCCGCCGCACGGGCCGCCGCGTGCACGCGCTCGATCTGCGCCGCGGTCTCGGCCAGGGGCTCGCCCCACAGCGCGAAGACGTCGGCCTCGGCGCCGCCGGCGGCGTAGGCGGCCTCCGACGAGCCACCGAAGGAGACGTCGGGGCGCGGCTGCTGCACGGGGAAGGTGTCGCTCACGAAGTCGGCGAACCGGTAGTGCTCGCCGTCCCAGTCGAACGGCTCGCGGGAGGTCCAGGCCTTCTTGACGATCTGGATGTACTCGCGGGTGCGGCCGTAGCGCTGGTCCTTGGTCAGGTAGTCGCCCTCGCGCTGCTGCTCGGCGTCGGTGCCGCCGGTGATGAAGTGCACGGTCAGCCGGCCGTCGCCGATCTGGTCGAGCGTGGCGAAGGTCTTGGCGGCGAAGGTCGGGTAGCTGACGTTGGGCCGGTGGGCGAGCAGCACCTGCAGGCGCTCGGTGTGCGAGAGCAGGTACGCGGCGGCGGCCGAGGGCTCGGGGGCGCCGGAGCCGTAGGCGAACAGCACGCGGTCCCACCCCCAGTCCTCGTGGGCGCGGCCCAGGCGCAGCGTGAACTCCTTGTCGAAGCTCGCGCCGGAGCGGGGGGTGGTCTCGGAACCGTCGTTGGTGGCGGCGATGCCCAGGAACTCGATCGGCATGGTGGTCCTCACGTGGCGGGGCGGCCGCGCGCTGGACGCGGCCGGGGGAGAGATCGGGAGGGTGCCGTCAGGGACAGGTGGCCGACCAGACCCGCCCGAGGTCGACGTGGACCCGCCGGACCAGCCGCGGGGCGGCTGCGGGGGCGGTCGACAGGCTGGGCACGGGGATATCTCTACCATCTCGATCGGGTTTGACGGGAAAGCGGGTGCCGTGTCACGCTCCCGGCAGGTCAAGAGTGCCAGCGACAAGCCCCGGCTCGCTGGCCGGCAACCCTTCCTCCGCGATGGGGTGCCCCGGGTGACGACCTGGCGGGTGTGCCGACCGGCGCCCGCAAGCGCGGACCCCGTACCCGGGTCCCCGAACCGAGGAGCCCTGCGTGACCGGCGCCGTCCTGTCCCGTCCCGTCCTCCCCGCCGCCCCGGAGCGGCCGCTGCTGCCGGTCGTCGGCGCCGGCACCGAGGTGCCGCTGGTGCCCACCGGGCGGGCCCCGTACGCCGATCTGGACACCGCGGCGAGCACCCCCGCGCTGGTCGCGGTCGCCGACCGGGTGGCGGAGGCGTTGCCGCTGTACGCCAGCGTGCACCGCGGCGCGGGCTACCTCTCGCAGGTCTCGACGGCCCTGTACGAGTCCGCGCGTGACACCGTCGCCCGCTTCGTCGGCGCGCGGCCGGACGACGTCTGCGTGCTCACCCGCAACACCACCGACGCGCTCAACCTGCTGGCCGCCTCGGTCCCGGCGGGGGAGCGGGTGCTGGTGCTCGACTGCGAGCACCACGCCGACCTCCTGCCCTGGCAGCGCCGGGGGAACACCACCGTGCTCCCCACCCGGTCCACGGTCACCGCGACGCTGCGGGAGCTGGCCGCCGAGCTCGCCGCGCAGCGCCACGCCCTCGTGGCGGTCACCGGGGCGTCCAACGTCACCGGCGAGGCGCTGCCGCTGGCCGACGTCGTCGAGCTGGCGCACGCCGCCGGTGCGCGCGTGGTCGTGGACGGCGCCCAGCTCGTGCCGCACCGCCGGTTCTCCCTGGCTGCGTCCGGCGCGGACTACGTCGCCCTGTCGGGGCACAAGCTCTACGCGCCCTACGGCACCGGGGCGCTGGTCGGCCGGCGCGACTGGCTGGACACCGCCCCCGCCCACCTGGCCGGTGGCGGTGCGGTGCACGAGGTCACCGTCGAGGAGACGCGGTGGGCCGCGGCGCCGCACCGGCACGAGGGCGGGTCGCCCAACGTGCTCGGCGCGGTCGCGCTGGCCGCGGCCTGCGACGCGCTGACGGAGCTGCCCGAGGGTGCCGTGGAGGAGCACGAGCTGGCGCTGCGGGCCCGGCTGGAGGCCGGCCTCGACGCGCTCCCCGGCGTGCGGCGGCTGCGCATCTGGCCGGACTCGGCGACGCCCACCGGGGTCGTGTCGTTCACCGTCGAGGGCGCCGACCCGGGCCTGGTCGCCGCCGTCCTCTCGGCCGAGCACGGCGTCGGCGTCCGGGACGGCCGGTTCTGCGCCCACCCGCTGCTCCAGCGGCTCGGCGTGCCCGAGGGTGCCCTGCGCGCCAGCGTCGGCGTCGCCACCACGGCGGCCGACGTCGACCGGCTGCTCGCCGGCCTCGCCGCCTTCCTGGGCCGCGGGCCGGCGGTGCGCTACGCGGTACGCGAGGGCCGGTGGCAGCCGGCCGAGGACCCGCGGCCCCTGGCCGGGCTGGCCGGCGCCGACCTGCGCGCCGTCGCCCGGGGCGCAGGCTGCGGCGGGGCGGCGCGGTGACCGGCTCAGCCGGGCAGGACGACGGTGCGCAGCTCGTGGGCGCCGTCGGCGCGGGTGGCCTCGTAGAACCAGCGGGCGCCGCCGCCGGGCAGGGCCACCGCGTCGGCGTAGCGCAGGCCGCCCGGGGCGTGCGGGCTCTGCAGCAGCGGCCCGCCGGGGGCGGCGCGGAACCGCCCGTCGCCGTCGGCGTGCGCGAGGCCGGTGCGCTCCTCCCAGTTCTCCGCCGCGGTGGCGCGGCCGTCGTACAGCGCCCAGCTGCGGTCGCCGTCCAGCACGACGGCGGCGAACCGCACCCCGCGGGCGTCCCAGCTGCCCGGCGTGCCGGCCAGGGCGGTGCCCTGCCAGCTCCAGTCGACGCCGTCGTCGCTGGTGGCGTGCTCGGTGGTCATGCGGTCGGTGGCGTCCGGATCGTCGAGCGGGTGGACGCTGGCCCACAGGTGCCACCGGCGTCCGTCGTGCCGCAGGACCGGGTCCTTCACGGCCTCGGCGTCGCTGCCCGGCAGCACGGTGCGCGGGGTCGCCGTCGCCAGCTCCTCGACGGTGCCGGCCTCCAGCAGGTCGACCCGCCAGTGCTTGGTCCCCGGCGTCGCGCAGCTGACGTAGAGCCGCCAGCGGCCCTCGGGCGTGTGCACCAGCGCCGGACGCTCCAGCGACTCGGCCCCGAACGCGTCCTTGCCCACGCCCACGACCGGGGTGAACCGCACCCCGTCGTCCGAGCGGGCGACGACGTTGGCGAAACCACGGCCCTCGCCCACCGGCCGCCGCAGCCGGTAGGCCAGCCACCACGTCCCGTCGACCAGCTGGGCCGACGGACCGCCGGCCCACGAGCCGGGGCGGGGGTCCTCCGGGGCCAGCACCACCTCGGCGTCGGCCCAGAACCGGTGCGGGTCAGGGAGGGGGACGGCGTTGTCGGGCACGCGGCGGCTCCGGTCTCGGGCGAGGGGGACGCCGCTCAGTGTGCACACCGCTCGAGGAAGGAGTCCGCATGAGCGGCCGACTGCCGCAGTTCGTCATCGCCGGGGCACCCAAGGCCGGGACGACGGCGCTGCACGCCGCCCTGGCCACGCACCCGGGGCTGTACCTGGCGCCGGTCAAGGAGCCGAAGTACTACCTGACTGACGGCCGGCCGCCGCCGCGCAGCGGGCAGCGCGGCCCCGGCGACGCGCACAGCGCCCGGGAGTGGATCTGGCGTCGGGAGGAGTACCTCGCGCTGTTCGACGCCGCTCCCGACGACGCCGTCCGCGGCGAGAGCACGCCGTTCTACCTGTACGACCACCAGGCCCAGGAACGGCTCGTCGCCGACGTCCCCGCCGTCAAGGTGGTCGTGGTCGTGCGCGACCCGGTGGACCGGGCGTGGTCGAACTGGGTGCACCTGCGGGCCGACGGGCTGGAGCCGGTCGCCGACTTCCTCACCGCCGTCCGGCTGGAGCAGCAGCGCATCGCCGAGGGCTACGCCCCGTTCTGGCACTACCGGGGCCTGGGCCGGTACGGCGAGCAGGTGCGCGACCTGTACCGGCTCCTGCCGCGCGAGCAGGTGTTCCTGCTGCGGTACCGGCAGCTGGTCGACACCCCGCGCGAGACGCTGGACCGGGTCAGCACGTTCCTCGGCGTCGAGCCGGGGGTCGCCCACACGGTGGCCCCCGAGAACGTCAAGCCGTACGTCGCCGACACCCCGCGGTACCGGGCGCTCGCCCGCGCCGTCCGCGCCGGGGCGGCACTGGGCGCCTACGCGCCGCCGCAGGTCTGGCGGCAGGCGAGCCGGCCGCTGGTCGCCGCGCTGCACGCCGGGAGGGCGCCGCGCCCGGAGATGCCGGTCGAGGTCCGGCGCGAGGTGCTCGGGCCGCTGCTGGAGGACATCGCGCTGCTCGAGGAGCTGACCGGCGAGTCCTTCGCCGACTGGAAGGGCGACACCGGCCGGGGGGACTTCCGCTCCCGGTCGTCCGGAACCGCACCCATCCCCCGGTAGAGGAGAGACCGATGTCCGTCACCGACGAGTTGCTCGCCGCCAACGCCCGCTACGCCGAGGGCTTCTCCGGCCCGCTCCCGCTGCCGCCGTCGCGGTCGGTCGCCGTGGTGGCCTGCATGGACGCCCGCCTCGACGTGTACCGCGCGCTCGGGCTGGCCGAGGGCGAGGCGCACGTCATCCGCAACGCCGGCGGCGTCGTCACCGACGACGAGATCCGCTCGCTGGCGATCAGCCAGCGGCTGCTCGGCACGCGGGAGATCGTGCTGGTCCACCACACCGACTGCGGGATGCTGACCTTCACCGACGAGGACTTCCGCACCTCGGTCGAGCAGGACTGCGGCATTCGCCCGCACTGGCACTCCGAGGCCTTTCCCGAGCTGGAGGACGACGTCCGCGCGCAGCGGCAGCGGATCCTCGACAGCCCGTTCGTCCCGGTGAAGGACAGCGTCCGCGGCTTCGTGTTCGACGTCGCCACCGGGAGGCTCAGCGAAGTGCTCTGAGGCGGGTACCCCCGGGGCGGCGCCGCTCGCCGGCGGCCGCCCCGGTCCCGCCCCGTCCGACCCCGCCCGACCAGGAGAACCATGACCACCGTCGCTCCCCCCTCCGACACGTTCGCCCGCGACTGGGCCGACTGGCACCGCCGGCACGAGACCCTCCGCGCCGACCCGCACGGATTCCTCGCCGTCACCGGCCTGCACTGGCTGACCGCCGAGCCGCAGCGGGTCCCGGGCGCCCCGGGCGCGTGGTCGACCGGCCCCCGCGGGGTCGTGGTGACCCTGGACGAGGGGGAGGAGCTGGCCGTGGACGGCGTGCCGCTGCACGGCGAGCACGGGTTCGGCGTCCTCCCGGAGCGCGGCGGGGTCACCGCGACCGCCGGCGACGCGGTGGTCGAGGTGGCCCGGCGGGGCGGGCACGACGTCGTCCGGCCCCGGCACCCCGACCACCCGCTGCGGGTCCGGTACACCGGCACGCCCACGTTCGAGCCGGACCCGCGGTGGGTCGCCGAGGGCCGCTACGTGCCGTTCGACGAGCCCCGGCCGACGACCGTCGGTGCGGCCGTCGCGGGCCTCGAGCACGTCTACGACGCCCCCGGCGCGGTCGAGTTCGAGCTCGCCGGCCGCCCCCTGCGCCTGACCGCGTTCAACGGCGCCGCGCCCGGCAGCCTGTTCGTGCTCTTCACCGACGAGACCTCCGGCGTCACCACGTACGCCGCCAACCGGTCGCTGGCGCTGCCGGCGCCCGACGCCGACGGGCGGGTGGTGCTCGACTTCAACCGGGCGGTGAACCTGCCGTGCGCCTACACCGACTTCGCGACCTGCCCGCTGCCCCCGGCGGAGAACCGGCTGCCGATCGCGGTCGAGGCCGGCGAGCAGATCCCGCTCGAGCGCCGGGCATGAGCGCCATGCACCTGGCCGTCGCCCTGGACGGCGCCGGCTGGCACCCCGCCGCCTGGCGCGAGCCGGACGCCCGGCCGGCCGAGCTGCTCACCCCCGGCTACTGGGTCGACCTGGTGCAGGAGGCCCAGCAGGGCCTGCTGGACCTCGTCACCCTCGAGGACGGCCTGTCGCTGCAGTCGACCGACCGGTACGGCCCCGACGACCGGACCGACCAGGTCCGCGGCCGGCTGGACGCCGTGCAGGTGGCCGCCCGCGTCGCGCCGGTGACCGAGGGCATCGGGCTGGTCCCGACCGCGGTGGTCACGCACACCGAGCCCTTCCACCTGTCGAAGGCGATCGCCACCCTGGACTACGTGAGCACCGGCCGCGCCGGCGTCCGGGTCAAGGTGAGCAGCAACCCCGCCGAGGCGGCGCACTTCGGCCGGCGCACCCTCCCCGCGCTGGGCAGCGTCGACCCCGCCGACCCGGCGGTGCAGGCCGCCCTGCGGGAGCTGTTCGACGAGGCCGCGGACTGGGTGGAGGTCGTCCGCCGGCTCTGGGACAGCTGGGAGGACGACGCCGAGATCCGCGACGCCGCGACCGGCCGCTTCGTCGACCGCGCCAAGCTGCACCCCGTCGACTTCGCCGGCCGCTGGTTCGCCGTGCGCGGCCCGTCGATCACGCCCCGGCCTCCGCAGGGGCAGCCCGTCGTGACCGCGCTGGCCCACCAGGCGATCCCGTTCGAGCTGGTCGGGCGCAGCGCCGACGTCGGGTTCGTGACGCCGCGGGACGCGGCCGACGCCACCGCGATCGTGGCGGAGATCCGGCGCGCCCAGGACGCGGCGGGGCGGTCGGAGGAGACGGTGCACGTCTTCGGCGACCTCGTGGTGTTCCTCGACGACGGCCCGGCCGCGGCCGCCGCCCGGCGCCGGCGGCTGGACGCGACCGCGGGCAGCGAGTACGTCAGCGACGCGAGGGTCTTCGCCGGGTCGCCCGCCCAGCTCGCCGACCTGCTGGAGGAGTGGCACGCCGCCGGGCTCACCGGCTTCCGGCTGCGCCCGGCGACGCTGCCGCACGACCTCGTGCAGGTGACCCGCGGGCTGGTGCCCGAGCTGCAGCGCCGGGGCCGGTTCCGCACCGCCTACGCGGCGACGACGCTGCGCGGGCACCTCGGCCTGCCCCGCCCCGCCAACCGCTACGCCGCCGTCTGAAGGAGCACCGTGACCAAGCAGATCCACCTGGCGGCGCACTTCCCCGGGGTCAACAACACCACCGTCTGGAGCGACCCGGCCGCCGGCAGCCACATCGAGTTCTCGTCCTTCGCCCGGTTCGCCCAGGCCGCCGAGCGGGGGAAGTTCGACTTCCTGTTCCTCGCCGAGGGGCTGCGGCTGCGCGAGCAGAACGGCCAGATCTACGACCTCGACGTCGTCGGCCGGCCCGACACCTTCACCGTGCTGGCCGCGCTGGCCGCCGTCACCGACCGCCTCGGCCTGACCGGCACGATCAACTCGACGTTCAACGAGCCCTACGAGGTGGCCCGCCAATTCGCCACGCTCGACCACCTCTCCGGCGGGCGGGCGGCGTGGAACGTGGTCACGTCGTGGGACGCCTTCACCGGCGAGAACTTCCGGCGCGGCGGCTTCCTCCCGCAGGACCAGCGCTACGAGCGGGCCCGCACGTTCCTGGAGACCGTGCTGGAGCTGACCGGCTCGTGGCGCGGGGACGAGATCGCCGCGGACAAGGAGAGCGGGGTCTTCCTCCGCGACCCGCAGGCCGGCCGGTTCGCGCACCGCGACGCGCACTTCGACATCTCCGGCCGGTTCGACGTGCCCCGCAGCCCGCAGGGGCACCCGGTGGTCTTCCAGGCCGGGGACTCCGAGGAGGGCCGGGAGTTCGCCGCGGCCAGCGCGGACGCGATCTTCAGCCGGCACAGCACCAAGGAGGCCGCGCAGGCGTTCTACTCCGACGTCAAGGGCCGCCTGGAGCGCCACGGCCGGTCGCGGGACTCGTTGCTGATCCTCCCGGCGGCCACCTTCGTCATCGGCGACACCGACGCCGAGGCCGCGGAGCTGGCGCACGAGGTGCGGCGCCAGCAGGTGTCCGGCCAGACGGCGCTGCGGTTCCTCGAGCAGGTGTGGAACCGGGACCTGTCCGACCTCGACCCGGACGGCCCGCTGCCCGACGTCGACCCGGTGGTGGGGGAGGAGCACGTGGCGAAGGGCCGGGCGCAGGTGCGCATGTACCGCGACCCGCTGGCCACCGCCCGGCAGTGGCGGCAGCTCGCCGCGGAGAAGGGCTACTCGATCCGCGAGCTGATGATCGAGGTGCAGAGCCGGCAGACCTTCGTCGGCAGCCCGGCCACGGTCGCGGCCACCATCGACGACCTCGTGCAGTCCGACGCCGCCGACGGCTACATCCTCGTCCCGCACATCACCCCGGGCGGGCTGGACCCGTTCGTCGACCGCGTCGTCCCGCTGCTGCAGGAGCGCGGCGTCTTCCGCACCGACTACGAGGGGACGACGCTCCGCGACCACCTCGGGCTGCCCGCGGTGCGCTGAGCGCACCGCGACACCACGGCCGTTGCGCCTCCCCACCGCCGGGGAGGAGGGTGTCGCGCGCGGCCGGGACGAGGGAGCGCGGGATGGCGGGCGACGGCTCGGGCTTCGCGGGGGTCGCCCGCCTCCTGGTCGGCGGCGTGCCGCTGGCCTACCGGGAGCTCGGATCGGGTGAGCCGGTCGTCCTCGTGCACGGCGGCATCAGCGACCTGCGGACCTGGACCCCGCAGCTGCAACCGGTCGCCGCCCGGTACCGGGTGATCGCCTACAGCCGCCGGTTCGCCCGCCCCAACGCCGACGTCCCGCCGGGCGTGGCCGACCCGATGGCCGTCCACGTCGACGACCTGGTCGCCGTCCTCCGGGAGCTGGACGCGGCGCCGGCGCACCTGGTCGGGAACTCGTGGGGCGCGTTCATCTGCCTGCTCACCGCGATCGCGCACCCGGACGCCGTCCGCAGCCTCGTCCTCGAGGAGCCGCCGCTGCTGTCACTGGTGCTGGGCCCGGGCCGGCGCCCGCACCCGGGGGTGCTCGCTCGCAACGTGGTCCGGCACCCGGGCACCACGCTGGGCGTCCTGGGGTTCGGCCTGCGCACCTTCGCCCCGATGGCGTTGGCCCAGCGGCGGGGGGACGACGAACGGGCGTGGCAGACCTTCGCCCGCGGCGTCCTGGGCCGGGAGGCGTTCCGGAGCCTGACGGCGGACCGCCGGCAGCAGATGCGGGAGAACGCGACGACCCTGGCGGGGAACCTGCGGGCGGGCTTCCCGCCGCTGCCCGAGCCGGCTCTCCGCAGGCTGGAGGTGCCCACGCTGCTGCTCACCGGTGCCCGGAGCCCGGCCGTCGTGCGGGGGCTCAGCCGGTGGCTGGCGACGCTGCTGCCCCGCGCGGAGCAGCTGACGGTGCCGGGCGCGTCGCACCTGGTGCACGAGGACCGGCCGGAAGCGGTCAACGACGCGATCCTGCGGTTCCTGGACCGGTGCCGGCCGGGCGACTGACGCCGCCCGGCCGGCACCGGGTGGCTCAGGAGCCGACGGCGGGGTTGACCACCGGCTCGTCGACGGCCTCGTCGGACAGGCCCCAGCGCTGCAGGGTCCGGGCGTAGGTGCCGTCCTCGAACACGTGCTGCAGCGCCGCCTCGACGGCGTCCACCAGGCCGTTGTCCTTGAGCGTGGTGGCCGCGACGTAGGTGGTGTCGGGCCACCCGGCGTTGACCGTGCCGACGATCTCGACGTCCCCGGCCGACTGCTGGTAGACGGCGTTGGGGTTCGGACCGAGGTAGGTGTCGATCCGGCCCGACTGCAGCGCCAGCAGGGCGTCGGCGGCGTTGGCGTGGTACTCCAGCTGCGCGGGCTCGAGCCCGGCGGCCTCGTTCTGCGCGTTCCAGTCCAGCAGGATCCGCTCCTGGTTGGTGCCGGAGCCCACCGCGATCGTGAGGCCGGCGATGTCCTCGGCGCCGGCGATCGACAGCCCGCTGCCGGGCTTCGCGGTGAACGCCATGACGCCCTGGCGGTACGTGGCGAAGTCGAACAGCTGCAGCCGCTCGTTGTTGACGCCGACGTTGCTGAACACCGCCTCGAGGTCACCGCTCTGCACGCCGAGCGGCCACTGCTCCCAGGCCACGTTCACCACCTCGAGCTCCAGGCCGAGGGACTCGGCGACCAGCGAGGCGATGTCGACCTCGCTGCCGACGACGGTGCTGTTGTCGTCGGCGAGGAAGCCCAGCGGCGGCTCGCCGGTGCCGACGACGCCGACGGTCAGCTTCCCGTCCTCGGCGATGTCGGCGGGCACGAGCGCGGCGGTGTCGGGGTCCTCGTCGGTGTGGACCCGGCCGGCCTGCGCGGCGCTGGTGTCCACCTAGAGGACCGAGGTGGTCTCGCCGGCCTCGGCGGCGGCCGCGGCGGTGTCGGCGCGCTGGTCGGCCTCGATCTCCGCGGAGCTGGTGCAGGCCGACAGGAACACGACGGTGGACAGGGTCAGGGCGGTGGCCACGGGCAGCGCGGCGGGACGGCTGCGACGGGTGCGGGTACGGGTCATCGGGGATCTCCTCGCGGGGTTCAGGCGCCCAGGCCGGGCGGGTTGGTCTCGGCGCGGTCGACCGCCTCGGCGCCCAGGCCCCAGCGGTCCAGGACCTCCTGGTAGCTGCCGTCCTCGATGGCGGAGTTCAGCGCGGCGGTGAACGCCTCGGCCAGGCCGTTGCCCTTGGCGGTGGCGACGGCGATGTTCGCGGTGTCGGGCCAGCCGCCGTTCACGGTGCCGGCGACCGCGACGTCGTCCGGGGAGACCGCGGCGCTGTAGGCGGCGATGGCGTTGGGGCCGACGTAGGAGTCCAGCCGGCCGGACTGCAGGGCCAGCACGGCGTCGTTGTAGGACTCGTAGTAGTCGATGGTGACCGGCTCCAGGCCGGCGTCGGTGTTCTGCTGGTCCCAGGCGAGCAGGATCTGCTCCTGGTTGGTGCCGGAGCCCACGCCGACGGTGAGCCCGGCGATGTCGGCGGCCTCGTCGATCTGCAGGTCGCTGTCGGCCTCCACCAGCCAGCCGAGCTGGTCGACGCGGTAGGAGGAGAAGTCGAACAGCTGCTTGCGCTCCTCGGTCACGGTGACGTTGGAGATGGTGGCGTCGACCTCGCCGGACCGGGTGGCCAGCGGCCAGTTGGACCAGTCGTTGACGACCAGCTCCAGCTCCAGGTCGAGCGCGTCGGCGACCAGGGTGGCGATGTCGGTCTCGCTGCCGATCACGGTCTGGTTGTCGTCGGCGAAGAAGGCCAGCGGCACCGCGCCCTGGGTCACCGAGACCCGGAGCACGTCGTCCGGGAAGGCCCCCTCGGGCAGCAGCGCGATGGCCTCCTCGTCGGGGGCGGTGTGGATGCGGTCCTGCTCCGGGCTGGTGTCGACGGTGAGGGAGGTGCGCTCGCCACCCTCGTCGGCGCGGGCCTGCTCCTCGATCTCCGCAGAGCTGCTGCACGCCCCCAGCGCCAGCAGGGACACGGCGGCCAGGACGCGGACGAGGCGGGCTCGTCGGGTACGGGGGGTCACGATGGTTCTCCTCGGGCAGGCTCGAAGGACCCCCTGCCCCCCACCGCTCGCGGGCTCGCGGCGGGCCCCTACAGGGGGCCGTGGAGGCGTGGGGCTTGGATTGGATTGCGGTTCGGGTGGGGTCAGAGGACCTTGGCGAGGAAGGCGCGGGTCCGTTCGTGCTGCGGGTCGTCGAGGACCCGCTCGGGCGGGCCGGTCTCGACGATGCGGCCGGCGTCCATGAAGACCACCTGGTCGGCGGCCTCGCGGGCGAAGCCGATCTCGTGGGTGACCACGATCATCGTCGTCCCGGTGCGGGCGAGGTCCTCGATGACGCCGAGCACCTCGCCGACCAGCTCCGGGTCCAGCGCCGACGTGGGCTCGTCGAACAGCAGGACGGCCGGCCGCATCGCCAGCGCGCGGGCGATCGCCACGCGCTGCTGCTGGCCGCCGGACAGCTGCCGGGGGTAGACGTCGGCCTTGTCGGCCAGGCCCACCCGCGCCAGCAGCTCGCGGGCCTCGGCCTCCACCTCACTCCGGCGGCGGCCCTGCGCGGACACCGGCGCCTCGACCACGTTGTCCAGCGCGGTGAGGTGCGGGAAGAGGTTGAAGCCCTGGAAGACGAAGCCGAACCGCGTGCGCTGGCGCAGCAGGTCCTTCTCCTGGAGCTCGTGCAGCCGCTCGCCGTCCCGGTGGGCCCGCCGTCGGTAGCCGACGAGCTCGCCGTCGAGGGCGACGAAGCCGCGGTCGACCTTCTCCAGGTGGTTGATGCTGCGCAGCAGCGTCGACTTGCCGGAGCCCGACGGGCCCAGCACCACGGTGACGCTGCCGGGCTCGACGACCAGGTCCACGCCGTGCAGGACCTCCAGCGTGCCGAAGGACTTGTGCACCCCGTGCACCTCGACCCGGCCGGGCCGGACGGCCGCGGCGGTCACCGGGACACCTCGCGGGTGGAGGAGACGCAGGCGAGACCGGCGGTGAGGTTGGCGCGCAGCCGCTGCAGCGGTGTCGGCGGCAGCGTGCGGACCGCGCCCCGGGCGTAGTACCGCTCGACGTGGTACTGGACGACGGTGACCACCGTGGTCAGGACGACGTACCAGACGGCGGCCACGATGAGCATCGGGAGCACCCGCTGGGTGCGGCCGTAGATCACGCTGACGGTGTAGAAGAGCTCGCCGAGCGCCAGCACGTAGACGATCGAGGTGCCCTTGAACAGGCCGATGACCTCGTTGACCGCCGTCGGCACGATCGAGCGCATGGCCTGCGGCAGCACGATGCGGGTGGTCTGCCGGCGGCGCGGGATGCCGAGGGAGGCGGCCGCCTCCAGCTGGCCCTGGTCGACCGACAGGATGCCGGCGCGGACGATCTCGGCGGAGTAGGCGGCCTGGTGCAGGCCCAGGCCGAGGACGGCGGCGCCGAACTTGTCGATCAGCGAGAGGGTCTCGACGCTGGCGAAGGACGGGCCGAACGGGATGCCGAGGTCCAGTGTCTGGTACAGGTAGGCGAGGTTGTACCAGAGCAGCAGTTGCAGGATCAGCGGCACCGAGCGGAACACCCAGGTGTAGCCCCAGCTGACCGCCTGCAGCAGCGGCGAGCGGGACAGCCGCATGAGCGCCAGCACCGTGCCGAGCGCGAAGCCCAGGACCGCGGTGATCAGCGTCAGCTGGATCGTTGTCCAGACGCCGCGGACGATCGACTCCTCGGTGACGTACGCGGCGACGACGTCCCACTCCCACCGCGGGTTGGTGACCAGCGAGTTGACCACCATCGCCAGCAGGACGGCGACGACGGCGGTGGCCACCCAGCGGCCGGGGTGCCGGGCGGGCACCACCCTGAGCTGGTCGTAGGGCGTGCCGGTCGGCGGTGGTGCGGCGGTGTCCGCGGCAGGGCGGGGGACGACGGCGGTCATTCGGGGTCTCCCAGGGGCTTGTCGAAGGCGTAGCCGAGCTCGCCGGGCGGCAGGGTGCGGAGGGTGGCCAGGTCGGTGGGGCGCGGGACGGCCGGGTCGAACAGCGGGGTCCAGCCGGCGGCCAGGTAGAGGGCCTTGGCCTCGGGCTGGCGCGGGCCGGTCGTCAGGTACATGCGGGTGTAGCCGCGGGCGGCGGCGCGCGCCTCGAGCTCGGCGAGCACCCGCCGGGCCAGGCCGCGGCGCCGGTGGGCCGCGGCGGTCCACATCCGCTTGACCTCGGCGGTGCCGGGGTCGGCGTGCCGGCGGTAGGCGCCGCCTGCGACCGCGACGCCGTCCTCGAGCACCAGGATGAGCTCGCCGTCCGGGGGGAGGAACTGCTCGGCGGGGAAGCGGGCCATCTCCGCGGCCGCGCCGCCGAAGAGGTCGCCGTAGCGGGTGTCGTACTCGACGGTGAGCTCGGCGAACAGCGGCGCGGCGAGCGGGTCGTGCGGGTGGACGCGGACCACGTGCAGGCCGGTGGAGGTGGTCACGCGGTCACCTCCGTGTCCGGCCGGAGGCGCCTGGGCAGGGGGGTGCGGGACATGCGGGGTGCTCCCAGGGGACGAGCGGGTGGGGGTGCGCGGGCACGCCGCCGGCACCGCGGGAAGGCGGTGGGCAGGAGCGGGCGGGGCCGCGGGACCGGGGAACCGGTCAGGAGGGGGAATGCGTCAGCGACAGAGCGCGCTGTCGGTACGCAGGAGGTCGACCGTCGGTCGGCCGACGAGGTCGGTCGAGAGGTCGCGCACGCTCGGCGTGCCGGCGGTGCTCACGGGGGCGTGCTCCTCGTTCAGAGCCCGGGAGGGCTGCGGACTTGCCGACGCGGGATGCGTCGGCCAGGTCGTCACCCGGGGCACCCCGTCGCAGCGGAGGGTTGCCGGCCAGCGAGCCGGGGCTTGTGTGCTGGCACTCAGGACCTGGCCGGGACGATAGGCACCGGATGTCATATCCGTCAATCCCGATCGGTTTGGTAGACATTGGTGAGACACCGCACCGGCCAGGAGGAGGAGGGGGCGTGACCCGATCGGAGCTCGCACAGCGTCGGCACGTCGACCTGCTCCGCACCAGCAGCGCCCTGTGTCCGGAGGACTGACCCGCCCGTCCCTCGTCCTCCCGGCACTGGAGCGCCCCCGCATGTCCCGCCCCGACCCCCTCCGCGCCCCGACCCTGGTCGTCGTCGGCGCCGGCCCCACCGCGATCGGCGTCCTCGAACGCCTCGTCGCCTCCGCCCCCGAGCTCTCCGCCGGCCGGCGCCTGCACGTCCACCTCGTCGACCCGTTCCCGCCCGGCGGGGGTCGCGTCTGGCGCGCCGCGCAGCCCGCCCTGCTGTGGGCGAACTCGCTCGTCGGCGACGTCACCGTCCTCCCCGACCCCTCGGTCGTGGTCGACGGCCCGGTGGGGGAGGGCGCCACGCTGTGGCAGTGGGTGTGCGACGTCGCCCGGCACCGCCCGGCCGACGACCCGGTCGGCCGCGAGGCCCGCGGGCTCACCCCGTCGTCCTTCCCCTCCCGGCCGCTGGTCAACGCCTACCTCGGCTGGGTGCTCGACACGGTGGTCGCCGCTGCCGCGCCCTGGGTCGACGTCCACCTGCACGCCACCCGTGTGCTCGACGTGGCTGACACCCCCGCGGGCACCCGGGTGCGGCTGGCCGACGGCGCCGAGCTGGCCGCCGACGCCGTCGTGCTGGCCCAGGGGCACCTCGACGCGCGGCCCACGGCGGCGGAGCGGTCGACGACGGAGCGCGCCGAGCGGCACGGCCTCACCTACGTGCCCACGGGCTACACCGCCGACCTGGACCTGTCCGCGCTGGCGCCCGGGGAGGACGTCCTGGTCCGCGGGGCGGGCCTGGCCTTCGTCGACCTCGCGGTGCTGCTCACCAGCGGCCGCGGGGGACGGTTCACCCGGGACGACGACGGCCGGCTGCGCTACCACCCCTCCGGGCGGGAGCCGGTGCTGCACGTGGGCTCGCGGCGCGGCGTCCCCTACCGGTCCAAGCTCGGGTACACGTGGGCCGGCCCGCCGGTGCCGCTGCGGTTCTTCACCCTCGCCGCCGTCGACGAGGCGTTCGGCCCGTCCCGGCGGCTGGACCTGCGGGCCGACCTCGCGCCGCTGATCGAGCGGGACCTCGCCTGGGCGCACTACACCGAGCTGTTCCGGGCCTTCCCCGAGCGCACCGCCATGCCGTGGGAGGAGTTCGCCGAGGCGTACGTCGCGGCGGCCACCCCGCGCGCCGAGCGGACGCTGGTGGCCCGCGCCGTGCCCGACCTGGTCGACCGGTTCGACCTGGCCGCGCTGGACCGCCCGCTCGCCGGCCGGTGGTTCGCCGAGCCGGAGGCGCTGCAGGACGCGGTGCGCCGGCACGTGCGCGCCGATCTCGACCGTGCCGCCGACCCGCGGTTCAGCACCGACGCCGCCGTCTTCACCGCCCTGCTGCAGTGCCACGGCACCATCGCCGCGCTGGCGGCGGCGCGGCGGCTGACGCCGCGGGCGGAGTCCGAGGACCTCGCCGGCTGGTGGATGAACCTGTTCAGCTACCTCGCCAGCGGGCCTCCCGGCCCGCGGCTGGAGGAGCTGCTCGCCCTGTCGGAGGCCGGCGTGCTGCACTTCCTCGGCGCCGGCGTCGAGGTGGTGCTGGACGAGGACGCCGGGGTCTTCCGCGCGCACTCCACCAGCTGCCCCGGGGTGGTCGAGGCCCGCGCCCTGGTCGAGGCGCGGGTGCCGTCGCCGGACGTCACCGCCACGCCGGACCCCGTCGTCACCGGCCTGCTGGGCCGCGGTGAGGCCCGCGAGCGGGTGCTCGCCGACCCCGGTGCCGCGGCCGGCGTCCGCGGCACCGGGCGGCTGGACGTCGACGCCGACCTGCGGGTGGTCACGGCATCCGGGGAGCCGCACCCGACGATCCGGGCGGCCGGCTTCTGGACCGCCGGCGCCCAGGTCGCGGCCTTCGCCCGCCCGCGCACCAACGCGCCGTTCTTCCGGCAGAACGACGCCCTCGCCCGCGACCTCTGGCACACGCTCACCGGCGCGGGGCAGGAGCCCGTCGTCCCCGTCCTCGCCGCCGGGGCCGCCTGACGCTCCCCCTCGACACGGCGTTGCAACCGTGGTTGCATCGCCGTGTGCAGCGTCCGACGTCGCCGGCCGGTGAGTGGGTGCTGCTGTCCTACCGGCTGCCGCGGGAGCCCTCCGGTCCCCGGACGACGCTGTGGCGCCGGCTGCGGCGGCTCGGCGTGGCCCAGCTGTCCGACGGCCTGGTCGCCCTGCCCGCCGACGCCCGCACCCGTGAGCAGCTGGAGTGGCTCGCCGACGACGTCCTCGAGGCCGGCGGGACGGCGGGGCTGTGGGTGGCGCGGCCGGGCAGTGCCGCCCAGGAGCGGGCCCTCGCCGCGCGGATGGCCGCGGCACGGGCGGAGGAGTACCGGGCGCTGGCGGCGGAGTGCCGGGCGGCCGCCGACGCCGATCCCGCAGAGCGCGCCCGGGCCCTGCGCCGGCTGCGCACCGAGTTCCGCGCGATCGGGCGGCGCGACTTCTTCCCGCCGCCCGAGCGCGACGAGGCGACCGCCGCGTTGCAGACCCTCACCGCGGCCGGCGACGTGGCGGTGGCGCCGTGAGGTGGGCGACCCGGGCCGGGGTGCACATCGACCGCGCCGCCTGTGCCTGGCTGATCCGCCGCTTCCTGGACCCGGAGGCGGTGTTCGTCTTCGTCTCCGACCCGGCCGAGGTGCCCGCCGACGCCACCCCGTTCGACATGCGCGGGGTCGAGCTCGGCCACCACGGCGGCGACTGCTCGTTCGAGACCATCCTGCGCCGCCACGAGCTCACCGACCCGGTGCTGTGGCGGGTCGCCGAGGCGGTGCACGAGGCCGACCTCGACGACGGGCGGTTCGACGCGCCCGAGGCGCCGGGTCTCGACGTCCTCCTGCGCGGCCTGTCGATGACCGGCACCGACGAGCAGACCCTCGCCGTCGCCGGTCCGCTGTTCGACGGGCTGTACGAGTACCACCGCCGCCGCCTGCTGCTCGGCCGCGAGCCGGCCTGACCTTCCGTCGGAGGACCTGATGCGCAGCACCGCCGACCACGGCTTCTCGGTCACCGTGTACGTCCACCGCAGCCGGGCGCGCGCGTACGTCCAGGTCGTCGGCGGTGTCCTGCTCGGCCTCGGCCTGGCCGCGGCCGTCGGGCTCGACCCCGGCCTGGTCTTCGCCGCCTACACCGCCGGCACGGGTCTGCTCCTGCTGTGTCTGGGGCTGCTGCTGCCCGAGGACCCCGACGCCGCCCCCGACCAGCCCGGCCGATGCGGTCCTCCTCCGCGCTGAGCCGCCCCCGCCCGCACACGAGACGAGGACGTCCATGACCCGCGAGGCACGGCCCCGGCCGCGCACCGAACCGCCCACCGTCCCGGAGCCCGCCGACGTGGCCACGTCGGCGCCCGTGACCCCGGCGCCGACGCGGCCGCACGCGCAGAGCGTGGTGCCGTTCCGGACCGCCGTGCGTGCCTGGTTCCTGATCTCCCTCCAGACCTTCGGCGGCCCGGCCGGCCAGATCGCGGTCATGCAGCGCACCCTGGTCGACGAGAAGCGCTGGATCGGCCAGAAGCGGTTCCTGCACGCGCTGAACTACTGCACGCTGCTGCCCGGCCCGGAGGCGCAGCAGCTGGCCACCTACGTCGGGTGGCTGCTGCACGGCACCCGCGGCGGCCTGGTCGCCGGCGGGCTGTTCGTCCTGCCGGGCGTCGTCGCGCTCCTGGCGCTCTCGGCCGTCTACGTCGCCTTCGGCACCGCCACCGCGGTCACCGCCGTCTTCGTCGGGCTCGCGGCCGCGGTGCTGGCGATCGTGGCGCAGGCAGTGGTGCGGGTGGCGAAGCGGGCCCTGGACAGCCGTGCCCTGGTGGTCATCGCCGTGGCGGCGTTCCTGGCCCTCTCCCTGTTCGGCGTGCCGTTCCCGGTCGTGGTCGCGGCCGCCGGGCTCGCCGGCTGGGGGCTGGGCCGCTGGCGGCCGTCCGCGCTGCCGCAGAAGAAACCGGCCGAGGGCCCGGACGCCGGCCCGACGCCGGTGATCTCCGACGACGTGCTGCACCACGAGACCCCCACCACCCGGCGCACCCTCACGGTGCTGCTCGTCGGGCTGCTCGTGTGGGGTGTCCCGGTCGCGGCGGCCGCGGTGCTCACCGGGACGCACAGCGTCTTCACCCAGCAGGGGCTGTTCTTCTCCGGCGCCGCGGTGGTCACCTTCGGCGGCGCCTACGCCGTGCTCGCCTACGTCGCCCAGCAGGCCGTGGCCGTCTACGGCTGGCTCGGGCCGCGGGAGATGGTGCGCGGGCTGGCGCTGGCCGAGACGACGCCGGGTCCGCTGATCATGGTCGTGCAGTTCGTGGCGTTCCTCGGCGCCTACCGCGCACCCGGCGACCTGGACCCCTGGGTGGCCGCCGTGCTGGCCTCGCTGCTGGTCACCTGGGTGACGTTCGTGCCCAGCTTCCTGTTCGTGCTCCTGGGCGCCCCGTACATGGAGCGGCTGCGCGGCAACCGGTCGCTGTCGGCCGCGCTGGCCGGCATCACCGCCGCGGTCGTCGGCGTGATCGCCAACCTCGGCGTCTACTTCGCCGTCCACACGCTGTTCTCGGAGACCGTGGGGGTCGACCGCGGGCCGCTGCACCTGGAGCTGCCCGAGCCGAGCACGCTGCGGCCGGTGCCCCTGGCCATCGCCCTGGTGGCCGCGGTGCTGCTGTTCCGCGTCAAGTGGTCGGTGCTGCGCACGCTCGGCGTCTGCGCCGTCCTGGGCCTGGCCGCGGGCCTCGCGGGCCTGCCGGTCGGGTGATCTCCCGCCCGGCGGGAACAGGGCTGCCGCCCGCCGGGTTCGCCGACGTGCAATGGCGTTCCCTCGCCATCCCGCCCGTATCGGAGGACCCCGCATGTCGATCGTCGTCACCGGAGCCACCGGCCAGCTCGGCCGGCTCGTCGTGGAGGAGCTGCTCGCCCGGGGCGTCGCCCCCGGGGACGTCGTCGCCGGTGGGCGGGCGCTGGAGCGGATCGCCGACCTCGCCGAGCGCGGCGTGCGCACCGTGCGCCTGGACTACGACGACCCGGCCACCCTGGACGCCGCGTTCTCCGCGGGCGACACCGTCCTGCTGATCTCGGGCAGCCAGCCAGGGGCGCGGGTCGCCCAGCACCGGGCCGTGGTGGACGCCGCGGTGCGGGCCGGGGTGGCCCGGATCGCCTACACCAGTATCCTGGGCGCCGACGACACGCCGCTGCTGCTCGCGCCCGACCACCGGGCGACCGAGCAGATGATCCGCGAGAGCGGCCTGCCGGCGACCCTGCTGCGCAACGGCTGGTACACCGAGAACTACGTGCCCCAGCTGCAGCAGGCGCGGGAGACCGGCGTCGTGGCGGCCAGCGTCGGCGACGGCCGGGTCGCCAGCGCCACGCGCGCGGACTACGCCGCGGCCATCGCCGGCGCGCTGGTCACCGACGGCCACGAGGGCGGGGTCTACGAGCTCTCCGGCGACACGGCCTGGAGCTTCGACGAGCTCGCCGCCGCGATCGGCGAGCTGCTGGGCCGCGAGGTCGCCTACGAGCGGCGCTCGCCGGAGGAGCAGCGCGCGGCCCTGCTGGCCGCCGGGCTCGACGAGGGCACCGCCGGGTTCGTGGTCGGGCTGGAGGGCGGCATCCGCGCCGGCGCGCTGAGCGCCACCTCCGGCGACCTCGCCAAGCTGGCCGGCCGCCCCAGCACGCCGCTGGTCGAGGGTCTGCGCCCGTTCGCCTGAGAGGAAGGACCCCCTCCCGGGTCTCCTCGCACGCTCGGGAACGCCCTGGAGGGGGCCGGAGGCGCGATCACGAACGGGGTACCACCCGGCCCGCTGTCACCGGCGGGCCGGCAGCCGGCCCTCCTCGTGGTCGAGCTCGCGCTCGAGCCGGCGCAGGCCCTCGTCGGGCAGCCGGCCGACGTCCCGCCAGTGCAGCAGCTCCGCGCGCTGGGCGCCGAGCACGGCCTTGCGCACCCGCAGCGCCGCCTCGTACTCCGGCGACATCGGCACCTCGCCGCCTCCCGCGGACTGCAGCACGTCCAGCCGGCGCCGGTAGCGGTCGAGGCGGGCCTGCAGCTGCGCGCGGATGGTCTCGATCGCCTCGTCGTCGACGTGGTCGTGCTGCTCGGCGGCCAGCTCGTCGAGCCGCCGCAGGCCGGCCTCCACCGAGGCCGCCCGCGCCTCGTTGCGCAGCCGGGCCTGGTCGGCCTCGTCGGCCCGCAGGTCCAGGGCGCGCGCCAGCGGGGCGAAGGTCAGCCCCTGGCCGACCAGCGTGACCAGCACGGCGAGGAAGGCGCAGAACAGCAGCAGGTTGCGGTCGGGGAACGGCTCCCCGGTGTCCGTGGTCAGGGGCAGGGTGAAGATCGCCGCGAGGCTGATCACCCCGCGGGTGCCGGCCCAGCTGAGGACGACGATCTCCCGGCCCGACAGCCGCGTCAGTGCGGTCCGCGGGTCGCCGTCCTCCCCGGCCAGGTCCTCGCCGCCCAGCCGGGTGTGCAGCGACTGCGGCAGGTGCTCGGTGAGCCACAGCCACAGCGGCCGCAGCAGCAGCACCACCCCGACGGTGATCAGCGACGCGGTCACGATCGTGCCGGTCGTGTACTGGCCCAGGCCGCGGATGACCGCGGGCAGCTGCTGGCCGATGAGCAGGAAGACGACGCCCTCGAGCAGGAAGTCGACCAGCCGCCAGACCGCGTCGGTCTGCAGCCGGGTCGCGCCGGTCGCCCAGACCGGGAAGTTGTGCCCGATGATCAGCCCCGCGACGACGACGGCCAGCACCCCCGACACGTGCAGGCTCTCGGCCAGCAGGTAGGCCACGAACGGGGTGGCCAGGGAGATCGCGTTCGACGACAGCGGGTCCCGGCGCAGCTTGCGCAGCGGCCGGACCGCATGGGCGATGAACACCCCGACCGCCACGCCGCCGGCGGCGACGACGACGAACTGCCCGACCGCGGCCGGGGTGGAGAACCCGTCCCCCTGCGCGGCGGCGACCGCGACCGACAGGATGGTCAGGGCCGTGGCGTCGTTGAGCAGCCCCTCGCCCTGGATCAGGGTGATCAGCCGCGGCGGCAGGCCCACCTTGCGGCCGACGGCGAGCGCGGCGACCGGGTCGGGCGGGGCCACGGCGGCGCCCAGCGCGATCCCCGCCGCGAGGGTGGCGCCGGCGACGAACAGTTCGAAGCCGATGCCGATCACCAGCGCGGTGGCGGTCACGAGCAGCACCGAGAGGCTGACCACCGTGCGCAGGTTGCGGCGGATCGCGGTCAGGGAGCTGTCGAGAGCGGCGCTGTAGAGGAGGGGTGGCAGCACCAGGGTGAGCACGAGGTGGGGGTCGAGCGCGATGTTCGGGCCGGGCAGGTAGGCGTAGGCGATGCCGATCAGGGTCAGCAGCGCCGCGGCCGGCAGCCCGCTGCGGTCGGCCAGCCAGCGCACCGCCACGATCACCGCGACCGCGCCGAGGACCAGCAGCAACAGGGGATCCACGTGCACCTCCGCATCCTTCCCGACCGGCCGGGAGCGGGCAGTGCGGCCCGCCGATGACTTCCGGCCCGTCCCGCGGTCGGAGCGGTGAGGACGAGGAGAGGAGCGCCACCATGACCGCTGCGCGATCGACGGGGCCGGGACCGCTGGACACCGAGTTCACCGCCCAGCTGCTCCGCAGCCCCGCGGACGGCGGGTGGACCTACGTGCAGATGCCGCGGTCGGCCGAGTTCTTCGGCACCCGCGGCCTGGTCAAGGTGCGCGGCACCATCGACGGGCGGCCGTTCCGCAGCTCGTTCATGGCCCTGGGCGACGGCACGCACAAGCTCCCGGTGCGGGCCGACGTGCGCGACGCGATCGGCAAGCAGGCCGGCGACACGGTCACCGTCCACCTGGAGGAACGGCTCGGCTGAGCGCGCGCACGGCGTCCCCGGCCGGTCGCCGTCCCTGGCGTACTGTGCCGGGATCATGCAGCGGGTGCGCCGCCCGGCCGAGGTGATGGGGACGTCGTGAACGAAGCGGTCGTGCCCTCCGCCCGCGCCGGTGGCCGCGCGGGCGCCCGGGTCGGTCACGGGGCGGTCGCCGTCTTCGACGCCGACTGGACCCTCGTGGCGGTCGACCAGGCCACCGCCGACCTGCTGGGACGCCGGCGCGAGGAGCTGGTCGACCGGAACATCTGGATCGCGCTGCCCGAGCTGGCCGGCACGATCTTCCACAGCTTCCTGCTGCACGCCCGCAGCGTCGGTGAGCGGGTGACCTGGCGCGGCTTCTACGCCCCCGCGGAGCGCTGGCTCGACGCCACGGCGCACCGGGCCGGCGACCAGCTGCACGTGCACCTGCGGGAGAGCGCCGGGCCGCTGCCCGAGGGGCTGCGGGCCGAGGACGCCGATGCCCGCTCCGACGCCGCGGCCGAGGACGACCGCCTGCGCTTCCTCGCCGAGGTGAGCGAGGCGATGATCAGCACGCTCGACGCCGGGGAGTCGGTGGGCAAGCTGGTCGACCTCGTCGTCCCCCGGCTGGCCGACTGGGCCGTGGTCACGGTCGTCGGGGACGACGGGCAGTCCCCGGAGGAGCGCTGGGCACACCGCGACCCCGCCCGGCTGGCCGACCTCGAGACCTACATGCTCGGGCGCCTCCAGACCCCCGGCGACGACAGCAACCCGATGGCCGCCGCGCTGCTCACCGGCGAGCCGGTCCACCTGCCCTGGATCGACCCGGCCCTCGTGGAGCCGGCGCTGGGCAGCGACGAGGTGCGGGAGGCGTGGGAGCGGCTGGACGCCGGCTCGATCACGATCGTGCCGCTGCGGGCCCGCTCGGAGACCTTCGGCGCCCTCGGCCTGGTGAACTCCTCGGGGCGGGCGGCCCACGGGGAGATGGAGATCGCGACGGCGGTCGAGGTCGCCCGGCGCGCCTCGCTGGCCATCGACAACGCCCGGCTCTACGGGCGGCAGCTCAAGGTCGCCGAGACGCTGCAGCGCAGCCTGCTGACCCCGCCGCCCCAGCCCGACGAACTGGAGATCGCCGTCCGGTACCAGCCGGCGTCGAGCACGCTGCACGTGGGCGGGGACTGGTACGACGCCTTCCAGCAGCCCGACGGCGCGACGTTGCTGGTCATCGGGGACGTCGTCGGCCACAACGTCGACGCGGCCGCGGCGATGGGCCAGCTGCGCAGCATCGTCCGAGGGATCGCCTTCGACCGGCAGGAGGAGCCGGCGCGGATCCTCACCCGGGTCGACGCGGTCATGTCCGGGCTGCAGGTCGGCACCCTGGCGACCGTCCTCATCGCGCGCATCGAGCAGGCCCGGGAACTGGCCGGGACCGGCCGGCGCACGGTGCGGTGGTCCTCGGCGGGACACCTGCCCCCGCTGCTGCTGCGGGCCGACGGGCGGGTCGAGCTGCTGGCCTCCCCGCCGGAGACGCTGCTGGGCGCGGACTCCCCCCACCCGCGGTCGGACTCCGTCGCCGACGTCGGCCCCGGGGACACGCTGGTCTTCTACACCGACGGGCTGGTCGAGCAGGGCCGCACCGGCATAGACGAGGGCACCGACCGGCTGCTCGCCGCCGTCGCGGCGGTCGGCCCGCAGCCGGTCGACGAGCTGTGCGACGAGCTGCTGGGCCGGATCGTCGGGGGCCGTCCGGACGACGACGTCGCGATCGTCGCCGTCCGCTGCCACGAGCAGGAGGGGCGCCCGGCCGGCTGACCGGCACCGCGTCCGCGCGCCGGCCGTCCGGCTCCCGGGTGCGGCATGCTCGCAGCACCCCGAGTTCCCCCGTCGAAGGGACGCCCATGTCAGCCCTGTCCGGGTTCGCCGCCGCCCTGGTCGGCGGCCGCATCGAGGTCGTGGACCTCACCGCCCCGCTGTCGGCCGAGACCCCGGTCATCCAGCTGCCCGAGCAGTTCGCCCAGACCGCGCGCTTCGAGCTCGAGGAGCTCAGCCGGTACGACGACCGCGGTCCGGCCTGGTACTGGAACAACTTCCGGTCCGGCGAGCACACCGGCACGCACTTCGACGCGCCCAACCACTGGGTGACCGGCAAGGACGGCGAGGACGTCGCCTCCGTGCCGCTGCAGCGGCTGATCGCCCCGGCGGCGGTCCTCGACTTCTCCGCGCAGGCCGCCGCCGACCCCGACTTCCTGCTCGAGGTCGAGCACGTGCGGGCGTGGGAGGCCGAGCACGGGCCGCTGCCCGAGGGCGGGTGGCTGCTCTACCGCACCGGCTGGGACGCCCGCAGCGCCTCGCAGGAGGAGTTCCTCAACGCCGACGACGCCGGCGCGCACACCCCGGGCATCTCGCCGGACTGCGCGCGCTGGCTGGCCGAGGAGGCGCCGGTGGTCGGCGTGGGCGTGGAGACCGTGGGCACCGACGCGGGGGCGGCGCACTCCTTCGACCCGCCGTTCCCGTGCCACGCGGCGCTCATGGGCAACGGCAAGTACGGGCTGACCCAGCTGCAGAACCTGGCGCAGCTGCCGCCCACCGGGGCGGTGCTGGTGCCGGCGCCGCTGCCGATCGTCTCGGGTTCCGGCTCGCCGGCGCGGGTCCTGGCCCTCGTCGACCGCGGATGACGTCGCGCACCACCGTCGCCGAGGCCGTCGGCGCCGCCCTGGTCGGCTGCGGGGTCGGCGCCGTGTTCGGCGTCGTCGGCTCCGGCAACTTCGCCGTCACCAACGCCATGGTGGCCGCCGGGGCCCGGTTCGTGGCCGCCCGCCACGAGGGCGGCGCGGCGACCATGGCCGACGCCCACGCCCGGATGACCGGCCGGCCGGTGGTGCTGAGCGTGCACCAGGGCTGCGGGCTGACCAACGCGATGACCGGCATCACGGAGGCGGCCAAGAGCCGCACCCCGTTGCTGGTGGTCGCTGCGGAGGCGTCCGCGCCGACGTCGAACTTCGCCGTCGACCAGTCGGGGCTGGCGGCCGCGGTCGGCGCGGTGCCGATGCGGGTCACCTCGGCCGGTGACGCGCTGGACCAGGTGGCCGCCGCGGTCCGGGCCGCCGTCCACGGCCGGCGGACGGTGCTGCTCAACCTGCCGCTGGACGTGCAGGTGGCGCAGCTCCCGGTGCCGTCCGGGCCCCCGCCGGTGCCCGCTCCCGCCGAGCCGGTGGTGACCCCGGAGCACGTGGAGCGGCTCGTGCACGCGCTGCGGCACGCCCGGCGGCCGGTGTTCGTCGCCGGCCGCGGTGCCCGGGGCTCCCGCGCGGCGCTCGAGGACCTCGCCGCGCGCTGCGGCGCCCTGCTGGCGACCTCGGCGGTGGCGCGCGGCCTCTTCCGCGGCGACCCGTGGTCGCTCGACGTCTCGGGCGGGTTCGCCTCGCCGCTCGCCGCAGAGCTGATCAGCGGCGCCGACCTCGTCGTCGGCTGGGGGTGCGCGCTCAACATGTGGACGATGCGGCACGGCCGGCTCATCGGCCGCTCCGCCGTCGTCGTCCAGGTCGACGACGACCCCGCGGCCCTCGGCGTCCACCGCGACCTGACCTTCGGGGTGGTCGGCGACGTCGGGAGGACGGCGGAGGCCGCGGCCGCCGTCCTCGGGGAGCGGGCCGTCGAGGGCTACCGGACGCCGGACGTGCGCGCCGCGATCGCCGACCGGGTGCGCTGGCGGGACGTGCCCTTCGCGCCGGTCGGGGGCGCCGGACGGATCGACCCGCGCACGCTGACCATCGCGCTGGACGACCTGCTGCCGGCCGAGCGCGTGGTCGCCGTCGACTCGGGCAACTTCATGGGCTACCCGAGCATGTTCCTCGACGTCCCCGACGAGCAGGGCTTCTGCTTCACCCAGGCCTTCCAGTCCGTCGGTCTGGGGCTGGCCTCGGCGATCGGCGCGGCGCTGGCCCGGCCGGACCGGCTGCCGGTGGCCGCCCTCGGCGACGGCGGCGCGCTCATGAGCGCCTCGGAGCTGGAGACGGTGGTCCGGCTGGGGCTGCCGATGGTGGTCGTCGTCTACGACGACGCGGCCTACGGCGCCGAGGTGCACCACTTCGGGCCGGAGGGCCACCCCCTGGACACCGTCCGCTTCCCCGACGCCGACCTGGCGGCGATCGCCCGCGGGTACGGCTTCGTCGGGGTGACCGTGCGCGGCGTCGAGGACCTCGCCGCGGTGGCCGACTGGGTGGCCGGCCCGCGTACGGCGCCGCTGCTCATCGACGCCAAGGTGGCCGCCGACGAGCCGTCGTGGTGGCTGGAGGAGGCGTTCCGCGGCCACTGACGGTGCCGTGAGCATCGCAGGGAGCGCCAGCGACCGAGGAGCGGAGCGGCGCCGGAAGGGGCCCAGGGGGCGCGGCCACTGACGGTGCCGCCTCTCCCCGTGATCATGGCGCCGGAACCGCCGGAGGCCGCTCCGGCGTGGTCACGACGCCATGATCGCCGCAGGCGGGGCGGTCAGCCGGCGATGCGGCGGGCGCTGTTGTAGCCGCCCATCGAGTCGATCGACGCGACCTTCACCGGCTGGCCGTAGGTGGAGGCGTGCACCATCTGCCCGTTGCCGACGTAGATGCCGACGTGGCTGACCGGGCTGTAGAAGAACACCAGGTCACCGGGCTGCAGTGCCGACCGCGAGACGGGGGCCCCCATCGTCGACTGGATCCGGCTGGAGTGCGGGAGGCTGATGCCCGCCGCGGCGTAGGCGTACTGCACCAGCCCGGAGCAGTCGAAGGAGTTGGGCCCGGCCGCGGCCCACACGTACGGGTCGCCCTGCTGGGCGAGCGCGGTCTCGACGGCCCGCTGCGCGGCGGCGCTGCCGCCGGCCACGGGCGCAGCGGGGGCGGGAGCAGGCGCGGGTGCGGGTGCGGCGGCCGACCGGGCGCCGCCGGCGGCCGGGGCCGGCGGGGCGGCGGGTGCGGGGGCGGCTGGTGCCGGGGCCGCCTGCGTCGTGGCGGCCTGTGCGGCGGCGGCCCGTGCGGCCTCCTCGGCGGCCCGGCGCTCGGCGGCCTCCCGCGACGCCCGCTCCTCCTCGGCGACCAGCCGGTCGTACTCGGCCTGGAACCGCGCCACCTGCCGGTCGAGGTCGGCCTGCTTCGCGGCGACCTGGTCGACCAGGGCCTGCGCGTCGGCGGCCGCCTGCTCGGCGGAGGCGCGGGCGGCGTCGGCGTCGCCGGCGGCCTGCTGGGCCCCGCCGAGGACGCCGTTGTTGTGGTCGGCGATGGTCTGCAGCGTGCCGACGCGGTCGAGCAGCTCCTCCGGCGAGTCGCTGGTGAGCATGGCCGACAGCGTGCTCAGCCGGTCGCCGGTGAAGGCGCCGCGGGCGACCGCGCGCACCTGCTCGCGAGCGGTGGCGAGGGCGTCCTCGGCGGCGGCCAGTTCCGCGCCGGCCGCGGTGGCGGCGTCCTGGCTGGTCCGCAGCCGCTCGCGGGCCTCGTTGAACTGCTCGGTGACGACCTCGAGGTCGTGGGCCTTGGCGGCGACGAGCGCGGCGGCGTCCTGTGAGGTGGCCGGATCGCCGGGGGCGGCCGACGCCGCGGGGAGGCTGGTCAGGGTGAGCCCGCCGGCGGCGACGAGGCCGACCAGGAGGCGGGGCAGCGCGCGGGCAGGGGCGTGCGACGTCGCCATGGTGGGCGGGTCTGTCCTCTCTTCCACAGCCGCCTACCGAGTTAGCTGACGGGTTCGGGCGGGAAGGCGCCCGGCGTCCACGGCCCTCGCGAGGCCGCGGTCGCTTCACCCCAGTACTGCGGTGGGTCCCCGGTCCCTGGTGCCGGCGGAACGGGCCGGCGCAGGGTTCGGCGGCGTCCGGCCGGTGTCACAGGGGAGTGACGGAACGACCCGTCCGGACGCCGTCACGCTAGGTCGGCACCAGGGGGGCGACAAACCGGGCGACCGGCTCGCGCGGACACCCCGGCCGGTGCTGACGCGCTGTGACGACACCGCCCGGGATCAGAGGTTGCCGCGGCGTTCCTGCTCCCGCTCGATCGCCTCGAACAGCGCCTTGAAGTTGCCCTTGCCGAAGCCGAGCGAACCGTGTCGCTCGATCAGCTCGAAGAACACCGTCGGCCGGTCGCCGGTCGGCCGGGTGAAGATCTGCAGCAGGTACCCGTCCTCGTCGCGGTCGACCAGGATGCCGCGGCGCTGCAGCTCCTCCACCGGCACGCGGACGGTGCCGATGCGGGCCCGCAGCTCCGGGTCCTCGTAGTAGGAGTCCGGTGTCGGGAGGAACTCCACGCCCTCGGCGGTCATCGCGTCGACGGTGGCGAGGATGTCGCCGGTGGCCAGCGCGACGTGCTGGGCGCCAGGGCCGCCGTAGAACTCCAGGTACTCGTCGATCTGCGAGCGCTTCCTGCCCGCGGCCGGCTCGTTGAGCGGGAACTTCACGCGGTGGTTGCCGTTGGCGACGACCTTGCTCATCAGTGCGGAGTAGTCGGTGGCGATGTCGGCGCCGACGAACTCCGCCATGTTGGTGAAGCCCATGACCCGCCGGTAGAAGTCCACCCAGCGGTCCATGGCGCCGAGCTCGACGTTGCCGACGACGTGGTCGATCGCCTGGAACAGCCGCCGCGGCGCACCCGGGCGCCGCTGGTGTGCCGACGTCCGCGCCACGTACCCGGGCAGGTAGGGGCCGGTGTAGCGCGAGCGGTCGACCAGGCTGTGCCGCGTGTCGCCGTAGGTCGCGATCGCGGCCAGCCGGACGGTGCCGTGCTCGTCGGTGACGTCGTGCGGCGGCTCGAGGACGGTCGCCCCCTGGGCCGCGGCGTGGGCGACGCAGCGGTCCACGTCGGGCACGGCCAGGGCGATGTCGACGATGCCGTCCCCGTGCCGGCGGTGGTGGTCGGCCAGCGGGCTGGTCGGGGAGTAGGCGCCCGTGACCACGAACCGGGCGGCGCCGGAGCGGAGGACGTAGGCCCGGGAGTCCCGGTTGCCGGTCTCCGGCCCCGAGTAGGCGACCAGCTCCATCCCGAACGCGGACTGGAAGAAGTGGGCGGTCTGGGTGGCGTTGCCCGCGATCCAGACCAGGGCGTCCCAGCCGCTGACCGGGAAGGGGTCGGTGGCGGGGTCGTGCTCGACCAGCCCGACCAGCTGCCGCAGCTGCTCGGCGCTGAGCTCGGCCAGGCGCTCGTCGTCGGTGAGGACCTGCTCGAGGGTCCCGTGCGGCTCGGTGGCGGTCATGTCGCCCTCCCGGATGATCCCGTCTCCCTGCGTGCGTCCAGCACACCTCCGGGCGCCCGGGATGGGCAAGATGACCGTCTCGGGCTGGCCGATCGGGGCAGGACGGCGGCCGTCGACGGCGTCGAGGTGGTCAGATCGACCAGCTCGGGGAGGAGGAGCGGTGGCCCACCGGCTGGACGCGCTCGACCTGGCGGTGCTCACCGCGCTGACCGAGCAGCCGCGGGCCGGCGTGCTGGAGCTGTCCCGCCGGCTCGGGGTGGCGAGGGCGACGGTGCAGGCGCGGCTGCGGCGGCTGGAGGAGTCCGGTGTCGTCACGGGGTACGGGCCGGACGTCGACCCGGCCGCGGCGGGGTTCGGCGTCCAGGCGTTCGTGACCCTGGAGATCGCCCAGGGCGCGCTGGAGGAGGTCGCCGCCGACCTGCGGGCGATCCCCGGCGTCCTGGAGGCGCACGTGACCACCGGCGCCGGCGACGTGCTGGTCCGGCTGGCCGCCGAGTCGCACGCCGCGCTGCAGGAGACGCTGGTGCGGCTGGGCCGCTCGCCCTCGGTGGTGCGCTCGACCAGCGTCGTCGCGCTGTCGGAGCTGGTGCCCCGGCGGGTGCTGCCGCTGCTCGCGTCGGGGACGCCGCGTCCGGCCGGGCGGGCGCCGGGCTACCGGGAGGCCGCGACGGGCGACTGAGCGGCCGGGACGCCGGGAGACCGCGGCAGCGCGAGGGCGGCGACCAGGCCGAGGCCCAGCACCGCCGTCGTGACGCCGAACGCGGCCTGGAAGCCGGCGACGTCGGTGAGCCAGCCCGCGGCCAGCGGCCCGACGATCCCGCCGAGGTCGGCCGACATCTGGAACACAGCCACCACCCGGCCGCCGCGGGCCGGGCTGACGTCCCCGACCAGGGCGGCCGGGACGCTGGACAGCAGCGAGGCGGCCAGCCCGAACACCGCCATCGAGAGCAGGAACGCCCCGGTCGCCGGCGGCAGCGCGAGCACGGCGGTGGCGGCGGTGGCGAGCGCCGTCCCGAGGACGAGCGCGGGGCGTCGTCCCCACGCGTCGGCGAGCCGGCCCGAGCGCAGCAGGCCGACGGCCTGGGCGAGGGAGCCGGCCAGCAGGCCGAACCCGGCCCAGGTGACCGTTCGCCCGAGCTCCTCGGTGACGTAGAGGGGGACCAGCGAGTTGCGGACGCCGAACAGCATCCAGCCGACGCCGAGGTTGACCACCAGCGCCGCGAGGTAGGCCCGCGACCGGAACGCCGCGCGCAGCGGCAGGGGGCCGGGGTCGGGGTCGCCGCCGGCGTCGGCGACGGCGGCCGGCGCTGCCTCCTCCCCGGCCGGCGCCGCCTCCTCCGCGGCCGGTTCTGCCTCCTCCCCGGCCGGCGCCGGGGACCGGAGGAACAGCAGGCTCACCCCGCCGGCGACGAGCAGGAACCCGGCGTACAGGACGAACGGCAGGCTGGGGGAGAGCTCGGCGAGCAGGCCCCCGGCCGCCGGCCCGGCGATGCCGCCCAGGATGAAGCCGCCCTGGTAGGTCGCCGCCGCCCGGCCGCGGTGCGCGGCCGGGGCCACCCGCAGCAGCAGCGAGAGGGCGGCCACGGTGAACATCGCGCTGCCGACCCCGCCGGCTGCGCGCAGCCCCAGGAAGAGCGGGAAGGAGCCGGCCAGGCCGGCCGCGCCCGTCGTGACCGCGACGGTGACCAGTCCGAGGGTGAGGACGACGCGCTCGCCGAGCCGCTCGACCAGCGAGCCGCCGCCGAAGGCGGAGACGAACCGGAAGAACGCGAAGGCGCTGACCGCCAGGCCGACGGCGGTCGTGCCGACGCCGAAGGACCGGGCGAACAGCGGGATGGCCGGGGCCACGATCCCGAAGCCCAGCGCGACCACGAAGGCCACGACCGACAGCACACCGACCTCGCGGGGCAGGTCCCCGTCCCCCCGCATCCGCACGGGGAGCGATGCTCGCACGCCGCCCGGCGCCACCCGTCGGGAGGAACCGGCGGGCGGGGAGGTTGTCCGCGGGTGCGAGCTCCGTCACAGTGTGTGCGTGGGGTACCTCCGCGGGGGTGGGGACGAGCCGCCGTCCGGCTCGTTCGAGGTGGTACACGAGGTGGGCGGCCCGGTCCTGCACCTGCGCGGGGACGTCGACGCGCCGCTCGTGCACCACATGCGCGACGCCGGGCTGGACGAGGGGACCATCGTCGCGGTGCACGTGGCCGGGATGGCCTACATCGACTCCAGCGGCCTGGCGCTGCTGGCCGGGTGGGCCCAGCAGGCCGCGGGGCAGGGGCGGCCGGCCGTCGTCCGGCACGCCGGCCCCCGCTTCCGGCAGGTCCTCGACCTGACCGGGCTCGCGCCGCTGTTCGTCCTCGAGGGGACCGCGGGCGCCTGACCGCGCTCCGATCGCCGGCGTGGGGAGCCGCCCCTACCCTCGGCGTCCGTGCCGCTGTTCTCCTTCGAAGGCCGGTCCCCCCAGGTGCACCCCGAGGCGTGGGTGGCGCCGACGGCGACCCTGGTCGGGGACGTCGTCGTCGAGGCCGGCGCGTCGATCTGGTACGGCGTCGTGCTGCGCGCGGACTTCGGCCGCATCGTGGTCCGCGAGGGCGCCAACGTGCAGGACAACTCGGTGCTGCACGGCGGCGCCGACCCGGAGACCGAGGTGGGCCCCGGCGCCACCGTCGGGCACATGTGCGTGGTGCACGGCGCGGTCATCGGCGCGGAGGCCCTGGTCGGCAACGGCGCCACGGTGCAGGACGGCGCCCGCATCGGCGCCCGCGCCCTGGTCGGCGCGCAGAGCCTGGTGCCTCCGCGCATGCGGGTGCCGGACGGCGTGATGGCGCTCGGCGTCCCCGCCCGGGTGCGCGGCCCGCTCTCCGACGGCGCCCGTGGCTGGGTGTCGGGCAACCCCGGCATCTACCGGGAGCTGGCGCGCCGGCACGCCGCCGGCGTCGCCGAGGTGGGCTGACCGCGCGACGGCGTCCAGCGGACGCAGAGGAACCCGCACGGTTCCGTGACAGCGGCTCCCGCCACCGTGGTCGCCGCACCGGTCACCCTCAGGGGCTGCGGCCGGCCGGACGGGGCTGGTGGTGTGGGTCGGCGGACGGCGAGCACCGTCGGCTGAGCCGACACGCGGTGTGGGTCGGGGTCGGGGTCATCATGTCGTCATGACGTATCGTCGACCGCGACCCGGCCCACGACCACGAGGAGTTCGCCGGTGCGCATCGGGATCCTGACCGGCGGGGGCGACTGCCCCGGCCTCAACGCCGTCATCCGCTCCGTCGTCCGCACGGCGACGACCCACTACTCCAGCGAGGTGATCGGCTTCCGCGACGGCTGGCGCGGCCTCCTCGAGGACCGGACGACGCCGCTGGACGTCGCCGCCGTCGACGGCCTGCTGACCCGCGGGGGGACGACGCTCGGATCGGCCCGCGTCGCGCCGGAGAAGCTGCACGCCGGACTGGCGCAGATGAAGGGCGTGCTGGCCGAGCACGGCGTCGACGTGCTCATCCCGATCGGCGGGGAGGGCACCCTCACCGCGGCGCACCTGCTGTCGCAGGCCGGCGTCCTGGTGGTCGGCATCCCCAAGACGATCGACAACGACATCGACGGCACCGACCTGACCTTCGGGTTCGACACCGCGGTCAGCATCGCCACCGACCTCATCGACCGGCTGCACACCACTGCCGAGTCCCACCAGCGGGTGCTGCTGGTCGAGGTGATGGGCCGGCACGCCGGCTGGATCGCGCTGCACGCGGGCCTGGCGTCGGGGGCGCACGTCACGCTCGTGCCCGAGGAGCCCTTCGACGTCGCCGAGGTCGCGAAGATCGTCGAGGACCGCTTCGCGCGCGGGGACACCCACGTCATCGGCGTCGTCGCGGAGGGCGCCTCGCCGATCCCCGGCACGATGCTGGTGCGTGACGGCGGCGTCGACGAGTACGGGCACAAGCGGTTCACCGGCGTGGCGCAGCAGCTGGGCGACGAGCTCGAGCGGCGCACCGGCAAGGAGGTGCGCACCACCGTGCTCGGCCACGTGCAGCGCGGGGGCACCCCGACGTCGTTCGACCGGGTGCTGGCCACCCGCTTCGGCCTGCACGCGACGATCGCCGCGCACGAGGGCCGGCACGGGCAGATGGTCGCGCTGCGGGGCACCGAGATCGACCTGGTGCCGCTGGCTGACGCCGTGGCGCGGCTCAAGACGGTCACACCGTCCCGGCTGGCCGAGATCGGCGCCTTCACCGGCTGACGCGGCGGCTGTCGCTGCCGTCGCCCGGTGCGGCGGGGTGCCGGCTCGCCGTCGGTTACAGCCGCTGTACCGGGCCCTCGATGGCTCCCGGTGCGCCTGGTGAGCTGCGCATCCTCCGTCCACAGCGGTTGCAGAGCGTCTTCGTTCGAACGTATGATCGAACGCATGGAGGACGTGGCGCTCTCCGGCACCCGCGGTGGTGTCGTGCGCCCCTCGCCGGCCGAGGGCCCTGTTCCGGCGGTGGGCTGGGCGTCCGGTCCGCTGCGTGCGGTGCAGGCCGCGGACCGGGCGATCGCGCGGCAGACGGCGGTGCGGGCGCGGGCGGTGGCGGAGTTCGCCGCGAGCCGGCCGCCCTCGGCTGACCGGGCGCAGGGTGAGCCGGGTGCGATGGCGGCCGAGCGGTGGGCGGCGCGGCCGGAGGTGCTGCGGGCGGTGAGTGAGTGGGCGGCGCCGGAGCTGTCCATCGCGCTGTGCATCACCGCGCCGGCCGCGGAGGCGCTGCTGGAGCGGTCGCTGACCCTGGTGCACCGGCTGCCGGGCACGCTGGCTGCCCTGGAGACGGGGGTGCTGCACGCCGGGCACCTGTGGCACCTGCTCGACAAGGTCGCCCCGATCGAGGACGACGCCGTACGGGCGGAGGTGGAGGCCGAACTGCTGACCTGGGTGGGCGGCCGGTCGGTGACCACCCCGGCGCAGCTGGGCGACAAGGCCCGCCGGGTGGTGCTGGCCCGCGATGCCCGCGCGGCCGCCCGGCGGCTGGCCGCGGCGCTGCGCGACCGGGGCATCTCGCTGCGCCCGGAGCGGGCCGAGGGGATGGCCGCGCTCACCGTGGTGTGCACCATGCCCGAGGCGCAGGCGCTGCACCGGGCCCTGGGTGCGTGCGCCGACGCCCTCACCGCCCCCGGCGACCGGCGCAGCCACGGGCAGAGGATGGTCGACTGCCTGCTCGACCTGGTGCTGCGCCCCGGCGAGTGCGATCTGCCGCCGGTGCAGGTGCTGCTGACGGTCGTCGCCTCGCTCGGCACGGTGCTCGGCGGGGACGCCCCCGGTGAGGTCGACGGCCAGGTCGTACCGGCGGAGGTGGTGCGCGCTCTGCTCCGCGGCCTCACCGGCCAGGACACCGGCACCGGCGCGCACACGGCGGAGCCGGCCACGACGGCGGAGCCGGCCGCGCCGGCAGCTGACGCCGTCGCCGAGCCGGACCTGCGGCCGTGGCAGGCCGTCGACCAGGACGAACTGGAGCGCTGGTGGGCCGAGATGGAACGCCGCGTGCTCGCCGAGGAACTGGCCGATCTTCCCGAGCCCGAGCCCGAGCCCGGCGACCCGATGCCGTACGACGCCCCGCTCGTGGAGGACGCCTGGCCGGATCTCGACGATCCCCTCGAGCCGGACGACCTCGAGGTCTTCGACGCCTGGGAGGAGTTCGGCGACCTCCCCGACGACCCGGCCGAACCGCAGACGCCCGAGACAGCACCACCGGCCACCGGGCAACACCAGCGTGGCGTCGGGTGGTGGGCGGCCGCCGACCGCGCCGTCGACGACGCCGGCGCCGCCGTGCACGCCGCCGCGCGGGCACTCGGTCATGCCCGGCGGATGGTGCGCACCGCCGAGTCCGCCGACGCCGCAGACGAGGCCGCGTGGAGCGCCGGTCCCGCCGGACGGATCACCGCCGCGCCCGATGCGATCGCCGCCCTCGCCGCCGCAGCCGACGTGCAGCGCGACCAGCTGGCCGGGCTGCTGACCGCCACCGCCGGCGGCGGGCTGGCCGACCGGCCCCGCATCGCGGTGACCGACGCCCTCAGCGGCGCCCTCATCGCGCTCACCGATCTGCCCGGGCTGCGCCGCGCCGCGCACTGCGGCGCGCCCGCCTGCCGACGCCGATCCGAGACCTGCACCCACGACCTCACCGGCCGCCCCGCGCTCGGCGCCCCGGGCCCGACCGACGGCTACCGGCCCGGCGCCGGCCTCGACCGGTTCGTCCGGACCCGCGACCGGCGCTGCCGCTTCCCCGGCTGTCGCCGCCGCGTACCCAACAGCGGCGAGCTCGACCACCACCGTCCCTGGCCCGAAGGCCCCACCAGCGCGGACAACCTCGTCGGCTACTGCACCACCGACCACCGCGGCAAGCACCAGGCGACCGGCTGGCGGCACCGACTCGACCCGGACGGCACCCTCACCGTCACCACCCCCAGCGGCCTGACCGCCGTCACCACCCCACCGCCCTACTGAATCGTGGTGCGGCTCGGGATGCTCGCCCCACGCAGCCAGCCGGCGCTCACCTCCACATCGGCGGGCGGCGCAGGGAGGACGGCCGCCCGCACGAGCTGCCGGGGAGCGGCCTGCGTCGGTAGCGTGCGTCCTCCGGTCCGGACGGCGCAGGGAGAGGCACGTGCCCGAGACGACGATCCCCGGTGGGCAGAGCGCTCCGGAGCTGCGCGCCCACCTCGCGGTCCCGCCGGTGGGGGAGGGCCCGTGGCCCGGGGTGGTGGTCGTCCACGAGGCGTTCGGCCTCACCGACGACGTCCGTCAGCACGCCGATCGCCTCGCCGCTGCCGGGTACCTGGCGCTCGCCCCGGACCTGTTCACCGCGGGCGGGCTGCGCTGCCTCAAGCGCACCTTCGGCGACCTGTTCCGGCAGGAGGGAGCCGCCTTCGGCGACCTGGAGGCCGCCCGGCGGTGGCTGGCCGACCGCCCCGACTGCACCGGCCGGGTCGGCGTGGTCGGGTTCTGCATGGGCGGCGGTTTCGCCCTGCTCGCGGCCACCCGCGGCTTCGACGTGGCGGCGCCGAACTACGGGATGGTGCCGAAGAACGCCGAGGAGGTGCTCGCCGGTGCCTGCCCGGTCGTGGCCAGCTTCGGGCGACGCGACCGGGGGCTGCGCAGGGCGGCCGGGCGGCTGGAGGGCATCCTCACCCGGCACGAGGTGCCACACGACGTCCACGAGTACCCCGACGCAGGCCACTCGTTCATGAACCGGCACAACGCCGGCCCGTTCGCCGTCCTCGAGCGGGTCGTCGGGCTCGGCTACCACCACCCGTCGGCCGAGGACGCATGGGCGCGCATCCTGCGCTTCCTCGACACCCACCTGCGCGGCTGACCGCGCCAGCGGTCCCGCGGCTCAGGTCGGGTCGGGGTCCCGCGAGCCCTGGCGCCCGCCGCCGGTGAGCCCGACCTCGCTGACGCCGCCGTAGGGCTCGTGCCGGCCACCGACGTGCTTCTCGGCCTCCAGACGGTCGAGCAGGTGCGGGTAGTGCGCCTCGAACGCCGGCCGCTCCGAGCGGATCTTCGGGATCTCCACGAAGTTGTGCCGCGGCGGCGGCGAGGACGTCGCCCACTCCAGTGAGTTGCCGTGACCCCAGGGGTCGTCGCGGACGGCCAGCGCGCCGTGCCGCCAGGAACGGATCACGTTGAACAGGAACGGGATGATCGAGGCGCCGAGCACGAACGAGAAGATCGTGGAGATCGTGTTCAGCGTGGTGAACTCGTCGGTGGGCAGGTAGTTGACGTACCGGCGCGGCATGCCCTCGTTGCCCAGCCAGTGCTGGATGAGGAACGTGCCGTGGAAGCCGATGAAGGTCATCCAGAACTGCAGCTTGCCGAGCCGCTCGTCGAGCATCCGGCCGCACATCTTGGGGAACCAGAAGGCGATGCCGGCGTTGGCGGCGAACACGACGGTGCCGAAGACCACGTAGTGGAAGTGGGCGACGACGAAGTAGCTGTCGTTGAGGTGGAAGTCCAGCGGCGGGGAGGCCAGCAGGACGCCGGTCAGCCCGCCGAGCAGGAAGGTGACCAGGAACCCGACCGACCACAGCATCGGCGTCTCGAAGGTGAGCTGGCCGCGCCACATGGTGCCGATCCAGTTGAAGAACTTGATGCCGGTCGGCACGGCGATCAGGTAGGTCAGGAACGAGAAGAACGGCAGCAGCACCGCGCCGGTCGCGAACATGTGGTGCGCCCACACCGCCACCGACAGCGCGCCGATGGCGATGGTGGCGAAGACCATGCCCTTGTAGCCGAACAGCGGTTTGCGGCTGAACACCGGGATGATCTCGGTGATGATGCCGAAGAACGGCAGCGCGATGATGTAGACCTCGGGGTGGCCGAAGAACCAGAACAGGTGCTGCCACAGCATCGGCCCCCCGTTCTCCTCGGAGTAGACCAGCGCCCCGAGTTGCCGGTCGGCCAGCAGCCCGAACAGCGCCGCGGTCAGGATCGGGAACGCGAAGATCACCAGGATGCTCGTGACCAGCGTGTTCCAGACGAAGATCGGCATCCGGAACATCGTCATCCCGGGCGCCCGCAGGCAGACGATCGTCGTCATGAAGTTGACCGCGCCGAGGATGGTGCCCAGGCCGCTGACCGCCAGCCCCGCGATCCACAGGTTCGCGCCGGCACCCGGGCTGTGGACGACGTCGGACAGCGGGGTGTAGGCGTACCAGCCGAAGTCCGCCGCACCGCCGGGGGTGGCGAAGCCCGCGACGGCGAGGGTGCTGCCGAAGAGGAACAGCCAGTAGGAGAAGGCGTTCAGCCGCGGGAACGCGACGTCGGGGGACCCGATCTGCAGCGGCATGATCAGGTTGCCGAACGCGAAGAACAGCGGCGTCGCGAAGAACAACAGCATCACCGTGCCGTGCATGGTGAACAGCTGGTTGTACTGCTCCGGCGAGAGGAACTGCAGCCCCGGGCGGGCCAGTTCCCCGCGCATCAGCATGGCCATGAGGCCGCCGATGACAAACCACACGAACGACGTCACCAGGTACATCAGGCCGATGGCCTTGTGGTCGGTCGTCCGCAGCAGGCTGTCCAGCCGCGAGCCCTTGGCGGGCGGCGGCATCTCGTTCGGCCGGCTGACGATGGGCCGCGGCGCGATGGCCGTCACGACGTCGGTCCCGGACGCCGGGAGGGTCCCGGCCCGGCGCATCCCGGGCTGGTCAGACGGGGGAAGTGGCTCATGGACGCGCCCCTGGGTCGAGCCGCCGGTGCGGCGAGGGAGGCTCGAGTGATCCGAGTCACCCTCATCATGGCCCGTCGGCGCGCCGCCCGACACCCGGAACCGCGCTTCGTCGCGACGGCGGTGCCGGGCGCTACGCGGTCACCGCCCTCACCCCGGCCGCCGGCGCCGGCGCGGCCTGCCGGAGGCGGCGGTGGGCGGCCATCCGGACGGGTGCGTCGGTGGTGCCGTAGCCGTCGTAGCCGCCCAGCCGCTGCACGACCTCGAAGAACACCCGGTCGCCAAGCACCTCGGTGACCAGGTGCAGGTAGCCCCCGGCTGCGTCCTCCTCGTAGAGCAGGCCGTGCTCGCGGACCGCCGCCAGCAGCTCCGGGGCCAGGTCGAGGCGGGCGTCGAGGTCGTCGGCGTAGTTCGCCGGCACGGGCAGCAGGGGGGCGCCGGCCGCGCGCAGCGCCCGAGCCGTGGCGACGATGTCGTCGGTGGCGAGGGCGACGTACTGCGGCTCGGGCACGCCGGGCGCCCAGCCCCCGCGGCGCAGGGTGGAGGCGCTCAGCGCCAGCCGCACGGCGCGGTCCGGCCCGGTCACCGCCCGGGTGCGTACGAGCCCGAACGGCGCGGCCAGCTCGGTGACCTCCTGCGGCTCCAGGCCGAGCACCGCCCGGTAGAACAGCCCGGCCTCGTCGAAGGCGTCGAAGGGCTGGGCCAGGCCGACGTGGTCGACGCGGGTGATCCCGGTGCCCGCACCGGCCGCCGAGCCGGTCGGCAGGAAGTCGGCCGGCCAGCCGTCGGGCACGGTCCGGGTGAAGAAGACCTGGGTGCCGTCGGGGGCGGCCACCGCCGACAGTTCCGCCTCCGCCGACCCCCGGGTGCGGGGGAGCACCGGGGCGCTCATGGCCTCGGCCCGCGCCGCCGAGCGACCTGGGTCGGCGCTCTCCAGGCCCAGCGCCGCGACGGCGGCCACGCCGGTGGCGGCGGGGCGCACGACGGAGGCGTTGAGCAGCACGCGCGCGTCGCCCTGCTCCCACAGCTGCACGGGCTTGGAGCGGTGCTGCCCGGTGTGGGTGAACCCGAGCGTGCCCAGCACCTCGGCCACCCGCGGTCCGGAGACGCCGTCCACCTCCAGCTCGGTGAACGACCAGCCCGACAGCGCGGGAGCTGGCGGGGGAGTGGCCAGGCCGGCGTCCGGACGGCGCAGTGCGAGCGACTCCTCCAGCCACTGCAGCGAGCGCATGGCGTCCACCGCCGTCCGGGCGGGGTCCGACTGCCGGTAGACGTCGTTGAAGACCTCGAGGGAGAGCGGGCCGGTGTAGCCGGCGGCGAGCACCGCGCCGAGGAAACCGGGCAGGTCGAACGCGCCCTGGCCGGGGAAGAGCCGGTGGTGGCGGCTCCACTGGAGCACGTCCATGCGCAGCGCCGGCGCGTCGGCCAACTGGAGGAAGAACAGCTTCTCGCCGGGCACCTGCGCGAACCCGGCCGGGTCCCCGCCGCGGGAGAGCACGTGGAAGCTGTCCAGGCAGAGCCCGAGGGCGGGCGAGTCCGCGCGGCGGACGGCGTCCCACGAGCGCTCCCACGTCGAGACGTGCGTGCCCCAGGCCAGCGCCTCGTAGGCGATCCGCAGGCCACGCTCGCCCGCGCGGGCGGCCGCGGTGGCCAGCTGCTCGGCCAGCAGGTCGGCGTCGTCGACCGCGTCGGGGGCCACCGACGAGCAGACCAGCACGGTGCCGACGCCGAGGGCGGCCATCACGTCGAACTTGCACTCGGCGCGGCGCAGGTTGCGGGTGAAGCGCGCCGGGTCGGTGGAGTCCAGGTCGCGGAACGGCTGGTAGAGGTCGATCGACAGGCCGAGGTCGGCGCAGCGGGCGGCGAGCTCGGCCGGTGACCAGGGGGAGGCGACCAGGTCGGGCTCGAAGACCTCGATGCCGTCGAAACCGGCGGTCGCGGCCGCGGCCAGCTTGTCCTCGAGCGTGCCGGACAGGCAGACCGTGGCGATCGCGCGCCGGGGCCGCTCAGGCGATGCGGACATCGGGGCCCGGCCCGGAGACCAGCTCGGTGAAGTGCGCCAGCATCCGCTCGGCGTCGGGCTCCACGCCGGTGAACAGCCGGAAGGCGTCCACCGCCTGGAAGACCGCCATCCCGCCGCCGTCGAGCACCCGGGCGCCCAGACGCCGGGCGGTGCGCACCAGCTCGGTCTCCAGCGGGCGGTAGACGATGTCGGCGACCCACAGGTCGGGGCGGAGCAGGGCGGCGTCCACCGGCAGGCCGGGGTGGGCGGCCATGCCCGTGGGGGTGGCGTGGGCGAGCCCGTCGGCATCGGCCAGCGCCGCGGGGAGGCCGGCCAGGTCGCCCCCGGTCGCGCGGGTGGCGCCGAAGCGGTCGCCCAGCGCGGCGGCGAGCTGCGCGGCCCGCTGGACGTCGACGTCGACGACGGTCAGCCGGCGGGTGCCCAGGGTGAGCAGTGCGTGCGCCACCGCGGCCCCGGCGCCGCCGGCCCCGAGCAGCACGACCCGGTCCAGTGCGGCGTCGGGCAGGCCGCGGTCGAAGGCGCGGGCGAAGCCGGACCAGTCGGTGTTGTGCCCGACCGCCCGGCCGTCGCGCAGGACGACGGTGTTGACCGCGCCCAGCGCCTCGGCATCGGGCGACAGTTCGTCGAGGTGCGGCAGGACCAGCTGCTTGCACGGGTGGGTGACGTTGAGGCCGTCGTAGCCCACCAGCCGGGCCGCGGCCAGGACCTCGCCGATCGCGGTGGCCGGCCGGGCGAGGACATCGAGGTCCAGGCGCCGGTACAGGTACCGGAGACCGAGTTCGTCGGCCTCCCGCTCGTGCATCGGCGGGGTCAGGGACGGGCCGATGCCCGTGCCGACCAGACCGACGAGGAAGCTCTGCGAGGCGGACGTCATGGTCGTCTCCCTAGCTATGTACCAACTGGTGAGTTGTTCCCAGGGGACCACACCGGAGGCCGCGACGCCAGCCCTCGGGGTGATCCGGGCCACGGCGCCGGCGGGCGGCGGCCTCGTCCCGAGGCTCGCCGCGTGCCCGCGTGCCCGCGTGCCCGCGAGCCCGCGAGCGGGGAGGGGGACGGGGGTCCTTCTAGGCTCTGGAGGACGGCCGTCGAGGAGGGCAGCACCAGTGACCGCGCAGCACACGCAGGGCGAGACCTCCCCGGACACCCCCGCGGCGGCGCCGGCCGGAACCCCCGAGCGGACGCGCGACGCCGACCGCACCCGGGCCGAGATCCTCGCCGTGGCCACCGCCGAGTTCGCCGACCGCGGCTACGCCGGGGCCCGCATCAACGAGATCGCCGACAAGCTGAGCACCACCAAGCGGATGATCTACTACTACTTCGGCGGCAAGGAGCAGCTCTACGTCGCCGTCCTGGAGCAGGCCTACAGCCGCATCCGCAGCCTCGAGCAGCAGCTGGACGTCGAGCACCTCGACCCGGTCGAGGCCATCCGCGAGCTGGCCGGCCTGACCTTCGACCACCACGAGGCCCATCCGGACTTCATCCGCCTGGTCAGCATCGAGAACATCCACCGCGCCGAGCACATCACCCGCTCCGAGGCGCTGTCGGGGCTGGCCAACCCGGCGCTGGACGTCCTCGGCACCATCCTCGAGCGCGGATGGGGGGCGGGGCTGTTCCGGGACGACGTGGACGCGCTCGACGTCCACCAGGTGATCAGCGCCTACTGCGTCTTCCGGACCGCCAACCGGCACACCTTCGGCGCCATCTTCGGCCGCGACATGCTCGACCCCGCCCGGCGCGAGCACCAGCGCCGGATGCTCGGCGACCTCGTCGTCGCCTACCTCACCGCCCACTGAGCCCTCCCGACATCCCGTCGGGACCGGGACTTGACACGGTGACGGCGATCACCTCACCATCTGGTACGTAACCAGTTGGTACATAAGCCGCTGGGGACACCGCGCCGGCCCCGAACCCGGGGCCAGGGCGGCACGGGGGGCCGGGGATCCCGGCCGCCGCCCGCTGCACCGCACCGCCGACCATCCCGGGCACGCCCCGGACGCCCCGACCGGCACGACGAGATCGCTGCCGCCGCGCCTCCTCAGGAGACCGACATGAGCACGACCCCCGCCACCGGTGGGACCACCCACGCGCACACGCCGCGCAAGGCCGCCATCGCGAGCTTCGTCGGCAGCATGCTCGAGTACTACGACTTCTTCATCTACGGCGCCGCCGCCGGGCTGGTCTTCCCGCAGGTGTTCTTCCCCGAGAGCGACCCCAGCACCGGGATCCTGCTGTCGCTGGCCACCTTCGGCGTCGCGTACGTCGCCCGGCCGCTGGGCGCGGTCGTCATCGGCCACTTCGGCGACAAGGTCGGCCGCAAGAAGATGCTCGTGCTGACCCTGCTGCTCATGGGCGTCTCGACCTTCCTGATCGGCGCGCTGCCGTCCTACGGCGCGATCGGCGTGGCCGCCCCGATCCTGCTGGTCCTCATGCGGATCCTGCAGGGCCTGTCGGCGGCCGGCGAGCAGGCCGGCGCCAACTCGATGACCTTGGAGCACTCGCCCGAGGGCAAGCGCGGGTTCTTCACCAGCTTCACCCTCGTGGGCACGCAGGCAGGGCTGATCCTGGCCAACCTGGTCTTCATCCCCTTCGCGCTGCTGCCCGAGGATCAGTTCCTCAGCTGGGGCTGGCGGATCCCGTTCTTCCTGTCCGCGGCCGTCGTCGCCGTCGGCTACTGGGTGCGCCGCTCGCTGCCCGAGACGCCGGAGTTCGAGCGGGCCAGCGAGGAGCACGAGGTCGCCAAGCTGCCCGTCGCCGTCCTGTTCCGCGACCACTGGGCCTCGGTGCTGCGGGTCGTCCTGTGCGCGCTGGTCTCGGTGGTCAGCACGATCGTCGGCACCTGGGCGCTGGCGCAGGGCACCAGTGACGCCATCGGCATGGAGCGGTCGACCCTGCTGTGGATGATCGTCGTGGCCAACGTGATCGCGCTGGGCACGCTGGTGCTGTGGGCGCGGCTGTCGGACCGCATCGGCCGCCGTCCGGTGTTCGTCTTCGGCGCCCTGGGCTCGGCCGTGGCGATCTTCCCCTTCCTGTGGGCGGTGCAGAACGGGAACGTCGCGCTGGTCTTCGTCTTCGGCATCCTGATCTCCGGCGTCACCTACTCGGCGGCCAACGGCATCTGGCCCTCCCTGTACGGCGAGATGTTCGACACCCGGGTCCGGTACTCCGGCACGGCGATCGGCACCCAGATCGGCTTCGCCCTCGGTGGCTTCTCGCCGCTGATCGCGGCCGCGATCGTCGGTGACGGCCCGAGCGGCTGGGTGCCGGTGGCCGTCCTGACCGCCGCTGCCGCCACCGTCGCCGGGCTGTGCGCCCTCACCGCCCGGGAGACCGCGCACGTGCCGATCGAGGAGCTCGGCCGCAAGGACACCACGCCGCGCGACCGCTCCTTCGTCGGCGCCTGACCCAGCCACCCCTCCCGGGGGGGGGGGCGGCGGGGGCGGGGGGGGGCGGGGGGGGCGGGGGGGGGGGGGGGGCGGGGGGGGGGGGGGGGCGGCCCGGGGCGCGGGGGGGCGGGCGCCCCCCCCCCCCCCCCCCCCCCGGCCGCCCCGGGCGGGCCCCCCGCCCCCCGCGGCCCGTTCCGCGGAGGTCTGCATGCCCGTCCTCGTCGAGACCACGACCGGGCCCGTCACCGGCCGGCTCGCCGACGGCGTCCGCAGCTGGCGTGGCGTCCCCTACGCCCGCGCCGAGCGCTTCGACCCGGCGTCCCCGGTGGCGGCCTGGCGCGAGTGCCTCGACGCCACCGGCCCCGGCCCGGTCGGCCTCCAGTACCTGCCGGACGGGTCGCCGGCCGGCACCGAGGAGTGCCTCACCCTCGACGTGTACGCACCGGCCGGGGCGGACGGCCCGCTCCCGGTGCTGTTCTGGGTGCACGGCGGCGCCTTCCGGACCGGTGCCGCCGCCGACTACGACGGCTCGGTGCTGGCCGCGGCCGGCCCGGCGGTCGTCGTCGCGGTCTCCTACCGGCTGGGCCCGCTCGGCTTCCTCCAGCTGGGCACCGCCGGGGATCCCGAGCCCAGCCCGGCGATGACCGACCTGCTCGCCGCGCTGGACTGGGTGCAGCGGGAGGTCGCCGGTTTCGGCGGGGACCCGGGCCGGCTGACGCTGGTGGGGCAGTCGGCCGGGGCCAGCCTGGTCTGCGCCCTGCTGGCCACGCCGGCCGGGCGGCGCGCCCGCGCCGCGATCGCGCTCTCGATCGGCGGGATGCCCCACGAGCCGGCCGAGAGCGCGGAGGTCGCCGGCCGGGTGCTCGCCCGCCTCGGCGTCCCCCGCACCGACCGGGCGCGGCTGCGCGACCTGCCGGCCGAGGCCGTGCTGGCCGCCGCCCGCGCGGCGGCCGCCGCCAGCACGCGGGAGTACCTGGGCGGGGTGTTCTTCGCCCCGGTCCTCGACGGCGCCGTCCTGCCCGAGAGCCCGGTGGACGTCGTCGCCCGCGGGACCCTGCGCGACACCGTCCTGTGGCTCGGCTCGTGCCGCGACGAGATGGCGGTGTTCCTGCGGCACGGCGCGGACGACGCCGCCGCGGTGGCGCGCGCCTCCGTCGGGGACGCCGCCTTCGACCGCCTGCTGGGCGTCTACACCGCGACCGCGCGCCCGGGGGAGGACCCGCTGCAGGCGCTGCTCACCGACGAGATGTGGGCCCGGCCCGCGTGGCGGCTGGCCGAGGCGCAGGCCCGGGCCGGTGGCCGGGCCTGGCTCAGCCGGTTCGACCACGCGCCGGCGCTGCCGCCGTTCGACGTGCTGGGCCCGACCCACGGCGCGGACAACGCCTGCCTCTGGGCGCGCCCGCCGCGGTTCGTCGAGCGGCCGCTGCTGTCCCGCCCGGCCGCGGACATGACCCCGGCCGACGTCGCGGTCACCGCGGCGCTGCAGGGGTCGGTGCTCGCCACGGTGCGCGGCGGGACGCCCGCGGTCGGCGTCCTCGACCCGTGGCCGGCCTACGAGCCGGCGGCCCGCTGCACGGCGGTGTTCGACGCCGCCCCGCGGGTGGAGTCCGACCCGGACGGCGAGCGCCGCCGCGCCTGGGACGGCGCCTGACGCCGGTCAGTGCAGGCGGGCCCGCCAGTCCGCCGGCACCCGGCCGCGCGGCCCCGGTGCCGGCTGGTCGGCCGGGTGGGCCAGCGGAGGCGCGAGGTCGGGCCCGGACACCGCGCGCTCGCGGGAGAAGTCCCAGAACCAGCCCTCGCCGGGCTCGAAGCTGCGGACGACGGGGTGCCCGGTGGTGGCCGCGTGCTCGCGGGCGTGCCGGGACGGCGAGGAGTCGCAGCAGCCCACGTGGCCGCACTGCGCGCAGCGGCGGAGGTGGAACCACCAGCCGCCGGTCGCGTCGCACTCCAGGCAGCCGGTCCCGCTCGGCGGCACCGTCGGGTCGATCCCCGCGACAGCGGTCATGGCGGCGTCCTCCCGTGGGGCGGCGGTCGGCGCCCACGGTAGGGACGGCGGACCGTCGCGGGAACCCCGTCGTGCCCCCGGCCGGGGCGGCGCGCCGGTCAGCGCGGCCGGATGGTCACCCGCGGCGTGGTCAGCATGGCCTTCAGTGCGCCCAGCAGGCCCAGCACCGGGACGGCGGCGGCGAACCACGTGCCCAGCGCCAGCCGGTCGGGGTCCCAGCCGGCGTCGGCCAGCAGCGCGAGGACGGCCGTGAGCGCGCCGAGCGACACGAGGAGGGCGAGCACCCCGACGAGCCGGTGGGTCCGGGCGCGGCGGAACAGCAGCAGCCCCAGGAAGAACAGCACGACCCCGCTCAGGACCACCGCGAGCGGTGCCCACTGCTCGACGGGGCCCAGTTCGCCGGAGCCGGAGGCCAGGGCGTCGGCGCCGCGCCAGGCCAGCGCCAGGCCGGTGGTGTCCAGCCCCTCTCCCCACGGGACCCAGAGGCTGACGTTGGCGGCCAGTGCCGCGAGGAGCAGGGCGACGGCGCCGATCCGCTCGGGACGCCGCAGGACCACCAGTCGCACGGGGAGGTCGAGCGGGCCGGCGGGCCGCTCCGCCAGCGCCACCGACTGCGGCTCCGCGCCGGCCCCGGCCGCACCGGTGTCCCGGGGCACCTCGGGCAGTGCCCCGTCGCGCGGCACCTCGGGCAGCGCACCGTCCCGGGGCACCTCGGGCACGGATCCCTCCGGGAGCCGCACGGTGCCGTCGTCCTCGGGCGGTTCGGGTGGGAAGCCGAGGATGGTCGGGTCGCCCTCGGCGGACGGGGCCGCGACCGGGGCGAGGGGGACGGTCTGCTCGTCGCCGGCCGCGGTCTCCCCGCGGGGCATCGGCTCGCCGGGACGGTGGGGCTGGCGCTGCTGGTCGGTCACCGGTTCCTCCGATGGTGCGGGCGCGGGGAGACGCCCGGCGCCGAGCGTAGGACGGCCCGGGCCGCCGCAGCAGGGGGAACGGAACGGCGCCGGCCGCCTCCGTCCGCGTGTCGGGGCGACGCGCCGACGAGCGCGTCCGAGCCGCGGCCGGGCGGGCCCGCCGACGCGTCCGCGAGGGGTGTCGCCGCAGCCGGAGCCGGGGCTAGCGTGGTCGGCGCGGGGCGACCGGGAGCCCGGGTCGCGGGGCGCCGCCGCACCCGTCGCTGCACCCGTCGCTGCACCCGGCAGGCCGGACAGGAGGCCGTCATGGGCAAGCCGGTCCTGCTCAGCGTGGACGACGACCCGGGGGTCTCCCGGGCCGTCGCCCGCGACCTGCGCCGCCGCTACGGCGAGGACTTCCGCGTCCTGCGGGCCGCCTCCGCCGACGAGGGGCTGTCGGCGCTGCGGGAGCTGAAGCTGCGCGGGGACCCGGTCGCGGTGCTGCTCGCCGACTACCGGATGCCGGAGATGAACGGCATCGACTTCCTCGAGCGGGCGATGGACCTCTTCCCCCACGCGCGCCGGGCACTGCTCACCGCCTACGCCGACACCGACGCCGCGATCGCCGCGATCAACGTCGTGGACGTCGACTCCTACCTGCTCAAGCCGTGGGACCCGCCCGAGGAGAAGCTCTACCCGGTCGTCGACGCGATGATCGAGGCCTGGCGGGAGAGCCCGGACGGCGGCTTCGAGGGCGTCAAACTGGTCGGGCACCGGTGGTCGGCGCCCTCCTTCCGGGCGCGGGACTTCCTCGCCCGCAACGCCGTCCCCTACCGCTGGTACAGCGTCGACGAGCCCGAGGGGCAGCGGATCCTCGCCGCCGCGGGCGCCGGTCCGGACGACGTCCCGGTGGTGGTGACCTCCGACGCGCAGGTGCTGCGCCACCCCAGCGAGGCCGAGCTGGCCGCGGTCGCAGGCTTGGGCGTGGAGCCGCAGGCGGACTTCTACGACCTGATCGTGGTCGGCGGCGGCCCGGCCGGGCTGGGCGCCGCGGTGTACGGCGCCTCGGAGGGGCTGCGCACGGTGCTCGTCGAGCGGCAGGCCACCGGCGGCCAGGCCGGCCAGAGCAGCCGCATCGAGAACTACCTCGGGTTCCCCGACGGCGTCTCCGGCGGGCAGCTGGCCGACCGCGCCCGGCGGCAGGCGGTCAAGTTCGGCGCGGAGCTGCTGCTGGCCCGCGACGTGGTGGCGCTGGAGGAGCACGGGCCCAAGCGGGTGCTGCACCTGGACGACGGCCGCCGCATCGGGGCGCACGCGGTGGTCCTGGCCACCGGCGTCTCCTACCGCAGCCTGGGCGTGGCCGGCGTCGACGACCTGACCGGGCGCGGGGTGTTCTACGGCTCGGCGATGACCGAGGCGGCCGAGTGCGCCGACCGGGACGTCTTCATCGTCGGCGGGGCCAACTCCGCGGGCCAGGCGGCGGTCTTCTTCTCCGGGTACGCGCGCTCGGTCTGCCTGCTGGTGCGCGGCCCGTCCCTGGAGGCCTCGATGTCGGCCTACCTCATCGAGCAGATCGCCGCGATCCCGTCGATCAGCGTGCGCACCAGCACCACGGTGGCGGCCGCGCACGGCGACGGGCACCTGGAGGCCATCACCGTCGAGGACGCGCGCAGCCGGGAGCGGGAGACCCTGCCGTCGAGCCACCTGTTCGTCTTCATCGGCGGCGCCCCGCGGACCGCCTGGCTCGACGGCGCCGTCCTCCGCGACGAGCGCGGCTTCATCCCCACCGGGCCCGCGCTGCTGCGCGACGGGCGCCGTCCAGCAGGCTGGCCGCTGGACCGCGACCCCTACTTCCTGGAGGCCAGCCTGCCCGGCGTCTTCGTCGCCGGCGACGTGCGGTCGGACTCGGTGAAGCGGGTCGCCTCGGCCGTCGGGGAGGGCGCCATGGCCGTCACGCTCGTGCACCGGTACCTGGAGCAGCGGTGACGGCGGCCCCGGCCCGGATGACCCCGGCCGAGCTGCGCGAGCTGTTCCTCTTCACCGACCTCGACGACGCGCAGCTGGCGTGGGTGGCCGCGCACGGCGACGTCGTCGACTGCCCGGCCGGCGCCACCGTCTCGGTGGAGGGCGAGCCGGCCGACTGCTTCTACGTGCTGCTGGACGGGACGATGAGCATGGTGCGGCTCGTCGGCGGCAGCGAGGTCGAGACCGTGCGGACGTCGCAGCGCGGCGTCTACTCCGGAGCCGTGCAGTTCTACATCGGCGACCGGATCGCCCAGACCTACCCCGGCACGGTCCGGGCGGTGACCGACTGCCGGTTCCTGGCGCTGCCGGCCGCGGAGTTCGAGGCGGTGTTCCGCCGCTGGTACCCCATGGCGGTGCACCTGCTCGAGGGCCTGTTCTTCGGCCAGCGCAACATCGCCGAGCTGGTCAGCCAGCGGGAGCGGCTGCTGGCCCTGGGCAAGCTGACCGCGGGGCTGACCCACGAGCTGAACAACCCCGCCGCCGCGGCGTCCCGGGCGGCGGCCGCGCTGCGCGACCGGATCGCCGGGATGCGGCACAAGCTGGCGCTGCTGGCCAGCGGGAAGATCGACGGCACGGTGCTGCGCGACCTCACCGGCCTGCAGGAGGAGCTGGTGGCCCGGGTCGGCACCACTGCGGAGCTGACCGCCATCGAGCGGTCCGACCGCGAGGACGAGCTGGCCGACTGGCTCGACGACCACGGCATCGGCGGCGCGTGGGAGCTCGCCGCCGTGTTCGTCCCGGCCGGCCTGGGTCCCGCGGACCTCGACCGGGTGGTGGACAGCGTGGAGCCCGGCGCCCTCGAGGCCGCGCTGCGCTGGCTGTCCTACACCGTCGAGACCGAGACGCTGCTGGTCGAGATCGGCGAGAGCACCGCCCGCATCTCCGGGCTGGTCGACGCCGCCCGGCAGTACTCCCAGCTCGACCGGGCCCCGCACCAGCCCACCGACCTGCACGCCGGGCTCGACGCCACCCTCGTCGTCCTCGGCGCGAAGATCCCGCCGGGGGTCACCGTGGTGAAGGACTACGACCGCGCCCTGCCCCTCGTGCCGGCCTACGCCGGGGAGCTGAACCAGGTGTGGACCAACCTCGTCGCCAACGCGCTGGACGCGATGGCGGGGGAGGGGACGCTCACCCTGCGCACCGCCCGGGACGGCGACTGCGCGCTGGTCGAGGTGGCCGACACCGGTCCGGGCATCCCGGAGGAGCTGCAGCGGCGGGTGTTCGAGCCGTTCTTCACCACCAAGCCGGTCGGCCAGGGCACCGGCCTCGGCCTCGACGTCTCCTGGCGGATCGTGGTCACCCGGCACGGCGGGGACCTGCGCGTGCAGTCCCGGCCCGGCGACACCCGCTTCTCGGTGCTGCTGCCGCTCGCCGAGGGCGCCACCGCGCCGGCCGCTCGTGAGGCGGAGGCGGGCGCCGGCTGACACGCGGAGGATGGTGGGCGGGCGGGCACCCGGCCGCCGCCCCCCAGCTGCGTGGAGGCGCCCGCGTGTCCCAGCCCGCCGTCGGCACGACCCCCTCCGGCTCCGGCGCGCCCGCGGCCGACCCCGACGGTCACCGGCCGGACCCGCGACGCTGGCGGGCGCTGTGGGTGACGCTGGTCGCCGGCTTCATGAGCCTGCTCGACGTCAGCATCGTGTCGGTCGCCCTGCCGTCGCTGCAGCGGGACCTCGGCGCCTCCCCGGCGACCGTGCAGTGGGTGGTGTCCGGGTACGCCCTGACCTTCGCGCTGGTGCTGGTGCCCGCCGGCCGGCTCGGCGACGCGCTGGGCCGGCGCCGGATGTTCCTCGTCGGGCTGTCGCTGTTCGTGCTGTGCAGCGCCGCGGCGGGGGCCGCGCCGACGGTGGAACTGCTGGTCGCGGCCCGGCTGGCGCAGGGGCTGGCCGCCGGGTGCCTCGCCCCGCAGAACTCGGGCCTGATCCAGCAGCTGTTCCGCGGCGCGGAGCGAGGGCGGGCGTTCGGCCTGTTCGGGGCCACCGTCGGGATCTCGACGGCGGTCGGGCCGGTCGTCGGCGGGCTCATCCTGGCGCTGGCCTCCGGCCCCGGCGGCTGGCGCTGGATCTTCTACGTCAACGTGCCGATCGGCGTCGTGGCCCTGGTGCTCGCCTGGCGGCTGCTGCCCCGCGGCGGGACCGGGCGGCGCGGGCGCATCGACCTCGGCGGGGTGCTGCTGCTCGGCGGAGCCGCGCTGTCGCTGCTGCTGCCGCTGGTGCAGGCGGAGGCAGGCGGGCTGGCCCGCCTGTGGTGGCTGTTCCCGGCCGGCGTCGCGGTGCTCGCCGGCTTCGTGGCCTGGGAGCGGCGGGTGGTCACCCGCGGCGGTGAGCCGGTGTTCGACCCCCGCCTGGTCACCGAGACCCGGGGGTACGCCATCGGCGCGGCGCTGGCCACCGTCTACTTCGTCGGCTTCAGCGGCATCTGGCTGGTCTTCGCGCTGTTCTTCCAGACCGGCCTGGACCTCACGCCGCTGCAGTCCGGCCTGGCGGTGACGCCGTTCGCCCTGGGCGCCGCGGGATCGGCGGTGGTGGCCGGGCGGGTGGTCGAGCGGTTCGGGCGCGCGATCACCGTGGTCGGGCTCGCCCTGGTGATGGCCGGGCTGGCGGCGGCCGCCGTCGTCCTGCTCACCGTGCCGCCGTCGGCCGCGGCGTGGGCGGCCGCGCCGGCGCTGCTGGTCGGCGGGATCGGCGGCGGCTGCGTGATCTCCCCGAACGTGACGATGACGCTGCGCGACGTCCCGGTCCGGATGGCCGGCGCCGCCGGCGGCGGGCTGCAGACCGCGCAGCGCTTCGGCGCCGCCATCGGCACCGCCGCGCTGCCGGGCCTGTTCTACGTCGTCCTCGGCGCGACCGGCGAGGACCACCCCGCGGCGGCTGCCGCCGGGCTGGCCGTGGCGGTCGCCGGGGTCGGCGGCGCCCTCGTCCTCGCGGTGGTCGACCTGCGCCGCGACCGGCGGCGGGACGCCGCGGAGCGGGCGGACCGCGACGACGCCGAGCGGCACGGCCACGCCCACCCCTGAGGCGGCAGGTCAGCCGCCCCAGATGTCCTCCACCAGCCGGCCGGCGCCGCTCAGCCCGGCGAGCCAGGCCTGGGCGTCGCCCTCACCGGCCGAGGTCTTGGCGCGGAAGACCTGCACCAGCGCGCTGCGGACGCCGGGGGCGATCGTCGCGGCGTTGCCGCAGACCAGGACGACGGCGTCGTGCTGGAGCAGCTCCCAGACCTCGTCGGCGCAGTCGAGGATCGCGTCCTGGACGTAGCGGCAGGGGCGGCCGTCCTCCCGGGAGAAGGCGTTCTCCACCCGCACCAGCCCCCGCTCCTCGAACCCTCGCAGCTCGTCGGCGTAGAGCAGGTCCGAGCCCGGCTCGCGGCAGCCGAAGACCAGCAGGGACCGCGCCACCGGGATGCCCTTCCCGTGCTGGGCGGCGCGCTCCTGCAGGAACCCGCGGAAGGGCGCCAGCCCCGTCCCGGCGCCGACCATGAACATCGGCACCTGCGGGTCCTCCGGCGGCCGGAACGGGATCGTGGGCTCGCGGACGAAGACGAACACCGTGGCGTTCTCCGACAGCTGCGCGAGGTGGCCGGAGGCGACCCCGGTGAAGGTCCCGTCCCCGGAGCGGGCCGGGGCCCGCAGCACCCCGGCCGTGATGCTGCAGGTGTCGGGGTCGGTCAGCGGCGAGGAGGAGATGGAGTAGTACCGCGGTCGCAGCGGCGGGAGCATGTCGAGGTACTCCTCGAACGGCAGCGCGCACGCCGGGAACTGCTCCAGCAGGTCGATCACCGAGCGGTTGGGTTCGTGCACCTCGGCCCGGTACCGCCCGTCGTCCTCCGCCAGCTCCTGCAGCGCCGCCCGCTGCTGCGGGTCGCCGGTGTACCGGGCGAGGACCTCGATGTCGTCCCGGGTGGCGACGTCCTGCAGCTCGACGCAGCTGCCGAGCACGCCGAGCACGGGCGCCGGCTCGTCGATCGGCAGGTGGGTGTGCGACCCCGCGTTCGGGATGATCGTGACGTACTGGCCGGCGTCCAGGCCGAAGTGGCCCATGACCCGGCGCAGCAGGTCGATGCTGTTGCGCGGCAGCACGCCGAGGTGGTCGCCGGCGCGGTACCGCTGGTCCTCGGGCAGGGCCACCTCGAGGTGCCGGGTGGACCTCCCGGGGGTGCCGTACGGACCGGCGGTCAGCAGCTCCCGGTTGGCCAGCACCCGCGCCGGCTGCGCCCGGTAGGACAGGACCAGCGGGTTCGTGAGCTGCCGGTTGGTCAGCGTGATGGACAGCCGCGGCCCGGCGGGCGCCGTGGCCGCGACGTCGTCGGGCAGGTCCAGCGCGCGGGCCACGGTCGCCCAGAGGTCCCCGTGCCAGGCGCGGTACTCCGCGTCGAAGTCCCCGGCGGCGTTGCCCTCGCCGCGGGGGTGGGCCCGCTCGGCGCCGTGGGCCTCCAGCTCCCGGTCCAGCAGGGTGGGCACGGCCTGGTAGGTGCTGGCCCACTCGGTGTTGCCACAGCCGAAGACGGTGTAGGTCACCCCCGACGCGGCCCCGGCGGGGGCGGTGCTGATCCAGCGGCAGAACTCGGCGGCGTTGTCCGGCGGCGTCCCGTTGTAGGAGGAGCAGACCACGAGGAGGGCGCCGCCGGCGGGCAGGTCGTCGACGTGGTCGTCGAGGGTCCCGAGCGTCACGTCGAAGCCGCGCTCGGTGCCCTCCTGGGCCAGCCGGGTGGCGAGCGACTCGGCGGTGCCCAGGTTGGAGCCGAACAGCACCGTCAGCTTCGTGCCGTGCCGCGCGACCGTGGGCACCGGCTCGGCCACCGGGGCGGCGGCCGGCTCGGCGGTCTCCGGCCCGGTCCGCTGGACTGGGATGCCGTACGGGACGTCCCGTCGCGGCAGCACGCGGAGGTGGAAGTCGTCGGGCTTGATGGTGAGGGTGGTCTTGGTGCGCAGCTGGTAGCCGCGGTCGTCGACGAAGTCGAACCGCTGCAGCAGCATGCCCAGCACGAGGGTGGCCTCCTGCAGCGCGAACTGGCGGCCGATGCAGGCCCGCTGGCCGGTGCCGAAGGGCTTGTAGGCGTGCGGCGGCAGCGCGGCCAGCCGATCGGCCGCCACGTGGTCGGGGTCGAAGTCCGCGGCGTCGGGGCCCCAGACCGAGGTGGCGCGGTGCAGCGCGGGGGTGAGGACGGTGATCGGGGTGTGCGCCGGGATGGCGTACCGGCCGCCGATCACGGTGTCCTCGAACGGCGCCCGCGTGAAGCCCGGTGCGGTCGGCCACAGCCGCAACGACTCGTCGAGCACCTGCCGGACGTAGCGCAGCCGCGTCACCTGCTCGAAGGTGGGTGCGGGCGTCCGGCCGAGCACGGTGTCGACCTCCGCGCGGGCCCGCTCCAGGTACCGCGGGTTGGCCACCAGGTAGTAGAGGGCGAACGACAGCAGCCCCGAGGTCGTCTCGTGCCCGGCGATGAGGAAGGTGATGCACTGCGCGCGGATGTTGCGATCGGGCAGCCGCTCGCCGTTCTTGTCGACCCCGGTCAGCATCCGGCCGAGCAGGTCGGTGGTGTCCGCGGCCTCCCCCTGCGCCCGCCGCTCGGCGATGAGCCGGTCGACCAGGTCGTTCATGAACGCCTGGTCCTCGTCGAGCTGCCGCTGGGCACGGACCCTCAGCCGGGTCTGGAGCGGCAGCTGCCGGGCGCGGGCCTGGGACTCGGTCAGCGTGCGGATCATCGCGTCGACGAACGGGTGCGGGGTCTCCCGGTAGAAGGAGTTGAACCGGTAGCCGAAGCCGCACAGCGCGATGGTGTCGAGGGTCAGCCGGGTCATGTCGGCCGGGACGTCGACCTCCTCGCCGGCGTTGAGCCGCGACCACTTCTCCACCAGCTGCTCGGCGATGTCGAGCATCTTCGGCATGTAGTCGCGCATCGCCTGCAGGCTGAACGGGCTCATCAGGATCTCGTGCGCCCGGCGCCAGAGGGGCTCGTCGGTGTCGGAGGTGAACAGCCCGGTGTCGAGCGCGTCCTTCCTCAGGTTGGCCAGCCCGCCGCTGACCAGCTTGTCGAAGCGCGCGTCGTCGCAGACCTCCGCGACCAGCTCCGGCCCCGAGACGATCAGCCGCGCGCCGCCCGGGACGGTCAGGCGGTAGACCGGCCCGTACTCCTCGGCCATCCGCATGAGGCTCTCGAAGGGGCTCGCCGTGTCGATGTCGAAGACGTTGCCGAGCACGGGCACACCCCGCGGGCCGGGGATCTCGTCGAGGGCGATGGTGGCGGTCACAAGGACCCTCCTGTCGGCCGGCGCACCAGCAGCACGGTGCTCAGCAGCAGCACCCAGGCCGGGAACACCAGCAGGATCGCGGGGTGGAAGGTGACGCTGACCAGCAGGAAGGCGGCCAGCAGGTAGCTGACGACGGCGAGCGGCCGGGGCAGCATCCCGGCCGCGGACGCCAGCCGGGTCGTGGTGAGCATGTACATGCCGGCGGCCCTGACCCCGTAGACGAAGACCAGGGCGTACCCCACCGACGACAGCGCGCGGGCGACCTCCGGGCCCGGGAGCGGGGCGTCGGAGAAGCGGGTCAGCAGCGCGACCGCGCCCGTGGCCGCCGTGCCGACGTAGAGCATGGCGACGAACAGCACGCCGGCCGCCAGGTTCAGCCAGTGCGGGACCTCGCTCCACGACCGCGGCCGGCGGACCTGGAAGGCGGTCCGCATCGCGGTCGCGTGCCACAGGCAGGCGATCCCCGCGAAGGGCACGACGTACAGGCCGAGGACGGTGAGCGGATCGGCGCCGCCGTCGTAGAAGTCGGCGTAGGTGCTGTCCGGGTCGGCCAGCCGCGGGATCCGGCTGACGAGGACCAGCCCCACCACCAGCAGGAGCGCGAACACGATGCCCGCCCACCCGGCGGTCCGGGTGTGCGCGGCCACCAGCCGCTCGGTGCTGGGCTCCGCCGGCGCCGGGCTCGCTCGATCGGCCCGTGTGCGTGTCGGAACGCGCATGGCGCCTCCGGCGGCCGCCGGCCCCGGCGACCGCGTGTGCGGTCTCGCCCACCCGGCAGGGAGGAACCGCACACTCGTACACCTGCCGGCAAACCCGGTCAACGCGTCCGCGGGCGGCTCACCGGCCGGGCGGCCGGTCCCTCACGGGGTCCGCCGGGCCGCCCACTGCGGGTGAGCCGGGCCCTCCACCTGCGCGGCGTCATGGCGGGGGCGCCGGGCCGTCTCCAGGGCGTGACGATGAGGCTCATCCGGCCCGCGACGCCGGCTCCTGCCCCGCCGCGCGCGCCGCTCCCCACGGTCCTGGTCGCCGACGCCCACCCGGTGCTGCGCCGCGTGGTGCGGGACTGTCTGGAGGACACCGGCGACCTGACCGTCGTCGCGGAGGCCGAGAGCGGGGACGAGCTCCTCGCCGCCGGCCTGCGCACCCGGCCGGCCGTCGTCCTGGTCGACCCGGAACTCCCCGGCACCGACCCGCTCCAGGCCGCGCGGGAACTGCTCGACGTCGCCCCGCGCACGCGGGTCGTCGTCCACGCGCGCTGCTTCAGCCTGGTCACGTTCTCCCGGGCCCGGCGGCTGGGCGCCGTCGGCTACCTGCTCAAGGGCGCCGACCTGGTCGACCTGCCGCAGCGCATCCGCGAGCTCGCCGCGGGCGGCACCGCCTGGACCCCCCGGGCGATCCGCCAGGTGGACGACGAGGGGTGAACCCTCCCCTCAGGCGACGAGGACGACGACGAGGGTGCGCGGCCCGTGCACGCCCTCGACCCGGTTCAGCTCGATGTCGCTGGTCGCCGACGGGCCGCTGACCATCGTGAGCGGTGCGGTGGGGTCCAGCCGGGTCAGCGCCTCGGGCACCCCGCCCACCACCTGCGCGGCCTCGACGACGCAGACCAGGCAGTCGGGCAGCAGCGACAGCGCCCGCCGCCCGGACAGCGGGCCGCCGTCGAGCACCAGCGTCCCGGTCTCGGCGACGGCCACGGCCACGCCGGTCACGGTGGCGGCGAACGCGGTCAGCCCGACGGCCGGCCGGCCGTCGTCCTCGCGGACCCCCTCGGGGCGCCAGGCGGCCGGCAGCCCGGGCGCGACGACGACGTCCGCCGCGGCCCAGCCGGACCCGAGCCCCGCGGAGAGGGCGGCGGACACCGTGGCGGCGACGTCGCCCGGTGCGGCGCGCAGCACCGTCGCCCGGTAGTCCTCCAGCCGGTCGGTGAGGACGTCGAGCAGCTCGGCGCCCGACCGCCCGTCGGCTGTCCGGTAGGCGCGGGCGACCTGCGGCGCCGGGCGGTCGGGGCCGAGCGCGGTGCGGATCCGCGCGAGCACCTCGTCACGGGAGCTCATGCCCCGTGCTCCCGCGCCCACTGCTGGGTGAACGTCTCCCGCGGCGGGGCGGGCAGGTCGCGGCTGCGGGTCCACCCGGAGACCGGCGGCGGCAGGGCCGCGGGCAGCGTCGGCCGGCCGCGGGCCAGGAGCCGGCCGAGCCCGGCGGCGCGCTGGGCCAGCCGCCACAGCCGCGGGTGCGACATCGCCCGCGACAGCGCGCGGAAGGCCGCCGCCTCGGGGGTGACCCGCTCCTGGGCCTCGACGTGCTCGGCGCGCAGGTGCACCAGGATCGACGGGATGTCGATGGCCACCGGGCACGCGTCGAAGCAGGCGCCGCACAGCGACGAGGCGTAGGGCAGCGACGCGTTGTCCTCGACCCCGGTGAGCTGGGGACTGAGCACCGCACCGATCGGGCCCGGGTACACCGAGCCGTAGGCGTGCCCGCCGGTGCGCTCGTAGACCGGGCACACGTTGAGGCAGGCCGAGCACCGGATGCAGTGCAGCGCCTCGCGGCCCACCTCGTCGGCGAGCACCGCCGTCCGCCCGTTGTCGAGCAGCACGAGGTGGAACTCCTGCGGGCCGTCGCCGGCGGTGACGCCGGTCCACATCGACGTGTACGGGTTCATCCGCTCGCCGGTGGAGGAGCGGGGGAGCAGCTGCAGGAAGACCTCGAGGTCGCGCCAGGTCGGCACCAGCTTCTCGATGCCCATGACGGTGATCAGCGTGTCGGGGAGGGTCAGGCACATCCGGCCGTTGCCCTCGGACTCGACCACCGCCAGCGTGCCGGTCTCGGCGACGGCGAAGTTGGCGCCGCTGATCGCCACCCGCGCCCGCAGGAACCGCTCGCGCAGGTGGGCACGGGCCGCCATCGCCAGCCGCCGCGGGTCGTCGGGCAGGTCGCGGTCGGCGTCGGGGCCCTGGAACTGAGGCATGGTGCGCAGGAAGATCTCGCGGATCTCCGCCCGGTTCTTGTGGATCGCGGGCACCAGGATGTGGCTCGGCGCGTCGTCCCCGAGCTGGACGATGAGCTCGGCGAGGTCGGTCTCGTGTGCGGTGATGCCCGCGGCCTGCAGCGCCTCGTTGAGGCCGATCTCCTGGGTGGCCATCGACTTGACCTTGACCACCTCGTCCGAGCCGGTGGCCCGCACCAGCCGGGTGACGATCTCGTTGGCCTCGGTGGCGTCGCGGGCCCAGTGCACCGTGCCGCCGCGCTCGGTGACCCGGGCCTCCAGCGCCAGCAGGTGCTCGTCGAGCCGCGCCATGGTCGCCGCCTTCAGCGCCTTGCCGGCCTGGCGCAGCTCCTCCCAGTCGGGCACCTCGCCGACCACGGCGGCCCGCTTGGCGCGGATCGTCGAGGTGGCGTGGCCGAGGTTGGCCCGCAGCTGGCCGTCGCGCAGCGCGTCGCGCGCGGCGTCCGGGAAGGGCCGGTCGCCGCGCAGGTGGCCCACGCCCCGGGGGGCGGTGGGGATCGCCGGCATGCCGAGGTGGACGGCGGTCACGCGGGCACCGCCGGCCTGGTCGTCTGGTGCGGGGTCACGGCGTCCGTCGGGGTGGTGGGGCGGGTGGACAGCTCCGTCGAGGCGAGGATCTCGGCCAGGTGCACGGTGCGGGTGCCCGAGCGCAGCCGGGACAGCCCGCCGCCGATGTGCATCAGGCAGGAGGCGTCGCCGGCGGTGCAGACCTCGGCGTGCGTGGACAGCACGCCTGCCATCTTGTCGGTGAGCATCGCGGTGGAGGTGTCGGCGTTCTTCACCGCGAACGTGCCGCCGAAGCCGCAGCACTGGTCGGCGCCGGGCAGCTCCACCAGCTCCAGCCCGCGGACCGCGCGCAGCAGCCGCAGGGGCCGGTCGCCCACCCGCAGCAGCCGCAGCGAGTGGCAGGTCGGGTGGTAGGTGACGCGGTGCGGGTAGTAGGCGCCGACGTCGGTGACCCCCAGGACGTCGACCAGGAACTGCGACAGCTCGTACGTCCGCTCGGCCAGCGCCTCGGCGTCGGCGGCCAGGGCGTGCTCCCCGGCCCGGCGCAGCACGGTCGCCTGCTGGTGGTGGATCGAGGCCACGCACGAGCCGGACGGCGCCACCACCGCCTCGGCCCCGGCGAAGGCCCGCACGTGGTTGGCCACGATCGGCACCGCCTCGCGCCGGTAGCCGGTGTTGACGTGCATCTGCCCGCAGCAGGCCTGCCCCGGCGGGACGACGACCTCGTGGCCCAGCCGCTCCAGCAGCGTGGCGGTCGCCCGCGCCACCTGCGGCACCATCGTGTCGACCAGGCACGTCGCGAAGAGCGCAACCCTCATGTGTCCTCCCCGTCCCCGCCGGTGCGGCGGTCGGTCCTGCTCGACTCGCGGACGACCAGCACCGGCTGCTCGTGCTGCCGTGTGCGCCGACGAGATCATGGCCCACCAGCGGCCGCCCGACCGCGCGGTGCCGCCGTCCTCCGGCCCGTGGTCGCGACGTCCGGCCCGGGTGTCACATCCGGTGCCCGGCCGGCGTCTCCATGGCGCAGACACGGAACCGGAGGAGGAGCGATGACCAGCGGCACCAGGATCCCGAAGGCGGAGCTGACCGGCGTCCACGGCGCAGTGGTGAGGCGGGTGTCCCGCAGGGTGTTCGGCAGCGTGCCGGAGCCGGTCGAGGTCGCGTGGCACAACCGGGAGGTGCTGGGGTTCAGCTTCGCCGTCGGCCGCAAGGCGCAGAGGTGGCACCGGTGCGACGCGAGCCTGAAGTCGTTCGCGCACATGGCGGTGGCCAGTCTGGTCGGCTGCAGCTTCTGCCTGGACCTCGGCTACTTCCAGGCCGGCAACGAGGGACTGGACCTGACCAAGGCCCGCGAGGTGCCGCGCTGGCGCGAGTCGGAGGTGTTCACGCCGCTGGAGCGGGAGGTCATGGAGTACGCCGAGGCGATGACCCGCACCCCGCCCACGGTGACCGACGAGCTGTCCGCGCGCCTGCTCGACCAGCTCGGTGCACCCGCGCTGGTGGAGCTGACCGCGTACATCGCGCTGGCGAACCTCTACACCCGCACCAACACCGCCTTCGGCATCGAGTCGCAGGGCTTCGCGGCGTCCTGCGACCTCCGGCCCCTCGCGGCACCGTCGACGACATGACCGACGACCCGTTCGTCGTCCACCGCAGCCTGCTGTTCACCGTCGCCTACGAGATGCTCGGCTCCGCCGCCGACGCCGAGGACGTCGTCCAGGAGACCTGGCTACGGTGGGCCGACGTCGACCGGACCGAGGTGCACTCCCCGCGGGCCTACCTGATCCGCATGGTCACCCGGCAGGCGCTGGACCGGCTGCGGTCGGTGTCCCGCCGCCGGGAGGATTACGTGGGGCAGTGGCTGCCCGAGCCGCTGCTCACCGCCCCCGACGTGGCCGACGACGTCGAGCTCGCCGAGAACGTCTCGATCGCGATGCTCACGGTGCTGGAGACGCTGGGGCCGGTCGAGCGGGCGGTGTTCGTGCTGCGCGAGGTGTTCGAGACGCCGTACGAGGAGATCGCCGAGGCGATCGGCCGGACCCCGGCCGCGGTCCGGCAGATCGCCCACCGTGCCCGCGAGCACGTCGCGGCGCGGCGGCCCCGGATGCAGGTGGACCGGGCCGAGCAGCAGGCGGTCGTCGAGCGGTTCATGGCCGCCGTCGCCACCGGCGACGTCCAGGCGCTCGTGGCGGTGCTCGCCCCGGACGTCGTGCTGGTCGCGGACGGCGGCGGGCTGGTGGCGGCCGCCCGGAGGCCGATCACCGGCGCCGACCGGGTGGCGGCGTTCCTCGCCCGCGCGGTGGAGCTCCCGGACCTCGTGGCGAGCCCGGCCTGGCTCAACGGCATGCCGGGCATCCGCATCGACGCGGGTGGCGAGCCCACGGCGGTCGGTCTGGTGGTCGAGGACGGGCGGATCACCCGGCTCTACGCGATCCGCAACCCGCACAAGCTGGGCGGGCTGGCGGAGGTGGCCGACCTGCGGCGGTGACCGGCGGGGTCGCAGCGCGGCGAGGTGGCGCGCAACCGCAGCGTGGTCGCCGGGCGGGCGCCCCCGGCGGCCACGCACGGGTGCCCGCCGGGCACCCCCGTGGGGCCTACCGTGCCCTTGCTCGACGCACGCCGCGAGGAGGTCGCCATGCCTGTCGTGCTCGTCCACCAGGGACCGACCCTCACCCAGGAGCGGTACGAGGAGACCGTCCGCCGGCTCACCGGTTCCAGCGGTCGGCTGGAGAAGCCGGCCGACTGGCCGGTCGACGGTCTCCTGGTCCACGCCGCGGGGCAGGGCCCCGCCGGCTTCCGCGTCGTCGACGTGTGGGAGTCCGAGGACGCCGCCCGGCGCTTCGGCGAGAAGCTCCTGCCCGTGCTGCAGGAGGTCGGCATCACCGAGCAGCCGGAGCTGTACCCCGCCCACACGTTCGTCTCGGCCTGACGCCGGAGCTCTCCCCGTCGCCGTGTCGTCGGCGCCCGGCCGGGGGCGGCGGATCTCAGTCCTCCGACCGCAGCTCCTGCACCTGCGCGGCCTCGCGCTCGGCGAACTCGCGGGAGCTGGCCGCCTTGCGGCGGAGGCGTTCGGCGGCCTCCGGGTGTTCCCGGGCGAGGTCCTCGAGGCTGCCCGCCAGCCGCTCCTCGGTGCCCGCGATGGACGCGGCGGTGGCGGCCAGCCGGGCGGAGAGCTCCTTGTGCCGTTCGGCGAGGCGGCGCGTGCGGCCTCGCAGCTCGGCGCACTCGTCGGCGAGTTGCCGGGTGCGGTCCAGTTCGCCCTCCATGACCTCTCCTCGGCGCAGGGTCCGTGCCTTCCCAGGGTGAGCCGCGCGCCGCCGTTGCGACAGCCCTCCCGGGACGTCGTCCGGCCCCTCCCCGGCCCGGTCCGCGGCGGCCGGCTCCTGCTCGACGACCGGCGGGTCAGGCGGGCACGCGGACCCACTCCCGCAGGCGGGTCGTGGCCAGCCCGGCCAGCACCGCACCGGTGGCGTTGAGCGCGGCGTCGACGGGTGAGACGACCCGGCCGAGCGGCAGCGCCCACTGGAGCAGCTCGATGCCGCCGGCCACGGCCAGGCCGGCCGCGGCCAGCCGCCCGGCGCTGCCCAGCCCCGGCCGGCGCAGCACCGCCAGGACCGCCAGGGGGCCCAGCAGGAGCAGGTTGCCGAGCAGTTGCAGCAGCGTCGCCTCGGAGTCCAGCCCGGTGGCGTACCAGCGCAGCTCGGTCAGTGGCGCGCCCCACGCCCAGCCGCTGCCGCCGGCCGGGGTGAGCGTCAGGACGGCCACCGCCAGCGCGGCGGCCACCAGGGCGACGTCCAGGGCGGTGCGGCGGTCGGCGTCCATGCCCCGACGGTGCCGCCGCGCGCCGGGAGCCCGCTGGCAGCGACCTGGACGGCGGCTGTCAGCGGGCCCGGCGGCTCACCGGCGGGCGCACCACTGGCGGACCCAGGCCCGGCCGTAGTCGTTGCCGTGCGGGGTGCGCAGCACGGTGTGGACGTGGAAGGGCTTCGGGGTGTCGTAGTCGAGGAAGACCCCGCGGTGGTGGTCGAGCTCGGCGATGAGCACCGGGGACTGGAGGCGGTAGTAGAAGACGTCGCCGGGGGCGTGGCCGCCGATCCAGGAGAACCAGGTCTCGTCCAGGTGCGCCTCGACCTCGCGCAGCCGGGCCGCGCGCGGGCCCTCGGGCAGCAGCCGGACGAACGTCGCGACGACGTCGAGCACCCGCCGCCGGGCCGCGTCCGGCACGTCGGCCACGGGTATGCCCTCCACCGGGATGACCCGGTTGTCCTGGAACGCACCGGCCAGGTGCCGCTCGTCGCCGGGGTGCACCCGGCCGGGCGGCATCGCCGGGTCGACCATCTGCTGGTAGACCGTCGCCGCGCGCCGCTGGTCGGGGTCCAGGGCGGCCATGACCGCCAGCCCGGCGTGGATCCGGTCGGCGAACAGGTCGGCCAGGCCGGCGTGCGGTCCGGCGTCGATCTCGTCGGGCTCGGCGCCGAGGAAGACCGGCGAGACCACCATCCGGCCCTCGACGACCAGGCAGTTGACCGCGCAGTGGTGGCCGTAGAGCTGCCAGCCCCACGGCGCGCGCAGGTCGGGGGTGCCGTAGAGGGCGATGTTGTAGCTCCACTCGCCCAGCACGGTGGGCAGGTCGACGACCTCGCCGAGGAAGCCGTTGACCAGCATCATCGCGTGCACGGAGGCGAAGCCCTCGGGGGAGAGCGAGGCGCGGACCAGCGCCAGCGCCTTCTCGCGGACGGCGTCCGGCTGGAACTCCAGGCGCAGGCCGGTGTCGAACTGCAGGAACTCCGGGTTGGCCCAGGTCTGCCACTCGACGGCGTCGACGGGGAAGGAGATCCGCGCCCGGCCCGCGTCGTCCAGGGCCGCGAGCAGGTCCTCGGCGGCGGCGACCATGGCCTCGACCGGCGCCTCCTCGCCGGGGCGGGCCGGGTCCAGCGGGTACAGGCCCTCGCGCAGGGTGCCGTCCTCGGTGACGCCGCGGAACTCGTTGCGGTACAGCGGGGTCCAGCCCTCGACCAGGCCGCCGGTGAACGTGCCCGGCGTCCGGGCGTGCTCCCGGTAGGTGTAGGGGTCCATGCCGCGGACCTCGGCCAGCCGCGGGTGGTCGTGCGGGAACAGGTACTGGCGGAACTCACCGGACACGGCTCAGGCCCCCTTCCGGCGGGCGTCGTTGCCCACGACGGGGTTGCGCAGCACGCCGAGGCGGTCCACCTCGACCTCGACCACGTCGCCGGGCTGCAGCAGCCACGGGGGCGTGCGGGCGTAGCCGACGCCGGACGGCGTGCCGGTGGCCAGCAGGTCGCCGGGGCGCAGCGTGAAGGTGTGCGAGATGAGGGAGAGGGTGTCGCCGACGGGATAGACCATCTCGTCGGTGCGCCCGTCCTGCACGACCTCGCCGTTGACCCGGGTGGTCACCCGCAGGCCGTCGCGCAGGTCGCCGACCTCGGCGGCCGGGACCATGGGGCCCAGGGGGCCGGAGCGGTCGCCGTTCTTGCCCAGGATCCACTGGCTGGTGAGCTTCTGGGCGCGCCGCGAGGTGAGGTCGTTGAAGGTGGAGTAGCCGACGACGGCGGCCAGCGCCTCCTCCGGGGTGGCGTCGACCAGCGTGCCGCCGACCCAGGCCACGACCTCGCCCTCCCAGTCCAGGCCGTCCTCGTTCGACGGGACCGGCACCTCGGCGCCGTCCACGGTCAGCGACTGCGTCCAGCGGGCGAACAGCGTGGGGTGCGGCGGCAGGTCCTCCGCGGCGAAGGAGCCCTCGGCCACGTGCTTGAGGTAGTTCAGCCCGATGCACACCACCCGGGCGCCGGGCAGCACCGGCGGCACCCGCTCCACGTCGGTCACCGGCAGGGCCGGCCCGGCCGGCGTCCGGCCCAGGTGCCCGGCGGCGTCGGCCCAGAACTCCTCCAGGCCGGCGAGCACGGTCACCTCGGTGCCGTCGTCGGACAGCGCGGCGACGTCGACGGGTCCGCCGTCCCGGCGGATGCCCACGATCCTCATGACTGGTCTCCCTCGGTGTCAGGTGGCGCTGCAGGAAGGCGATCCCCGGCTCTGCCTCGTCGCGGCCGGCGTGGGGCGCGCCGGACGACATGGTGGCGGGCGCCGTGGCCGCGGGGGCGGGCAGGGCAGGACGACCCCGCCGGCTGATCGACCCGGTCGCACGTGGTCAGGGCGGATCAGGGTCGCGTGGCGCCCCAAGATGGTCAGTTCTGGTCATGCGGTGCGGGCCGCCGGGGTCGCACCCTCGCACTGCACAGTTCCACGGCCCGAGGGGTGCCCCGGGCCGGTCACCGGAGGAAGGATCCATGACCGCAGCCGAGCGTGCCGCGTCGCGGGTGGGGACGACGGGGCGCGCGCACGGACCAGAGGTCGAGGAGTCCCGGGACGACGTCCGACCGGGCACGCGCGTGCTGCTGCGCGCGTTCGTGGGGCTCACCCTGCTCGCCGTCTGCCAGCTGCTCCTCCGGCCGGGAGCGACGCAGGAGGCCTTCGCCTGGCACATCCACGCCGAGCTGACCGCGGCCTTCCTCGGCGCGAGCTACGCGGCGGGCTTCGTGCTCTCGCTGCACGCCCTGCGGCAGCGGACGTGGAGCCGGGCGCGCATCCCGGTCCTGACCGTCGGCGTCTTCGCCGCGGTGACCCTGTTCGCGACCCTGCTGCACACGCACAAGCTGCAGCTGACCAGCGGCGTCCCGACCGCGCGCGCGGCCGCCTGGCTGTGGCTGGTCGTGTACCTGGTGGTCCCGGTCGCCTGCTTCCTCGTCGTGCGCCGGCAGGGGTGGCGGCGCCCGCGGACGTCGGCCGGCCGCCGGACGATGCCGCACTGGCTGGCGGTGCTGGTGGGCGTGCAGGGGACGCTGCTGACGACGGCGGGCGTGCTGCTCGTCCTCGGCGGCGTCGCGGTGCACCACCACGCCGACCCGGTCACCCACTTCTGGCCGTGGGACCTGATGCCGCTGAGCTCCATGGTCGTCGGGGCCTGGCTGGTCGCCTTCGGGGTGGCCGCGGTCCTCGTGATCCGGGACGGCGACCTCGCCCGGCTGGTCGGCCCGTCGGCGGCGTACGCCGTCTTCGGGGCCCTGCAGCTGCTGGTGCTGGCCCGGTACGGGGAATCGGTGAGCGCCGCCGATCCGTGGCTGTGGGGGTACGTGCTCCTCACCGCCAGCACCGTGTTCGCCGGCGGGTACGGCTGGTGGGCGGCCCGGCGGGGAGTGCGGGCCGCAGGCCTCGCGGCGGTGCCGCGCGGCGCCGGGGGCCGGGCGCCGGAGCCCGTGGGCTGAGCCGCTGCCCACGACCGATCGGCCGAGCCCGCGGACCCCGGCGGGCTCGGCCGGTCAGCTGTGGTGGCCGGGGCGGCCGTGCCGGTGGTCGGCGACCACCGCGCGGCGCTCCCTCGCCGGTGGGCATGCTCGCGTCCGTGACCGACGCTCCCGCCCTCCCCGCCGGCCTCTCCCTCGAGCAGCGGGCCGCCCTCCTCTCCGGCCGCGACTTCTGGACGACGACGCCGCTGGAGGAGGCCGGCCTGCCGTCGGTCGTGCTCACCGACGGGCCGCACGGCGTCCGCCGGCAGGAGGGCTCCTTCGACACGATCGGCATCCACCGCAACCTCCCGGCCACCTGCTTCCCGCCGGCGGTGGCGGTGGGCTCGAGCTGGGACCCGGAGGTCGCCGAGCGGATCGGGGCCGCGATCGGCCGCGAGGCGCGGGCGCTGGGGGTGCACGTCGTCCTCGGGCCCGGCGTGAACATGAAGCGGTCCCCGCTGTGCGGGCGGAACTTCGAGTACCACGCGGAGGACCCGCTGCTGTCCGGGGTGCTCGGGGCGGCCCACGTGCGGGGACAGCAGGGGGAGGGCGTCGGTGCGTCGGTGAAGCACTTCGCGGCCAACAACCAGGAGACCGACCGGATGCAGGTCAGCGCCGACGTCGACGAGCGGACGCTGCGGGAGATCTACCTGCCGGCCTTCGAGCGGGTGGTCACCGAGGCGCGGCCGGCCACGGTGATGTGCGCCTACAACAAGGTCAACGGGATCTACGCCTCGCAGCACCGCGAGCTGCTCACCGGGGTGCTCCGCGACGAGTGGGGCTTCGAGGGCGTCGTCGTCTCCGACTGGGGCGCCGTCGACGACCGCGTCGCGGCGCTGGCGGCGGGCCTGGACCTGCAGATGCCCGGCGACCGCGGGGCCGGCGACCGCCGGGTGGTCGAGGCGGTGCGCGCAGGAGAGCTCGACGAGTCCCGCGTCGACGCGAGCGCGGCCCGGGTGGCGGGTCTGGCGCGCCTGGTCGGGCCGGTCGCCGACGGGTTCGACGTCGACGGCCACCACGCCCTGGCCCGCGAGCTGGCCGCGCGGTGCGCCGTCCTGCTGCGCAACGAAGGGAACACGCTTCCGCTCGCGCCGGGCACGCGGGTCGCGGTCGTCGGGGAGTTCGCCCGGACGCCGCGGTTCCAGGGCGGCGGCAGCTCGAACGTCCACGCCACCCGGGTCGAGTCCGCGCTGGACGCCGTCCGGGAGCTGGCCGGGGTCGACGCGCCCTTCGCCCCCGGCTTCGCCCTCGACGGCGCGGGGGACGCCGCCGCCCTGCGCGAGGAGGCGGTGGCGCTCGCCCGGTCGGCCGAGGTGACGGTCGTGTTCGCCGGGCTGGGGGAGGCCGAGGAGTCCGAGGGCTTCGACCGGGAGTCCATCGACCTGCCCGCCGGCCAGGTGGAGCTCATCCGGGCCGTCGCCGCGGTCGCGCCCCGCACGGTCGTCGTCCTGTCGAACGGCGGGATCGTCTCGCTGGAGGGCTGGCACGACGAGGTGGACGCCGTGCTGGAGGGCTTCCTGCTGGGCCAGGCGGGCGGCGGCGCGCTGGCCGACCTGCTGTACGGGGTCGCCAACCCGTCGGGCCACCTCGCCGAGACGATCCCGCTGCGGCTGGCCGACGTCCCGAGCTCGATGAACTTCCCCGGCGAGCAGGGCCACGTCCGCTACGGCGAGGGCGTGCTGGTCGGCTACCGCGGGTTCACCACGCTGGACCGGCCGGTGCGCTACGCCTTCGGGCACGGGCTGAGCTACACCACCTTCACGACGGCGGACCTGCAGGTCGTCGTCACCGGCGACGACGCCGCCCGGCTGTCGGTGACCGTGGCCAACACCGGCGACCGGGCGGGGCGGCACGTCGTGCAGGTGTACGTGGCGACGTCGGCCGGGCCGGTGCGCCGCCCGGCGCGGGAGCTGCGCGCGTTCACCCCCGTCCTGCTCGCGCCGGGGGAGCGGCGCACGGTGACCGTCGACCTGGACCGGCGCGCCTTCGCGTACTGGGACGTCCGCGAGCGCGGCTGGGTCGTCGCGCCGGGGTCGTACACGGTGGAGATCGGGGCCAGCGCCGTGGAGGTCCTCGCCGCGGCGACGGTGACGCTGGCCGGCGACGACCTGGTGCCCGCGCTGACGCTCGACTCGTCGGTGGCCGAGTGGCTGGCGCACCCGGTCGTCGGCCCCGAGCTGGTCGAGGGGTTCGCGCTGTGGCTGCCCGACCTGCCGCCGCCGTCCACCGAGGCCGGGCGGGGCATGCTGCGGATGGTCGGGTCCATGCCGATGCGCCGGTTCGTCGCCGACCTCGGCGCCTCCGTCCCGGCCGGGGAGCTGGACCGGCTGGTGGCGCGCGCGGCCGCCGCCCGCGCCGAGCGCGTGGGCCGGCCGTGACCCGGTACGTCGCGCTGGGCAGCCGCCGACGGGGCGCTGGTCGACGCCGCCGCCCTCCTCCGCGGCTGACCCGCACCGTGCGGCCATGGGGCAGGATCGCGGCGGCCCGCGCCCGGACCACCCGAGGAGAACCGTGACCGTCGTCCCGCCGCCGCTGGAGCACGTCCTGCACCTGGAGGTGACCGTCGACCCGCCGGTCGAGATCGGGCCGACGCCGGCCGGCCACCGCCGGGTCATCCCCATCACCGGCGGCACGGTCTCCGGACCGCTGCTCACCGGACGGGTGCTGCCCGGCGGCGCGGACTTCCAGGTGATCCGCACCGAGACCGAGACCGTCGCCGAGGCCCGCTACGTCATCGAGACCGACGAGGGGGAGCGGGTCTACGTCGAGAACACCGGACTGCGCACCGGCTCGGCCGAGGACATCGCCCGGCTGCGCCAGGACCTGCCGGTCGACCCGTCCCGGATCTACTTCCGCTCCACCCCGCGGTTCGAGACCTCCGCGCCGCGCCTGGCCGTGCTGACCTCGCACGTGTTCGTCGGCTCCGGCGTCCGGCACCCCACCGGCGTGGTCTTCGACTTCTTCCGGGTCGGCTGACCTCAGTCGGGCAGCCGCGTCGGCGCGTAGGCCAGCATGCGCCAGTCGCCGTCCCCGGCGCGGGTCCACACCGCCAGCGCCAGGGCGTCGATGGTCTTCGGCACCCCGTCGACGTCGACGTCGGCGGTCATGCGGCCCACCACGATCGCGGCGTCCCCGGACACCTCCACCCGCTCGACCGGGTGCTCGGCCCGCCGGTAGACGTAGTAGCGGGAGCGCAGCTTGGCCAGGTACTCCTCCTTGGTGTCCCGGACGCCGCTGGAGTGCGCGTAGCTCGCCTCCGGCGCCAGCAGTTCCTCCAGCGCGTCGAGGTCGCCGTCCACCATCGCCCGGTAGCGGCGGTCCTCCGCCGCGAGCACCGCCCGCACGTCGTCGTCCCGGCTCGTCATGCCCCCATCCTGGCCGGAGGGGGCTGGCTCGCGCCGGGTGGACGGCGATCCGCGCGTGCAGCCCTCACCACACGGCGCCGCCGATCCCGGCCGGGAGCCGGCGTGGCTGCGCCGCGGCGTGCTGGTCGTCCTGGTCGCGGTGGCCGGGTACCAGGTCGTGCTCTGGGCGTTCAGCAACCTCCGCGGCTTCCTCGGCCTGCTGTTCCTCGCCTGGCTGTTCTCCATCAGCGTCGAGCCGGTGGCGGAGGACGACGCCCCGCCGCCCCCCGACGAGTCCGCCCCGCTACCGCGCCCGGAGACGGCATGAGCCGGCCGGCCCCGCGGCAGGGGGCGGCCGGCTCCGCCGTTCAGCCCTCGGCCTTCTCCCTCTCGTAGCGCTCGGTCATCGTCGCCACCGCCTGCATCTGCTGGGCCGCGTAGTCCTCGCGCTTGCCGCCGGCGAACTCCTTCCAGTCCAGCGTCTGCTGGGCGTGGCTGACCTCGCCGCCCTGGAAGTGCGGCATGACGTGCTGGGCGATCAGCTCCCACGAGCGCTTGGTCGCCTGCGGGTTGGCCCACTCGTGGCCCAGCAGCAGCATGCAGCCGAACCCGCCGGACTGGTCCCACAGCCGCTGCACCTGCGCGCGGGCGTCCTCCACGGTGCCGATCGCGCCGATTCCGGCCTCGTTGATGAAGTCGATCATCTCCTTCGCGTCGCCGCCCTCGACGGCCATCTGCGGGAACGCGGCGGTCTTCTGGAAGTACCGGAACCACGTCTCGATGCCGTACTGCACCTCGGCGTAGGCCTGCTCGCGCGTCTCGGCGATGTGCATGAGCCCGACCAGCCGCCAGTCCCGGCGGGACACCGTCTGGCCGAAGTGCTCCGCGCGTTCCTGGACGACGTTCCAGTGGTGGGCCAGGGCGTCGAAGCCCTCCTTGGAGAGGGTGGCACCGATCGACAGCAGCCCGATCCCGTGCCGGCCGGCCATCCGCGGCCCGGTGGGCGAGGCGACGGCCGCGACCGCCACCTCGAAGCGCGGCTCGGTGTACGGGCGCAGGTGCAGCCGGGCGTCGACCAGGTTGTGCGTGCGGGTCTGCTGGGTGACCGTCTCGCCGCGCAGCAGCCGCATGATGATGTCGAGGTCGACCTCCAGCAGCTCGCGGGTCTCGGTCGGGTCGAGCCCCAGCATCATCGAGTCGGTGGGCAGCGAGCCGGGGCCGCAGCCCAGCATCGCCCGGCCCCGGGTCAGGTGGTCCAGCAGCACCATGCGCTCGGCCACCCACAGCGGGTTGTGGTACGCGATCGAGGTGACGCCGGTGCCGAGCTTGATGTGCCGGGTCCGCTCGGCGGCCGCCGCGATGAAGATCTCCGGTGAGGCGATGAGCTCGGTGCCGGCCGAGTGGTGCTCGCCGATCCAGGCCTCGTCGTAGCCCAGCCGGTCCAGGTGCTCGACCAGTTCCAGGTCCCGCTGCAGGGCCAGCGTGGGGTTCTCGCCGGCAGGGTGGAACGGGGCGAGGAAGGTGCCGAAGCGCAGTCTGTCCATGGGTCCTCCTGGGTGTCGGGGTCGGCCAGAAAGTAACCTGCGTCACATCGCCCGCGGGACCCTCGCGGACGGGCCGATCCGGTTCCGTCGGCGTACCGTTCCGGGACCACCGTTCGAGGGACGCCGATGGCCCTGCTCCGCCGGATCCAGGCAGCGCGCGGTGCGGCGGAGACGGCCGTCCGTCTCACCGCCGCCGGCGCGGTGCTGGCCGCCGCCCCCGCGGTGGTCACCGCCGGGCTGCTGGCCGAGCCCGCGCGGGTCACGGCCCGCGTGGCCCGCGCCGCCGCGGGGGCAGCTGCGGGCGCCGGCGCCGCGGTCGCCGACGGCTCGCGGCACCTGGCCCGGGTCGCGGCGGTCTCCGGCACCCGGGCGGTCGGCACGCTCCTGACCGGCGCCGACCCGATCCCCGACGGTCACCTGCACTCCCTGGTCGACGCCGCCAGGGGCATGGTCGAGCCGCCGCGTTCCCGGCACACCCGCCGCGTGTGGGCCGGGAGCGGTCACGTCCAGGTCGAGGTGTGCGCACCGTCGGCGGAGGAGCAGCCCGAGGTCCGCCGGGCGCTGCGCCGCCAGCTGGAGCGGCTGGAGGGCGTCCAGTGGGCGACGGTCAACGACGTCGTCGGCCGGGTGCTGGTCGCCGTCGACGACCGGCGGGTACGGGTCGAGGACGTCGTCGGCGCGGTCACCGCCATCGAACAGGCCCGCGGTGGCCGGCAGGTGTTCCCGCAGTCGGTCGAGCACCCCGCCGACCTGGAGCCGCTGCTCGCCGCCGTGGTCGCGGCCGCCGTCGACACCGCGGCGGTCGGCGTCGCCTACCTCGGCAAGGCGCTGCCGGTGCCGGCGCTGTCCCGGCACGTCACGCTCGCCATCGCGCTGCTCGACAGCCAGCGGTGGATCCGCAACGGGCTGGAGGCGCGGTTCGGCGTCATCGGTACCGACCTGCTGTTCAACGGCACCAGCGCGCTGCTGCACGCGCTCACCCAGAGCCCCACCATCCCGGCCCTCAACGCCGCCGCGGCGTTGCAGCAGGCGGTGGAGATGCGGGCCCGGCGGCAGGTCTGGCAGCGGCGGGAGCCCGAGCTGTGCGGTCCCGAGCCCGACGACGAGGGGGAGCCGCTCCAGCCGCCCGGCCCGCGCCCGGTGCCCCTGCCCCCCGGCCCCGTCGAGACCTACCGCGCCCGCCTGGAGCAGGTCGCGCTCGGCGCCTCCCTCGGCCTGCTGCCGCTCACCGGCAGCCCCGGCCGCTCGGCGGACATGCTCAAGGCGCAGAACCCGAAGGCCGCGGGGCTCGGCCGGGAGTCCTTCGCCGCCACCCTCGACCTGCTGATGTGCCGGCGCGGGGTGCTCCCCATGGACGGCGCGGCCTACCGGCGGCTGGACCGGGTCGACACCGTCGTCGTCGACGGGGCCACGCTGTGCACCGGCCCGCCGGTCGTCATCGAGGCGCGGGCGACCGCCGACGGGTGGGACGACGCCGGCGTGTGGACCGCCGCCGTCCGGCTCCTCGGCGCCCGGGGCGGGGCCGACGACGGCCGGCTGCGGCTGGGGCCGCCCCGCAGCGCGCCCGGCGCCGAGGGCGGGGAGGTGCGCAGCCTGCTCGAGGGCCGCCGCCGCGTCGGGGAGGTGACCGTCGCCCCGGAGCCCGACCCGTACGCCGAGGCGCTGCTGTCCGCGGCCAACCGGGCCGGCCACCGGCTGGTGCTGACCCCGCACGTCGGCACCCGCGAGCTCGCCGGGGCCGCCGACGAGGTGGCCCCCGCCGACGAGCCGCTGGTGGAGACGGTGCGCCGGCTGCAGGCCGACGGGCGGGCCGTGCTGCTCGTCTCCGCCGCCGACGCCCCCGCGCTCATGGCCGCCGACGTCGCCGTCGCCCCCGTCCTGCCCGGCTGTGCCCCCGCCTGGGGCGCGGACCTGGTCACCCGGACCGGCCTGGTCGACGCCTGTGCCCTGGTCGACGCCACCGTCCCGGCGCGCGCGGTGAGCCGCCGGTCGGTGACCACCGCCGTCACCGGCAACGTGCTGGGTGGTCTGCTCGCCGCGGTCGGCAGCGCCCGGTACGGGCAGGGCAAGGCGACCACCCCCGGGAAGACGGCCAGCACCGCCACCCTGGTCGACGGCGCGTGGACCGCCGTCCGGACCGCCCGCCGCCCGGAGCCGCCGCCGGCGGTGCACACCCCCTGGCACGCCCTCGACGCCGACGACGTGCTCGCCCGCGTGTCCGGCCTGCCGCGGCCGGACGACGAGCCGCCCGGCCGCCTCGCCGTCGCCGCCCGCGTCGTGGGGGACCTCGCCGTCGTCCGGCTGCCCGCCCGCTTCGTCCGCACCGTCGTGGCCGAGCTCGCCGATCCGCTCACCCCCGTGCTGGCCACCGGCGCGGCGGCGACCGCCGCGCTCGGGGAGAACACCGACGCCCTGCTGGTCGGCGGCGTCACCGTGATGAACGCACTGGTCAGCGGGTTGCAGCGGCTGCGCGCGGAGACGGCGCTGGAGTCGTTGCTCCTCGAGCAGGACGTGACGGTGCACCGCGAGACCGACGGCGGCACCGAGGACGTCCTCGGCGGCGCGCTGCGCGTCGGTGACGTCGTGCGGGTCGGCGCCGGTGACGTCGTGGCCGCCGACGCCCGGCTGCTGGAGGCCACCGACCTGGAGGTCGACGAGTCCAACCTGACCGGGGAGTCCCTGCCGGTGGTCAAGTCCGTGCCGGCCACGCCCGGTGCCGACGTCGCCGACCGCACCTGCCTGCTCTTCGACGGCACGACCGTGGTGGCCGGCAGCGGCCGTGCGGTCGTCGTCGCCGTCGGGTCGGCCACCCAGGCCGGGCGGGCCGCCCGCGCGGCCGGCGGCGCCGCGCCCCCGGCCGGCGTGCAGGCCCGGCTGGCCGAGCTCACCCGGGCGGTGCTGCCCCTGACCCTCGCCGGCGGCGCCGCGGTGACCGCGCTCGGCGTGCTGTGGCGGCGCCCGCTGCGGGAGGCGGTCGCCGCGGGGGTGGCCGTGGCGGTCGCCGCCGTCCCGGAGGGGCTGCCGCTGGTCGCCACGGTCGCGCAGCAGGCCGCCGCCCGCCGGCTGTCCCGCCGCGGCGCCGTCGTCCGCAGCGCCCGCGTGCTGGAGGCGCTCGGCCGCGTCGACACCGTCTGCTTCGACAAGACCGGCACGCTCACCGAGAACCGGCTGCGGGTGGCCCGGCTGCACCCGATGGACGACGGCAGCAGTGAGGACGACGTGCTGCGGCTGGCCGCGGCGAGCGTGGCCAACGGCGACGCGCAGGCCCACGAGACCGACCGCGCCGTGGTCGAGGCCGCCGCCGAGCGCGGGCTGGCCGGCGAGGGGGAGTGCGACGCCTGCGTGCCCTTCGCCGCCGAGCGCGGCTTCTCCGCGGGCGTCCGGGACGGCCGGCTGGTGGTCAAGGGCGCGCCGGAGGTGGTCGCAGCCCGGTGCGCCGGGACGCCGGACCTGCGGGCGGCGGTGCAGGAACTGGCCGCCGACGGGCTGCGCGTGCTGGCCGTCGCCGACCGGGAGGTCGACGGCGTGCCCGAGGACCTCGAGGCGGCTGCGCAGGAGCTGCACCTGCGCGGGCTGGTCGGCCTGGCCGACACCCTCCGCGCGTCGTCGGTGGCCGCCATCGAGCAGCTGCGCGCCGCCGGCATCCGGGTGGTCCTCGCCACCGGCGACCACCCCGAGACGGCGGGCGCGATCGCCGCGCAGGCCGGCGTCCCCGGCGCCGAGAAGGTGGTCACGGGGGCCCAGCTGGCCCGCGCCTCCGACGCCGAGCGCGCCCGCATGGTGCGCGAGGGCACCGTGTTCGCCCGCCTCTCGCCCGAGCAGAAGGTGACGCTGGTCGGCGCGCTGCGCCGGGCCGGCGCCACCCTCGCGATGACCGGGGACGGCGTGAACGACGCCGCCGCGATCCGGCTGGCCGACGTCGGGGTCGGCGTCTCCGGGGCGGAGTCCCCGGCCGCCCGGGCCGCGGCGGACCTCGTCCTCACCGACCTCGACCTCACCCGGCTGGTCGACGCGATCGGCGAGGGGCGGGCCATGTGGCTGCGGGTGCGGGACGCGGTCTCGATCCTGGTCGGCGGCAACGCCGGCGAGGTCGCCTTCACCGTGCTGGGCACGGCGTTCGGCGGCCGGGCGCCACTGGGCACCCGTCAGCTGCTGCTGGTCAACCTGCTCACCGACATGTTCCCGGCGCTCGCGGTCGCGGTCGCGGCACCGCGGTCGGCCGTGCTCGAGCAGTCGGAGGGACCGCTGGCCGGGCACCCGCTGGAGGCGGTGCTGAGCGCCGGGCCGCAGCGCGGCTTCTCCGCGGGCGTCCGCCGGATGGTGCTGGTGCGGGGCGCGGCGACCGCGGCCGGGGCCACCGGGGCCTGGGCCGCGGGGCGGCTGACCGGCCCCGCCGGCCGCGCCGGCACCATGGGTCTGGCCGCGCTCATCGCCACCCAGCTCGGCCAGACCGCCTGGGCCGGACGCCGCAGCCCGCTGGTGCTGGCCACCGCGGCGGGCTCGCTGGCGGTGCTGGTCGGCGTCGTCTCCACCCCCGGCGTCAGCCGGTTCTTCGGCTGCACCCCGCTGGACCCGCTGTCGTGGCTGGTCGTGCTCGGCTGGGCCGCGGCCGGCACCGCGGGCGCGGAGGTCGTGCCCGTGCTGGTCCGGCGGTACCGCGGGCGGCCGGCCGGCTGACCGGCCCCTGCGTCACCGGGCGAGCGGCGTCACCGGGACAGCGGCGTCACCAGGACAGCGGGGGAGTGGGCGGCCCGCCGGCGATGACCTCCTCGGCCCGTCCGCGGATGGCGGCGTCCCGGGCGGCGTTGGTGAGCACGTAGAAGCGGCCGGTGCGGACGGCGTCCACCACCAGCTCGGCCACCTCCTCGGGCTCCCGCGCCGGCGCCGACCGCGCGTGCAGCTCGGCGCGGGCCGCGCGCGTCACCGCCCCGGTGTCGGTCGCCGGGCCCGCGGACGCCGGCCGGTTGCGCGAGGAGTTGTCGAAGTTGGTGCGGACGGCGCTCGGGCACAGCAGCGTGACGCCGACGTGCGAGCCGGCCTCCCGCAGCTGGAAGTGCAGCGACTCGGTGAGCGCCACGACCGCGTGCTTGGAGGCGCCGTAGGCGCCCAGGGAGCCGGCGAACAGGCCGAAGACCGAGCTGGTGTTCACGATGTGCCCGGCGTCCTGCTGCTGGAGCACCGGCAGGAACGCCCGGATGCCGTGCACCACGCCCCACAGGTTGACGCCGAACACCCACTCGAGGTCGCCGAGCGGGACCTCCCACAGCGGGTCCTGGGAGCCGCCGACGCCGGCGTTGTTGCAGACCAGGTGCACCGCGCCGAACGTGGACAGGGCGGCGTCCCGCAGCGCTTCGACCGAGGCCGCGTCGGCGACGTCGGTGAGCACCGGGAGCACCGGGACTCCGGAGCCGGCGACGTCGGCGGCCGCCGACTCGAGCGCCGGCCCCTCGACGTCGGCCATCACCACGCGCATGCCCTCGGCGGCGAACCGCCGGGCCAGGCCCAGCCCGATGCCGCTGGCCGCGCCGGTCACCACCGCGACCCGGCCGGCCGCGACCACGTCTCCCCGCTCCACGTCGTGGCACCCCTCCGTCTGCCCCCGGCGATCCACGGCGCACGCCGGAGAGCGGCGGTTCCGCGGTCGCGTGTCCGTCGTCACCGAACACCACGGCCTGCGGCGCCGCGCGACCGGGCCGCGAGCCCGCCCGTTGTCCGCGCAACTGTGTCGGGGGTGGTGGGCGTCGTCAAGGCGGGGTTCCGGTCGGCAGTGCGGGGACGATCCAGGTTGACGGGGCAACTTCGTCTTGACAGCCGACGTGACCCCCGCCACGTTGGTGTCGGCGTGAGGCGCGAGGACGCTCCCGTTCCGGTGCCGGCCCGCGGACCGGGGCGTTCCACCACCATGCCGAGACCCCGCAGGTCCGGGGTGCGGAGACAGCAGAGGGGGCACCGGGGACGTGACCGAGCACGTGCGGCGACGCCCCATGCCCCACACCATCGACGTCGACCGGTACGTGCCCGCCTACATCACGGTCATCGCCAGCACCATCACCACGTCGGGCTCCCAGGTGTACCTGCGGAACTTCGGCGTCGGGATGAACGACTGGCGGGTGGTCTCCTGCATCGGCATGGACCCCGGCATCACCGCCCAGGAGATCAGCAACGTCACGAAGATCGACAAGTCGGTCATCAGCCGCAGCGTGAAGTCGCTGGTGGCCGCGAAGCTGGTGACGGTGGAGACCTCGCCGGGATTCCGGCGGCTGTACCTGACCGGTGACGGCGCCCGCCTGTACAAGGACGTCGTCCCGGTGGCGCTCGAGCGGGAGGAGCTGCTGCTGGCCGGGCTGAGCGACGAGGAGGTCGAGCAGCTGCTCGGTCTGCTGCGCCGGATCAACGCCAACCTGCCCGCGCTGGCCGCCTACGACCCCCGGCTGGCGTCGGGGGAGGGCGCCGCGGCGGGCCTGGAGCGCGGGCTGGACGACGGCCCACCCACCCTGGCCTCGACCACCAGCTGACCGGGCGCCCGGACCTCGGCGCTCTCGCCCGGTTGCGGAGGCAACGCCGACTGGAGGTGTGCCCGCAGGCGAACGCCGTCCGCGCCTCGGTCGACCCGGTTGGGCCCGCAACCACTTGACAGTGGCTGTGGTGCACAGCACGTTGTGCCCGACCGCGAACCTCCGTGCTCCCTCGAGAGCGAGGCACGATGCGCCACCTCCCGCGCCGCCGAGTCCGGCCGAACCCGGCCCTGGCACTGCTCGCGACCGTCCCCCTGGTGCTGGCCGCGTGTGGCGGTGGCGAGGACGAGGCGGCGCCCTCCGCGCCGGCGGCGTCCGGGTCGGCCACGGCCGAGCCGGTCACCGTCGAGGTCGGCGTCATCCCGGTCACCGACGTGGCGGTCCTCTACCTCGGGCAGGAGCAGGGCTTCTTCGAGGAGCAGGGCCTGACGCTGCACTTCAACACCGGCCAGGGCGGCGCCGCGCTGGTGCCGTCGGTGGTCAGCGGCGAGTACGACTTCGCGTTCAGCAACGTCATCTCGGTCATGCAGGCCCGCGAGCAGGGGCTGCCGCTGACGATCATCGCGCCGTCAGCGGCCAGCACCGGCGAGGCCGACTTCGGCATCAACATGCTGATGGCCATCGACCCCGCCATCCAGGACGCCGCCGACCTGGTGGGCCGCACGGTCGGCGTCAACACGCTCAACAACCTCTCCGAGACGCTGGCGAAGGTGTCGGTCGCGGCGGCCGGGGGCGACCCGAACGCCGTCCAGCTGGCCGAGATGTCCTTCCCCGACCAGGTCACCGCGCTCGCCTCGGGCGACATCGACGCCTTCGTCTGCGCCGAGCCGTTCTGCAGCATGGCCGCCGACAACGGGGCGCGGGTCATCGCCAACCCCTACGACGACCTGGCGCCGGGCGAGCAGATCGCCGCCTCGGCCTACTTCGCCACCGAGCAGGCCATCGCCGAGGACCCCGACCTGTACGAGCGCATCCAGGCGGCCATCGAGGCCTCGCAGCAGTACGCCTCCGAGCACCCCGACGAGATCCGCGCCCAGCTGCCGAACTACACGCAGATCGACCCGGCGCTGATCGAGCGGATGGGGCTGCCGGAGTTCAAGCCGACCCTGGCGCCCGACGAGCTGCAGAGCCTGGCCGACGCCGCGCTGGAGTACGGCATCGTCGACGAGGCGCCGAAGCTCGACGAGGTCGTCTGGACGCCGGGCGGCTGAGGCCGGGGCGGGCTGGGAGGACGGGCGCACCCGTCCTTCCACTCCGTGGACAGCGGCCTTCCCGGCGTGCGGCGGCGCCCGCACGCTGGGGCCGGAAGTGACGCACACCACGCCGGCCGGAGCCGGCGAGACCAGGAGTGGACTGACATGAGGACACGCGCCGCGATCATCCGGGAGCCCGGCAAGCCCTGGGTGGTCACCGAGCTGGAGCTCGACGAGCCGCAGGCCGACGAGGTCCGCATCCGCTTCGTCGCCTCCGGCATGTGCCACTCCGACGAGCACCTGCGCACCGGGGACAGCGTCGCCCGGCTGCCGATGGTCGGCGGCCACGAGGGCGCCGGGGTCGTGGAGGCGGTCGGTGAGCGGGTCACCCGCGTGGCCGTCGGCGACCACGTCGTCTGCTCCTTCATCCCGGCCTGCGGCGTCTGCCGGTACTGCTCGACCGGCCGGCAGAACCTGTGCGACCGCGGTGCCGAGATGGCCACCGGCAAGCTCGGCGACGGCACCTTCCGGTTCCACGACGACGAGGGCAACGACCTCGGCGGGTTCTGCATGCTCGGCACGTTCAGCCAGCGCGCCGTGGTCGACCAGGCCTCCTGCGTCCGGATCGACGAGGACATCCCCTTCGAGGTCGCGGCGCTGGTCGGCTGCGGCGTCCCCACCGGCTGGGGCTCCTCGGTCAACGTGGCCAAGGTCCGGGCCGGGGACACCGTGGTCGTCTTCGGCGCCGGTGGGGTCGGCATGAACGCCGTCCAGGGCGCGGCCTACGCCGGGGCGAAGAACCTCGTCGTCGTCGACCCGGTGGCGTTCAAGCGGGAGAAGGCGCTGGAGTTCGGCGCCACCCACGTGTTCGCCGACGCCGACCAGGCGCGCGAGGCGGTCGTCGACATGACCCGCGGCCAGCTCGCCGACCACGCCATCTGCACCGTCGGCGTCCTCACCTCCGACGTCGTGGCCGCGGCCGCGGGGATCGTCGGCAAGGGCGGCCAGGTCACGGTCACCTCCGTCGGCCGGCAGGACGACGAGCAGATCCGGCTGCGGGCCAACGGCGCGGTGGTCGGCTACCAGCGCAACATCCAGGGCCACATCTTCGGCATGAGCAACCCGCTGTACGACATCCCGCGGCTGCTCGACCTCTACCGCGCGGGCCGGCTGAAGCTGGAGGAGCTGATCACCCGCCGGTACACCCTCGACGAGATCAACCAGGGCTACCAGGACCTCGACGAGGGGAAGATCGTCCGCGGGGTCGTCCTGCACGACAGCTGAGCGGCGCGCCGTCCGGCGGCGATAGCGTCGCCGCCGTGACGGCCCGCGAGCTGGTGGTCCTCGGCACGGCCAGCCAGGCGCCGACCCGGGAGCGCAACCACAACGGCTACCTGCTGCGGTGGGACGGCGAGGGCCTGCTGTTCGACCCGGGGGAGGGCACGCAGCGGCAGCTGCTGATGGCCGGCGTCCCCAGCAGCGCGGTCACCCGGATCTGCCTCACGCACTTCCACGGCGACCACTGCCTGGGCCTCCCGGGCGTCGTCCAGCGGATGAGCCTGGACCGCGTGCCGCACCCGGTGCCCGCGCACTTCCCGGCGTCCGGCGCGGAGTACTTCGCCCGGCTGCGGGCCGCGTCGGTGTTCCACGACGTCCTCGACCTGCGCGAGGAGCCGCTGACCGCCGACGGGCCGGTGGCGGTGGGGGAGTCCTGGACGCTGTCGGCCCGACGCCTCGACCACCCGGTCGAGGCGTTCGGCTACCGGCTGGTCGAGCCCGACGGCCGCCGGATGCTGCCCGAGGCGCTGGCCGCCGCCGGGATCTCCGGTCCGGACGTCGGCCGGCTGCAGCGGGCCGGCGCCCTCGACGTCGGCGGCCGGACCGTGCGGCTGGAGGACGTCAGCGCCCCCCGCCCCGGTCAGCGGTTCGCCTTCGTGATGGACACCCGGCTGTGCGACGCCGTCCGGGCCCTGGCCGAGGGCGTGGACCTGCTGGTCGTCGAGTCCACCTTCCTGGAGGAGGACGCCGAGCTGGCCACCGCCTACGGGCACCTGACCGCCCGGCAGGCCGCCACCGTCGCGGCCGGGTGCGGGGTCCGGACGCTGGTGCTCACCCACTTCTCCCAGCGCTACCGCGACCCCCAGCGGTTCCGGGAGGAGGCGGCCGCGGTGTTCGGCGGCGACCTGGTGGTCGCCGCCGACCTGCAGACGGTGCCCGTGCCGCCGCGGGTCGACGCTCACCGCACCGGGCCGCTGCCGTAGTCGCCGAAGGGGAAGAGCGGCGCCGCGGCCACCGGCACCTCCGTCACCGCCCGGCCCCCGGCGTCCAGCGTGCGCACGGTGTCGGCGGCCTCGGGCAGCGGGACGACCGCGCTCCCGCCGGTCAGGGGCACGGTGGCGACCACCCCGCCCCGGTCGTCGAGGACGGCGGCGGCTGCGGCGTCCAGGGGAGCGGTGACCACGAGCCACCGGCCGGCGTCCGACGGCTCGGTCTCGGGTGCGGAGAGGTCGCAGACGCGGGCGACCACCAGCCCGGCGACCGAGGCGGTGCCCGGCGGGGTCGAGGCGCCGCACGGCACCGCCCGCCCGCTGCCGGTGGGGCCCACCTGCGCGGCCCACGTCGTCACGACCAGCCCGCCGCCCGGGCTGCGGGCCACCACGACCGCCACCGACCCCGGCACGCCCTCCAGGGGGAGCGCCCCCGACCACAGCAGGTCCGGCAGCAGGTCCCCGGGCTCGACGCCGAGCGGGACGGCCAGCTCGGTGAGCGCCTCGGCGACCGCCCGCGGCGCCGGCAGGGTCTCGACCGGACGCAGGGGCGCCAGCACCGGCGGCGGCGGGGCGGGGGCGCGTACCGCGAGGTCGAGCCCGGGCGCGGCACGGTCGACCACCCCGCCGCCGCGGAGCACTCGGATGCTGGCCCCGCTGCCGGCCGACGTCGTCGGCACGGCGGTCACCGCCACGCCCTCGGGTGCGGGGATCGGCTCGTAGACCCGGCCCACCGTGCCGCGCGGGCCGACCTGCAGCCGCGGGGAGACCTCGACCGCGTCGCCGCGGCCGGCGACGACCACGAGGGTGGCCGTGCCCGGCCCGCCGAGCAGCAGCGACGCCGGCCGCTGCGGGCCCAGCGGCCGGCGGGGGACCGACAGCTGCAGCTGCGCGGGCCCGGCCCCCACCGGGCCGGTCAGCCACACCCCGCGCAGGTCCTCGTCGACGGTGCCGGTCACCAGCACCACCCGGCCGGCGGGGGTGTCGGTGGCGAGCACGACCGTGCGCTCGGCCACCGGGGCGGCCGCGACCGGACCCCAGCCGGCCCGCCGGACGGCGTCGATGAAGGCGCGGTCGCCGGCCAGCGACCCGCGGGTCGGCCCGGTCAGGACGGCGACCTCCTGCTCGACCGGCGGGGGCGTGGGCGCGTCGCCGGGCACGGCCACGGGGATCGCGAGCGCCGCGGCGGCGAGCACCGCGATCCCGGCCCCGGCCCGCCAGCGGCGGGTGCGGCGGACCCGGCGGCGGACGTCGGCCACCGCGGCACCGGCGTCCAGCCGCCACGCGACGTCCTCCGGCGGGAGCGCGTCGAGGGACTGCAGCACCTGCCCGTCCCCGGCGGCGGCCACGGCCGCCGCCGCGGTCGCCGACGGGTCGCCGCGGCCCCAGCGCAGCCGGACGCGGGTCAGTGCGACCTGGACGGCCTCCTCCGCGCGGCGGGCGTCGCCGGTCAGCCGCAGCGCGTCGGCCAGCAGCGCCGGCCGCCGCGCGGCGACGAACCGGGCGAACGCCGCGTCGTCGTCCTCCCGCACGCCGTCCAGTCTGGCGGGGTCAGCCCGCGGCGGGCACCGGCGCCGGCGGGAAGGCGGCCTGCACCCGGGCGGCGCGCCCGGCGGCCTGGTCGCGGAACTCCCCGTGGGTCACCACGTAGAGGTCGTTCGCGCGGACGGCCTCGACCACCATCGCCCCCACCTCCTCGGGCTCGATGAACCGCAGCCGGCCGGTCTCCTCGAGGTCGACGTCGTACAGGCCGCTGTCCCCGGTGGCCGGCCGGGTCCGCAGGCTGGTCTTGATGTTGCTGTGCACCGCGCCGGGCAGCAGGGCGGTGACCCCGACGCGGGAGCCGGCGGCGGCCAGCTCGCCGGCCAGCACCTCGCTGATGCCGAGGACAGCCGCCTTGCTGGCCACGTAGGGCGCCACGTTCGGCGGCGTGACCAGCACCGACAGGGACGACGTGTTGACGACCTGCCCCCAGTCGGGGTTGCGCTCCAGCACCGGCAGGAACGCCTGGATGCCGTGCACGACCCCGTACAGGTTGACGTCGAGCACCCATCGCCAGTCGTCGAGGCCCAGCCCGGACACCGGCCCGAACGGCCCCACCCCGGCGTTGTTGCACACCACGTGCACCTCGCCGTACTCCGCCACGGCCCGGTCGGCCAGAGCGGCGACGCTGTCGGGGTCGGTCACGTCGGTGCGGACGCCGAGCACCCCCAGCTCGCGGGCCGTGGCGGCCAGCGCGGCCTCCTCGACGTCGGCGATCACCACCGAGCAACCGGCGTCGAGGAACGCCCGGGCCAGGCCGCGGCCGATGCCGGAGGCGCCTCCGGTCACCACGGCGGTCGTGCCGGCGAACTCCACGGTGCGGGTCACACGTCGTCCTTCCCTCGGGGTCAGTGCAGCTGGTAGCGCTTGAGCTTGCGGTAGACGGTGGCCCGGGAGATCCCGAGCCGGGCGGCGACGGCGTTGCGGTCGCCGCCGGCCTCGCGCAGGGCCACGGCGAGGGCCTGGCGCTCCAGCCGCTCGAGCTCGCCGAGCGGCCGCCCGGCCGGCGCGCGGCGGTGGTGGGCGGGCAGGTCCTCCAGGCCGATCTCCGGCCCGGCCGCGCGCACCCGGGCGGTGGCCAGCACCTGGAGCAGCTGGCGGACGTTGCCCGGCCAGTCGCCGGCGAGCAGGGCCGCCTCGACCCGGGGCGCCAGCGTCGCCGGCCCGCCGTCCCGCTCGGCGAGGGAGGCGAGGAGGTCGCGGCACAGCCCGGGCAGCTCGCCGGGCCGCTCGCGCAGCGGCGGGACGGGCAGGACGACGGGGAACGCCTCGCGCAGCCGCACCGCGCCGGCCCCGCGGTCCTCGGGGGCGGTGCCGACGAGGGGGCCGCGCGCCCGCGCGACCAGGTCGGCGACGCTGGGGGCCAGCGCGGCGGGCAGATCCGGGACGTGGCCGAGCAGCACCGGCCGGCCGCCGTCCACCGCGGCGACCAGCGCGCGCAGCCAGGCGTCGGGGTCCAGGGCGGCCAGGGCGCCGTCGAGCTCGACCGTGTCGCCGCCGGCCGCGCGCAACGCCGTCCGCGCGGCGTGCCGCTTGCCGGTCCCGCGCTCCCCGGTGAGCAGCACCGGTGTGCCGGCGGCGAGTGCCCGGGCCAGCCGGCCGGGGACGTCGGCCGGTGCCGCCGTCCGGGGCAGGCCGTCGGGGACCCGCTCCGGCTGCTCCCCGACCGGCTCCAGGACCAGGACGGCGGCGTACTCCCCGCGCGGCTGCTCCACCGGCAGCACCGACACCTCGACGGTCGTCCCGCCGGCCAGCCGGCGCCGCACGGTGCGGCCGCCCGGGCCGGTCTCCTCGGCGAGGCGGCGCAGCAGCTCCTCGTCGGCCTCGTGCACGAGCTCGCGGGCGCGGGTGCCGACCACGCACAGCCGCGAGGTCACCCCGACGACGGCACCCCGGCTGCGGCGGGCGACGCGCAGGTAGGCGTCGAAGAACTCCCGCTCGCCGTCGCTGCGGCTGGCCAGCAGCTGTGCCTCGATGGAGCGGCCGATCTCCACGACCAGGGGCAGGACGGCGGCCGAGGCGTACTCCCGGCGGCAGTGCACCCCGAGCGTGCCCACGTACCGCCGCGTGAACGGGTCGCGGATGATCACGCCGGTCGTGGTGAGCACCTCGCTGTCGGTGCGGAAGTGCTCGGTGCCGGAGATGAGGAACGGCCGCTGCTCCTCGTGCGCGCAGCCGAGGCCGTTGGTGCCGATGACGTCCTCCGCGAAGACGGTGCCCGGCCGGAGGTCCATCTCCTGGAAACGGCCCGGCGGCGGGAGCTCCCCGACGACGGTGGTGAGCAGCCGGCAGGCGCGGTCGGTGAGGAACCCCCACGAGCCCAGGTCGGAGATCTGGTCGGCCAGCCGGTCGAGGATCGGCTGGGCCACCGCCGCCAGGCGGGTGCCGGGGGCGGGGCCCTCGTCGACCGGGAACCGGGTGGCGGCCGGGTCGACACCGGCCAGCAGCGAGCGGCGCCACGACCGGACCACCTCGGGGCGCACCCCGGGGGCGTCCGCGGGGCGCAGCGTGAACGGGTCGCGGGCCAGGAGGTCCTCCTTGGCCGCGCGGACGGCGTCCCACTCCGCGGCGGTCCGCGGCACCCGCGGACCGCCGGCGGAGGAGGACGCCGTCGTCACGCGGCCGCGACCTCCGGTGCGCGCCGCATCCCGCGGGCCTTGGGCATGACCTCGCGGGCGAACAGCTCCAGGCTCGCCTGCGCCTGGTCGTAGGGCATGCCGCCGAAGCACGGCGCGACGACCAGCTCGTAGTCGCCGAGGACGTCGCGGATCTCCTCGATCTGGCCGAGGATCCGCTCGGGGCTGCCCCACAGCGCGGTCGCCGCGTAGTCGTCGGCCGCCTTCTCCACGCCGATCTCGCGGAAGTACGCCGCGCTCTCGGCGTAGCGCTCGTGGCCCTTGGTGGTGGCGAAGTGCGTGCCGGCCATCTCGTAGTGGTCGACGTTGGACAGGAAGAAGCGGTTCACGTACCGGAAGTGGCGCTCGCGCCCCAGTTCGTCGTCCTCGTGGCAGTACATGTTGACGTTCAGCGAGATCGGCGGGGCCACCCGGCCGTGCTCGGCCTCGAACAGCTCGCGGTAGGTGGTGAAGTTCGGCATGAGCGCGGGCACCGGCCGGACGATGAACGACATCATCTGCGCCTCCAGCTCCGCGGCCATGACCAGCGAGTCCGGCGAGCCCGCGACGACGTAGCGGCGGCCGCGGAAGGAGGCGCGCGGCCGGGGGCGCAGCTCGGCGCGCGGCTGCGGGTAGAAGGGCCCGTCGCCCTCGATGACGCCGGTCTCCAGCGCCTCGAAGATCATCGGGGCGGCCTCGTCGAAGCGGTCGCGGGTCTCGTCCAGCGGGATGCGGAAGGGCACGTACTCCTTGCGGGACAGGCCGCGGCCCAGGCCCAGCAGCAGCCGCCCGCCGGAGAGGGTGTCGAGCATGAGAGCCTTCTCGGCCACGCGCAGCGGGTCGTTCCAGGGCACGATGACCGCGCCGGTCCCCAGCTTGATGTGCTGGGTGCGGCCGGCGACGTTGGCCAGGAGCAGCAGGTTGTCCGGGCAGAGCGAGTAGTCCTCGAAGTGGTGCTCGACGGCCCAGACGGCGTCGTAGCCGAGCGCCTCGGCCCGGACGGCGAGGTCGACCTCGCCGGCGTACATCTCCTGGTCCGTGACGTCGGGGTCGAGCTTCCCGAAGCCGAGGTTGATCCCGATGCCCAGCTGCACTGCGTCCGCCTCCTGGTCGTCCGGTCGCCCGCCGCCGTGTGACGCGGGTCATCCCCGGGCGACGGTAGGGGAGATCGGCCGGCGCATCGTCTCAGTTTGAGACCGCGGGGTTCGACGTCCTGCGCGGACCCCGCTCGACCGGTGCGACTACCAGCGGCGACGCCACGCGCCCTGAACAGCGCCTTCGCGGAACGCGCCGTTCCGTCGCGCCCGGCCGCGCGCCTACCGTCCCCTGCGCCCACGAGTGTGAGGGGGACCCATGAGGACCTGTCGGAGCGCCGTCGTCGGCGCCGCCGCCGTGGCGCTGCTGGCCGCCCAGGCCGGCGTGGCCGGTGCGCAGGAGGGCGGGATCGAGACCGTGGCGGGCGGGCTGGAGGGGCCCCGCGCGGTGGCCGACCACGGGGCCGGGCGCCTGCTCGTCGCGGAGTCCGGCACCGGCGAGGTGTCGTCGGTCGACACGGAGACCGGCGCGGTCGAGGCCGTGGTGACCGGGCTGGTCAACCCGCAGGGCGTGGCCGAGCGGCGCGACCGCATCTACATCGCGGTGGGGGAGCCCGGCCCGCCCGAGGTCGGGGTGCCGCCGCCGGCCGAGCCCCCGCCGGTGGGGCAGGGCGGCCCGGGACTGGTGATCACCGACACCGACGGCACGATCGTGAGCACCGTGGACACGCTGGCCTACGAGCTGGAGCACAACCCCGACGGCCAGACGCAGTACGTCGACGGCGCGCCGGTGGACTCGCTGTCCAACCCGTTCGCCGTGCTCGCCCAGCGCGGGCGGGTGCTGGTCGCCGACGCCGGGGCCAACGACGTCCTGTCGGTGGACCGGGAGACCGGCGAGGTCAGCACGTTCTTCGTGCCGCCGGTGGTGACCGACGTCCCGGCTTGCGAGAACGCGGCGAACAACCCCGGCACGGTGGGCTGCGACCCCGTCCCCACCGGTCTGGCGCGCGGCCCGGACGGGCGCGTCTACGTGAGCACACTGGGCGGCGAGGCGGCCGGTGCGGCGCGGGTGTACGTGCTCGACTCCGACGGGGACGTCGTCGACGTGCTGGAGGACTTCACGTCCGCGGCGGGTGTGGCCGTCGACCGCGACGGCAACGTCTACGTCGCCGAGCTGCTCGAGGGCATGCCCGCGGGGATGCCGGGACCGGGCTTCGACCCTGCGACGGTCGGCCGGGTGGTCCGCGTCGACACCGACGGCGAGCGCACCTACTCCCAGGTGACGATGCCGAGCGGGCTGCTGGTCGAGGACGGCACCCTCTACGCCTCGGCGTGGAGCGTCGCCGGCTTCGTCGGCCTGGCCGGACGCGGTGAGGTCGTCCGCGTGGGCGACGACAGCTTCGAGGCCGCCGGGTAGCCGGCCGGCGGCCCTACTGCGGCGGGCTCGTCAGGGCGGCGCGGAGGAAGCCGCTCACCGCACCCAGGCCGGCGGGGCTGTCGAAGGCGGGGTCCTCGTGGTTGGCCCCGCCGAGCAGGTGGAACGACGTCGGCACCCCGGCCGCGCGCAGCGCCGACACCAGCCGGCGGCTGTGCGTGGCCGGCACCAGGCCGTCGGAGTCCCCGTGGACGACGAGGAACGGCGGGGCGCCGGCCCGCACGTGGGTCAGCGGGCTGGCGGCCCGGGCGAGCTCCGGGTCGTCGGAGGTGTTCCGCAGCCCCAGCAGCCGGGCCTCGAAGGACGGCTCCAGGGGTGGCCCGGTGACGAACGGCGGCAGCGGCCCCTCCGGGACGTCGGTCGCGCGCGCGAGCAGGTCGGTGGTGGCGAACCAGGTCACCGCCGCCTGCACCGAGCTGTCGCCGAGCTCGGCGTCCCGGGCGTCGGCGCACAGCGCGGCGAGCGCAGCCAGGTGCCCGCCGGCGGAGGCTCCCCACGCGCCGACGCGGGTCGCGTCGACCCCGAACCGGGCGCCCTCGGCCCGCAGCCACCGCACGGCCCCACGGACGTCGTCCAGCGGGGCCGGGAAGGTGGCCTGCCCGCTGAGCCGGTACTGGACCGCGGCGACCGCCACCCCGGCCGCGGCCACCGGCTGCAGCCGCTCGGCGGCCCGGTCCGTGCGCGACCCGCGCAGCCAGCCGCCGCCGTGCAGGTAGACCACGACCGGCGCCGGCTCCGGAGTGGCCGGGACGTACAGGTCCAGGTGCAGCGGGACGCCGCCGGGCCGCGCGTAGACGAGGTCGCGGGTGACGGACACGGCGGTCGTGGACATGGCGCTCCCGGGAGGAGGGGACGGGGTCCGGCCAGTCTGCCGGGTCCGCCGGTGGCTCCGGGGGCGGGGCCGGAGCATCGGAGGCAGACGCCTGGGGCCATGCGGAGCCGGGGCGTCGAGGGCACCGGGCCGCACACGGGCCTCGTCCTGAAGGCGGCCTGTGGGCCACCGGCGGGAAGACGTCGCGATGATGAGCGGCGTGGCCCGCAGATGGCATCCTCCGGACGACGACTTCGCCCCGATCAACATGTCGTGGCTGGCGGTCGACGAGTGGCTTGCGGGCCTGCCCTTCGACACGACGGCCCTCGCCCGGGACATCACCTGGTCCCCGGTGTTCACCGAGCAGGGCTTCCGTCCGGGTCGGGCCGGGTTGGCTCGGGAGTGGCGGTGGGGCGGGTGGGTCTCCTGGCTCGGCGGGCCGGCGCTGCTGCCGCTGGACGAGTGGCCGCGCCGACCGGACGGCAGGCCGCTGGCGCACGTGGCCTCGGTGTCGCTGTACGAGGCCTGGGCCGCGGCCGAGGAGGAAGGCAAGGCGGCCTGGCCAGAGCCTCGCGAGGGACTACCCACCGAGGGCTACCTGGAGGTGTTCCACGACCTGGTCGACACCTACGGCTGGGAGGCGACCGACGGGGACGCGGGTGGCTGGCTGGTGCGCTGGGTGCCCGAGCCGCAGCGGCCGGGTCTCGCCGAACCGCCCGCCGACCTCGACACGCCGACGGACGCCTGCCAGGCGGGGATGCTGCTCCCCGGCTGGAGCAGTCGACCGTCGGGGGACTTCCTCACCGATCGCGGGCAGAACCGGGCCGCGGCGCACGTCGCCGAGGAGTTCCAGCGGGCCTGGACGTACCAGCGGACTCAGTCACGTGAGGCACCGCCCACGACGGTGACCCATGTCTACGGGTACAGCCAGAACTCGACCGCGCCGGCTCTGCGGATCCTGCGCGAGGTGCTGCCCGTCCAGGAGGGCGACGGCTACCGGCTCGTGCTGGACATCGAGTCGTGGACCCACCTTAGCGGCTGGTTCGGAGACGCCGCCGCCCTGGAGGTGTGGATGCGGGACAGCGACCTGGTCGCGCGACGCTTCGACCGAGCGTGGTGCATCACCCGCACCGACTGAAGGCGGAGATCTGAGTGGGCGGCTCTGGGACACCGGCCGGCTCGCCGTGAGGGCGGCTTCAGGGTCGCCGTCTGGGACCTCACGGGCCAGGGCGGCGGTCCATGGCCTGTGCCCTCACACGACAGCGTGCGGGCGTCCGGCTGGCGGGTCCTCCCCGACGAGGCCGTCCACCGACTCGCGGATGAGGTCCGCATGGCCGACGTGCCGTGCGTACTCCTCGATCAGGTCGATCAGGAGACGACGCAGGCTGGCCACCTCACCGTCCGGCCACCCCGAGCCCATGCGATCCAAGCCGCCGTCCTCCAGCGCCTCCGCGACCGCAGCCCGCGAGCGGACCACCGCGTCCTGCCACAGGGCGTGCAACTCCTCAGGGGTGTCCTCCGGCAGTGCGCCAGATCCAGTCGGGGTCCGCGTCCCAGTCGACCGTCTCCCACGGGACCCCCGGGCTGCGGCCGAGCAACTTGGTGGAGAAGGTCAGTGCCTCCACGAAGGCCAGGTGCTTCAACAACCCGCCCAGAGTCATCGCCGACGCGCCGACAGTCCTCCGCATGCCCGCGGTGTCCAGGCCTCCGGTCTTCCACGCGAAGGTGGCGCGCTGGCGTTCCAGAGAACCAAGCAGTGTCGTGGTCTCGTCGCCAGCGAGCGGGGGTCCTGACCACGTCTGCACGTCCGCCGGATCGGTCACGAAGCGGAGGCTAGTCGGCCCGGCCGAGTTCCGAGACACACGGACCCGTCTGGGTCGGGGCCCAGCCATGCTCCGCTCTGCGACTGGTCATCTGGCATCGCATGTGTCCCTGGGTGGGCCGCTCAGGGACACCGGGCCGGCTGGCCGCGAAGCGGCCCCAGGGCGCGGTTGCCTCCGAGGCCGCAGTCGGTCGCGCGGCTCGTTCCAGCCGTTACGGTCGGGCCGTGTCGCAGGGAGAGCGTGCACCGCTCGATCCGTCGACGGCCGCTGTCCTCGACGAGATCAAGCCCTACGTCGTAGCGGTGGGAGCGGTCTCGCTGTTCGGCACGCCCGCAGAAGTCGCTGTCCCGATCGTGCGTCGCCTGCGCGGCCGGTCGGGGGTGTCGGCCGGCCCGGGCTTGATGAACCTGGGCAACGGGCTCGTCGCCTTGGGGATCGCCCACTACTTCCGCCGGCGACCAGCGCAGTGGCGGCGATGGAGGCGCGAGCGCATCCCGCGTCGGGCCGCGATCGCGGGCCTCCTCTACCTGACGCTGTCCCCGGCGGCGGCTGGATGGAAGCGCGGCGTGGTCTTCCCTGGACGGTCTCCGCTCTGGGGAGGGTTCGTCTCGCCCATCGGGCTCCTCCAGATCTCCCTTGCGGTCGTGGCCCTCCACCGCGCGCGGAGGGCGCGGTCCGCTGGCCGCAGAAAGGATGCGCAGGACGACTCCGGCGCGGACCACGGAGCCGGTAGTCCGTAGGGGCCCGATCTCGGACGGTTCGGCGTAGGCCCACCCCCCTGGCGCCGAGGCCCGGGGCTGACGACGTTCCCGCGGGAACGTCGTCAAGCGACCGGCCTTGCTCCGCGTTCCCGCGGGGACGGCTGCCACCCGTTCAGGTGTCTGACGGCGGCTTGCGGCAGTGATCTCGGGAGACCATGGCCGGCGTGACCCGGCCCCAGGCGTCCGTCGACCGGCCCACGCTCCTGCTCGGCGTGGCGGGCACCATCGGCGCGGTCACCGTGCTGGCTCAGGGCGAGTGGCTCTGGGCGGCCGTCGTCCTCGTGGGGTCGATGGTCGCCGAACTGCTCCTGGTCCTGGCGCGACGCCGGCGGAGGCGACACCCCGCGAGCCCTGAGCGATCCGTGTCGCCGTAGGGGGACGCCGGCACCAGCCGCGGCGCGCGTGGTCGCCCGACGAGACCTAGGCTCCGCCGGGTGCCGGCCAAGCCGCTGCCCGACGTGGTGGCCGACGACCTCGACGTCCTGTTCTGCGGCATCAACCCCTCGCTGGTGTCGGCGGCGCGCGGGCACCACTTCGCCCGTCCCGGCAACCGGTTCTGGCCGGCGCTGCACCTGGCGGGGCTGACGCCGCGGCGGCTGAGGCCGGAGGAGGACGGCGAGCTGCTCCGCTACGGGCTGGGCGTGACCAACCTGGTCGACCGGCCCTCCCGTGCCGCCGCCGAGCTGACTCCCGAGGAGCTGCGGGAGGGCGCGGTGGCGCTGGCCGAGCTCGTGTCCCGGCACCGGCCGCGGGTGCTCGCCGTCCTGGGCATCACCGCGTGGCGGCAGGCGTTCGGCCGGCCGCGGGCGGTCGCCGGTCGCCAGGAGGAGCGGCTCGGGGGAGCGGTGACGTGGGTGGTGCCGAACCCGAGCGGGCTCAACGCCCACCACCAGCTGCCCGACCTCGCGCGCATCTACCGGCAGCTGCGGCCGCCGGCCTGAGCGGCGTCAGCAGCGGGTGGCCAGCGAGCGCAGCTCGTGCGCGGACTCCGTCGTCGGGGCGGTGCCGAGCGCGCGGGCGAAGGCGCGCTCCTCGCGCAGGCGGGCCCGGGTCCGGCGGTGTGCGGAGAGCCGGGTGAGCAGTCGGGACATGACGTCCACCTCCTGAGTCTGCGAAGTGAACTCTGCTCCGCTCGAAGAGGTTCGTCAAGTGAACTCAGCTGGGTACGCTGAGACCGTGAGCGAAGCCGTGTGGGACCGGTCCCGGTGCTCGGTCGCCGGCACACTGGCCGTCGTCGGGGAGAAGTGGAGCCTGCTGGTGCTGCGCGAGGCGTTCCTCGGCGTGCGCCGGTTCGCCGACTTCCAGCGGGTGCTCGGCGCCCCGCGGGCGGTGCTCACCGACCGGCTGGCCACGCTGGTGGCCCAGGGCGTGCTGCACCGGGTGCCGTACCAGGCCGAGGGGGAGCGGCAGCGCCACGAGTACCGGCTGACCCAGAAGGGCGTCGACCTCTACCCGACGCTGGTCGCGCTGATGGAGTGGGGCGACCGGTACCTCGCCGAGGACGGCGAGACCCCGCTGGAGCTGCGGCACCGCGACTGCGGCGAGCCGGTGCACCTGGCCCTGGTCTGCGAGGCCGGGCACGAGCTGGCCGGTGCCCGCGAGGTGCGGCCCGTGCCGCGGGTGCCGGCCGGCTGACCGTTCCCGCGGGCGGAAGCCGGCGTGACGCCGGTCACCGCCCGCTGCCAGGGTCGAGGGCATGCCGGCCTCTGGGGACCCTCGCCGTCTCGCCTCGCTGTCGCTCCCGAACACGACCGTCGACTCGGTGGTCGACCACCCGGGCGACGCGACGACGCCCGCGTCCTGCCGCGTGCAGCTGACCGTCACGCACCCGCCGGCCGGTGACCGCGTGACCGTCTGGGTGCACCTGCCCGCCGAGGCCTGGAACGGGCGGTTCCAGGGCGTCGGCGGGGGCGGTTTCCTCGGCGGCTCGCCGGAGTTCCTGCTGGACCCGCTGCGGGCCGGCTACGCGTGCGCCGCGACCGACGCCGGGCACGCCGACGGCACCGCGTCCTTCGCCCTCGACGCCCGCGGGCGGCTGGACTGGCAGGCGATCCGGGACTTCGGCCACCTCGGCATCCACGACATGACGGTCGCGGCCAAGGCCGTCGTCACCGCCTACTACGGCGAGGCGCCGGCGTACTCGTACTTCAACGGCTGCTCGACCGGCGGCCGGCAGGGGCTGATGGAGGCCCAGCGGTACCCGGGTGACTACGACGGCGTCCTCTCGGGCGCGCCCGCCATCAACTGGCCGCGGATGCAGGTCGGCCAGATCTGGGGCCAGCTGGTGATGCTGGAGTCGGGCACCTTCGTGTCGGCGGCCAAGTTCGCCGCCGCGCTGGACGCGATCGTCGAGCAGTGCGACCCCGTCGGCGACGGCGTCCGTGACCGCGTGGTGGGGGACCCGCTGGCCGCCCGTCCGGACCTCGACGCGCTCGTCGGGCTGCCCACCCCGGACGGCGAGCTGACCGCCGCCGAGGTGGAGGTCATCCGGCGGATCGGCGAGGGCCCGCGCCGCCGGGACGGTGGGTTCCTCTGGTACGGGCTGGCGCCGGGCGCCCCGTTCGCCGGGCTGCACGACACCGCGGTCGTCGACGGCGAGCTCGTCGGGCAGCCGTTCGTCTTCGACCTGTGGTGGATCGGCCTGTTCCTCGAGCAGGACCCGGCCTGGGACTGGCGCACGCTCACGCACGACGCGTTCGAGGCCTACTTCGACCGGTCGGTGGAGATGTACTCCGCCGTCCTCGCCGCCGACGACCCCGACCTGTCGGCGTTCGCCGACCGCGGCGGCAAGGCCCTGCTGTGGCACGGCGCGGCCGACTTCGGCATCCCGTTCCAGGGCACCGTCGACTACCACGAGCGGGTCCGGGCGCGGATGGGTGACGAGCGCACCGACGAGTTCCTCCGGCTCTTCCTCGCCCCCGGCGTGGGGCACTGCGGCGGCGGGGCCGGGCCGCAGCCGACCGGGCAGTTCGAGGCGCTGGTCGCGTGGGTCGAGCAGGGCACCGCCCCGGAGGAGATCCGCGCCGTCCGGACGGCGGAGGACGGCGAGGTCACCCAGACCCGCCCGGTCTACGCCTACCCCGGGGTGGCCCGCTGGACCGGCGAGGGTGACCCGGACGACGCGGCCAGCTTCACCCGCGCCGAGGGCACCCGACTGGTCCTGCCGCCCGGCCGCTGACGAACTCCCTTGCCCCGGCCGCGGTCACTGGTCGACGCTGGTCGGGGCGAGGGGAGGCCGCGATGGCCGTCGAGTCCGTGACCTGCTGCATCGCCGGTGGCGGCCCGGCGGGGATGGTGCTCGGCCTGCTGCTGGCCCGGCAGGGGGTCGACGTCGTCGTGCTGGAGAAGCACGGCGACTTCCTGCGCGACTTCCGCGGTGACACCGTCCACCCCTCGACGCTGCGGCTGCTCGACGAGCTGGGCCTGGCCGACGAGTTCCTGCGGCTACCCCACCAGGAGGTCACCCGGCTCGGGGTGACCACCGACGACGGCACGTTCGTCCTCGCCGACTTCGGCCGGCTGCCCGGTCGGTTCCCCTTCGTGGCCTTCGTGCCGCAGTGGGACCTGCTGGACTTCCTCGCCGACCGCGCGCGGGAGCTGCCGTCCTTCGGCCTGCGCATGGACGCCGAGGTGGTCGGCCTGCTGGTCGAGGACGGCGCGGTGCGCGGCGTCCGGTACCGGACCCCGGACGGGGCGGAGCACGAGGTCCGCGCGACGCTGACCGTGGCCGCCGACGGCCGGCACTCGACCGTGCGCGCGGCCGCCGGCCTGCGGCTGCGCGAGTTCGGCGCACCCATGGACGTGCTGTGGACCCGGCTGCCGAAGCTCCCCGGCGACGGGGGCCCGCAGTTCGGCGGGGCCGGCCGGGTCACCCGCGGCCGGCTGCTGATCCTCCTGGACCGCGGGGACTACTGGCAGTCGGCGTACCTCGTGCCCAAGGGCGGCTACGCCCGGCTGCAGGCGGCCGGGTTCGAGTCGTTCCGCGCCGACCTCGCGCGCCTGCTGCCGGCGATGCCCGCCGCGGTGGCCGCGCTGGGCGGGTGGGACGACGTCCGGGTGCTCACCGTGCGGGTGGACCGGCTGCGGCGCTGGCACCGGCCCGGGCTGCTGATCGTCGGGGACGCCGCGCACGCGATGTCCCCGATCGGCGGCGTCGGCATCAACCTCGCCGTCCAGGACGCCGCCGCGGCGGCCCGCCTGCTGGCCGGCCCCCTGCGCAGCGGCGCGGTCCGGCCGCGGGACCTCGCCCGGGTGCGGCGGCGGCGGCTGCTCCCGACCGTCGTCACCCAGTTCCTGCAGCGGCAGATCCAGACCCGCTTCCTGAGCCGGGTGCTGGCCGGCGACCGTGCGGTCGGCACGCCCCGCGTGCTGCGGGTGCTCGCCCGCCACCCGGTGCTGCAGGGCCTGCCGGCCCGCGTCATCGGGATCGGCGTGCTGCCCGAGCACGCCCCCGCGGCGGCCCGGGGCCGGTCCGCGGTGGCGCGCGCGGCGAACGGCTGAACGCCCGGTGCGCCGCACGGTCACCGGCCTGCTGGCCTGGTTCGCCGTCTTCGGCCTCACCGTCGGCGCGTGGCAGGCGCTCGCCCCGGCGTCCTTCTTCCGCGACTTCCCCGGCTTCGGGCGGCACTGGGTCGACGTGGACGGCCCGTACAACGAGCACCTGCTGCGCGACGTCGGGCAGGGCAACCTCGCCGTGGGCGTCGTGGCGCTGGTGGCCCTGCTGACCGGCGGTGTCTGGCTGGCCCGGGCCACCGGTCTGGCCGCCGTCGTGGCCTACCTGCCGCACCAGCTGTACCACCAGCAGCACGTGCACGTGCTCGAGTCGACCAGCGACGAGGTTCTGCAGACGGTCACGCTGAGCCTGGTGTCGCTGGCCGCGGTGGCGCTCGCCGTCCTGGCGTTCCGGCTGCCGGTCCGACCGGGGACCGGTGACCGCGGCCCCTGACGACCCTGCTCAGACCGGCGGCGGCTGCTCCGGTGGGGGCGCCGTGGGGTCGGTGGGGCCCGGCTGCGGCACCGGGGCGGGGCCGGGCGGGGACACGGGGTCCATCGGCGACGGTGACGGCGAGGGTGGCTGCGGCGCCGGGGGCGGTGGCATCGTCATCACCCGACGCTAGACCCGGGACGCCCAGAGCGGAGCCGCGTCGTGGATCCCTCGGTACTGCTGGCCGATGCGGCCGAGAACCTCTACCCCGCGCGCATGCAGATGGCCCTGTCGCTGGGCTGGCACATCGTCTTCGCCTGCTTCGGGGTCGCGTTCCCGCTGATCACCGTCGTCGCCGAGTGGCTGGGGCACCGGCGCGGGGACGCCGTCCTGAGCGGCCTGGCCCGGACGTGGGCGAAGGCGATGGGCGTGCTGTTCGCCGCCGGCGCGGTGTCGGGCACCCTGCTGTCGTTCGAGATGGGCATCCTGTGGCCGGGTCTGATGGACCGGTTCGGCGAGGTCTACGGGTTCCCGTTCGTGCTGGAGGGGTTCGCCTTCTTCATCGAGGCGATCTTCGTGGGCGTCTACCTGTTCGGCTGGGACCGGCTGCCGCCCCGGGCGCACATGGCGAGCGCACTCCCGATGGTCGTCTCGGGCATGGCCGGGGCGTTCTTCGTCGTCGCCGCCAACGCGTGGATGAACAACCCGACCGGGTTCCGGCTCGACGACGCGGGCCGGGTGGTCGACGCGCGGCCGTGGGCGGCCATGTTCGGGCCGTCCACCTGGCCCCAGGTGGTGCACATGCTGCTGGCCGCCTACATGGTCACCGGCTTCACCGTCGCGTCGGTCTACGCCGTCGGCATGCTGCGCGGCCGGCGCGACGCCCGGCACCGCGCCGGGCTCCTGCTCCCGCTGGCGTTCGCGGCCGTGGCCGCGCCCGTGCAAGTGGTCGTGGGGGACTGGATCGCCCAGACCGTCGCCGAGAACCAGCCGGCCAAGCTGGCCGCGATGGAGGGGCTGGTCGAGACCACCGCCGGGGCGCCCCTGTCCATCGGCGGCGTCTTCGTCGACGGCGAGATGCGCTACGCGGTGGAGATCCCCAACGGGCTGTCGCTGCTCATCCACCACGACCCGGACGGCGTGGTGACCGGCCTGGCGGAGTTCCCGCCCGACCAGCGGCCCCCGGTCAACGTGGTCCACCTGGCCTTCGACGTGATGGTCGGCCTCGGCACGGCGCTGCTGCTGCTGGCCCTGTGGTTCGGCCTCGTGTGGTGGCGGCGCCGGCGCCTGCCCGGCACCCCGTGGTTCCTCCGCGCGGTGGCGGTCTCCGGCGTCGCCGCGATCGTCGCCATGGAGGCCGGCTGGGTCACCACCGAGGTGGGCCGCCAGCCGTGGACGGTGTACGGCATCCTGCGCACCGCCGACGCCGTCAGCCCGGCGCCCGGCCTCTACCTCGGCTTCTACGCCGTGGTCGTCGTCTACGTGCTGCTCACCGCGTTCACCGTCGTGGTGCTGCGCCGCCTGGCACGCAGCTCCGCCACCCCGGCCCCGCAGGAGCGCGACGCCCCGCCGCCGGACCGGGACGCCGGCGAGATGGCGGTGCGATGACGCTGGCCGACGCGGTGCTCAGCGTCATGTTCGTCGGCCTGATCGCCTACGGGATCTTCGGTGGTGCGGACTTCGGGGCCGGCATCTGGGACCTGCTGGCCGGCGGCACCCGGCGCGGCGGCCCGCAGCGGGGCCTGATCGAGCGCTCGATCGCCCCGATCTGGGAGGCCAACCACGTCTGGCTGATCTTCGTGCTCGTCGTCCTGTGGACGGCGTTCCCCGGGGCGTTCGCCGCGGTGGTGACCACCCTCTACATCCCGCTGACCCTCGCCGCGTTCGGGATGATCGCCCGCGGCGCGGCGTTCGCCTTCCGCAAGAGCGTGAGCACCCTCGGCCTGCGCCGCTTCCTCGGGGCGTGCTTCGCGCTGTCGTCGCTGGCCACGCCGTACTTCCTCGGGGCGGTCGTGGGCGGGGTGGCCTCCGGGCGGGTGCCGCCGGGCATCGCGGCCGGCGACGTCCTCACCAGCTGGGTGAACCCGACGTCCGCGCTCGGCGGCGTGCTGGCGGTGCTGGTCTGCGCCTACCTGGCGGCGGTCTTCCTCTGCGCGGACGCCCGGCGCGAGGGGGCCGACGAGCTGGCCTCGCAGTTCCGGACCCGCGCCCTGGGTACGGCCGCCGTGACCGGCGCGGCCGGCATCGCGGGGCTGTTCGTGCTGCGGGCCGACGCGCCGCTGCTGTTCGAGGGGCTGACCGGCCGGGCCCTGCCGGTGGTGGCGCTGTCGGTCGCCGCGGGGCTGGCCGCGCTGGGCCTGCTCGCCACCCGGCGGTACGTGCCGGCCCGGGCGGCGTCGGCGCTGGCGGTCACCGCGATCCTCGTCGGCTGGGCCGTGGCCCAGTACCCGTACGTGCTCGTCCCCGACCTGACCATCGAGGAGGCCGCCGGCGGGCGGGCCACCCTCGTCGCGGTGCTGGTGGCGCTCCTGGGCGGCTCGCTGCTCCTGCTCCCGGCGCTGGTGTACCTCTACGTCCTCTTCCAGCGCGCGCCACCGCAGGGCGCGGCGGCACCCGCGGCGGGGCGCCCGGCCGAGGCGCCGCCCGGCTGAGGCGGGCGGCCCGGCGCGGGGGTCGGGACCGCCGCGCCGGGCCGGGTGTCAGATGCCCTGGACGGAGTCGGCCTGGGGGCCGCGCTGGCCGGGGCTGGCCTCGTACTGCACCCGCTGGCCCTCGTCGAGGCTGCGGTAACCGCCCTGGTCGGCGATCGCGGAGAAGTGCACGAAGACGTCGGGGCCGCCGTCGTCGGGCTCGATGAACCCGAAGCCCTTCTCGGCGTTGAACCACTTGACCGTGCCGGTGCTGCTGCCTCCGCCACCGCCGCCACGGGGAGCCCCGCCGCCGCGCGGGCCGGAGTCGCGGTAGCCCGAGTCGCGGTACCCGGAGTCGCGGTACCCGGTGTCGCGGCCGCGCCCGCCGCCGCTCCCGCCCTCGGGGCGGACGTCCTCGGCCTGCGGGCCGCGCTGCCCCTGGGTCGCCTCGTACTCGACCCGCTGGCCCTCGTCGAGGCTGCGGTAGCCCCCGGTGTCGGCGATCGCGGAGAAGTGCACGAAGACGTCGGCGCTGCCGTCGTCGGGGGTGATGAAGCCGAAGCCCTTCTCGGCGTTGAACCACGACACCGTGCCGGTGCTGCGGCCCCCGCCCCGGGACGACGGCCGGCCGCGGTCCCGGCCGCCGTCGCGGTCACGGCTGCCCTCCCGGTCGCGGCCGCGGGACCCGCCGCGGCCGGCCCGCGCCCCACCGCCCCGGCGGACCCCTTCCGCCGGCGGGGCCCGCTGCCCCAGGCTTGTCTCGCAATAGAAC